>BJGL01000012.1 GCA_014190475.1 Bacteroidota bacterium
CCATTGGTATAAAATGTCCGTAGACCACTTCCATCCATTGCCCAATGTTTTATCAAATCCAACTGAGCTTTTAAGCACTTTGGGTAATCTGAAATTTTTAGCAATCAGATCAATTTGACCTGAAGGAGAAGCCACGGTTACACCCAGGTCAGATGGTTTATATTGATTGAATGCATCCGGACGGAAAGTAATATTTGGATTATTTAGGAAAACCCCTCCAATATTAACCCCGGTATTGTTATACACTCCACCTGGCCATACTAATGGAACTCGGCCAGTGAAAGCGCCAAACCCACCACGCACTTTCCAACCATTGCCTGCTTCCCAGCCAAAACCTAATCGAGGAGACAAGCTTAATTGTGGTTGCGGGCGTAGACCCGAGCGGGCGTCTTGAATATCAAATAGTACATAAGGCGCCCAATTGGTACGCAGTAAGTTGGTGATTACAGGAAGTGCTGTATTGTTGAAGTATGTATCCTCGTTTGGGGTAGTTAAAAACTCAAAATTATCTGCACGTACTCCTAAGTTGAATGTGAGTTTATCGTTTACCCTCCATTGATCTCCTATAAAGAATCCCGCACGTAGCGTATTAAACTCAGTGCCTGCAGCACTTCCGTCTCCTGTGATATTATCTCTTAAAGAGAAAGAGCGGCTGTACTGCGCTGGTCTTCTGTCGGCCAGAAAATCTCCAACCCAATTATAGGTATAAGTACCATAATTATCACGAACAAATAAATTGTAAGAATTACTGAACTCAATATCTAATCCAGCCTTCAATTGGTGATTGCCAGCCAGCAATCTTAATTCGTTAAATACAGCCGTATTATTTTGCTTTAGCTGGTTTCCAGTAGAAAAGTTTTCGGTTCCAAAAACATAGCTGGTTGAATTTACGGAGTTTAGTGTCACACGGGGAAAATCCTTACCCAATGGGTCACGGTCGTCCAAAACATTCGTAAAGGTTACGAGAAGTTTATTGGAAATTTTATTAGAAAAACGACTATTCAATTCAAGTGATCCGGAATGTGTGGTGCTGGGGAATAAATACCCACCATTAAAAAAGTTAATCCGGGTAGAAGTACTAGGACTGGTTAATGAGCGCTCAGAATTTGTATAGCGATATGAAATGTTTAAGCGATGTTTTGGATTTAAATTCCAGGTAAGCTTTGCAGCAATTTTATTACTCTCTAGTAGATCTGGAATATCCAAATATTCACCAGGATCGTACCCATAGGAATTCAATTTTTGTAAGATCAAATTCACGGAATCACGAAAGGCAGCTCCTGGAGGCGTTCTGAATGTATTGGGATCAAAAGGTTGTGGTCTCTCATCACGCTGAATCTCTGCACTAACAAAATAAAAAAGCTTGTTTTTCTTTAGCGCGCCACCTAGTGTTATACCAAAAGTATTGGCTTGAAAATCTGGTAATTTGGTTGCATCAAAAATTCCTCCTGTAGGACGCTTGCCAGCGGTATTCTCATTTCTTGAAATCCAATAGGCGGATCCTTTAGTGGTGTTAGTACCACTTTTAGTAATTGCATTAATAGAGCCTCCTGTAAAATTTCCCAGTGAAACATCGTAAGGTGAAACGCCAATTTGGAAAGACTCAATGGCGTCTACACTGATTGGAGAGGAACCCGTTTGACCTCCGTTTGTTCCTGATTCTGATAAACCAAATACATCATTATTCACCGCACCGTCAAACATAATTTGGTTATAGCGATTATTTTGTCCGGCAATTGCAATACCACCACCGAATGTAGTTTTAGCTTGCGGTGTTAGACGAACAAAATCGGTTAGATTTCTACCTACTGTTGGAAGGTTGTCAAATCGCTCTGCTGCAATAGAAGTTCCCACACCACCTACAGTAAAGGAGCTACCTCTTTTATTAGTAATCACTACTTCTTTTAGTTCTTGTGCTGTAGTTAGTAAACTGAAATCTACTTTTGAGTTTTCACCTAAGTCCAAGAAAACATTTGTTCTTGTTTCAATCTTATACCCTACAAATGAGGCTTCGATGGTATAGGGTCCACCCGGCTGTAGGTTAACTACAAAATAGCGACCTGAGTTAGTTGTCATGGCACTCACAACAGAACCTGTTGGTTGATGTGTAAGTTTAACACTGGCGCCAGACAGTGCTTCCCCGTTTTTAGAACGAACAATGCCTTCCACGGCACTGGTGGTTACCTGACTCCAGGCAGTGTGAGTCAATAGAATTAAAACTAAGGAACTAAGAAACAGTTGAAGTGGTTTCATAAGGTGAATTTGGTCGCAAAATTCCCTAAGAAACAGCAGGGGATAACCCTAAGTTTATTAATTTATTATTAACAAAATAGGCTTGGTTTCTATCGGCTTTTAAAATTGCTAATCCCTTTTTTTATAAAATCTTCCCAGCTGTAAAAATGAAAAGTTTTGTCTGTACTCATAGCTACAAACAAGCCCTTTTCAAAACCCGGTAGCGGGAAGGCCGTACAATCAGATCCATCAGATTCTTGTGCTGTAACGGGAATTGTACCAATATGTTTATGATCGTGCGGGTTGGCTGAACTTCCCTCCAGGGTAAATACCTGAAACTGATTAGCCCCCTGGTCTGACACCAAAATATAACCAGTAGAGTCAGTCAGATGATAAAAAGAAATGCCTTCATTGTCCTCCTTAAAATTTGTTTTTCCAAATAGTGCAAGTTCCTGATCGCCTTTTTTAGGATCAGCGTGGTATTTTCTAATTCCTATTTGTTCGTCGGAATAATAAATATGTTGATATAATGTATCTACAGCAATAGATTCTATCTCTTTAAACCCAGAGTATTTTCCAAATTTTCTAGCAACTGTAGCTTCGATTTTACCTTTTTTATTCGGGGCCAATTTATACTGCCACAAATACGATCCTGATGGGCCATTTTTACGACCTACAATGACAAACAATGTCCCATCTGACTTGCGTTTATAAAGGGCAACCCCCATAGGCGCTCTTTCTTTTTCGCCAATAAAAACCGGGATACCCCCATCATCCAGAGGACGCATGGAGGGAAGTTCATAAATACGTATTTGATTTTCTCCTCTCTCTGTTGCTACGGCCAAATCAATAGTACCATTTCCCCAGGGCACGTTTTGGATTACATCCACGTTGTTCATCCGTTTTAATCCTACTTTGGATCGAATTGAATCAATCTGACCCTTTAGGTCAAATACATAAATACCACCATTGAAATTGTCTTTATCTGTTCCCAGAATTAAACTGGCAGCCGGATTTTTGTAGTTGATCCAAATTGCCGGGTCGTCACTGTCCGCAAATACTTTTTGAGTGATTATTTTAGGCAAAACTGGTTCTTGCTGTGTTGGTATAGAACTGAATGCTGTTGAATAAAAAAAGAAGAGTATACCGGGTAAGCGATATACTCTTCCTCTATAAGTGGGCATGGATTTCATATGCCCAAAGTTAATGGCTTATTTAGTCAGGTCTAATTTTAAGCCGGTGTTAAATCGAGGACCGTAAAATTCTATTTGTGCAGTTCTTTCTTTTACTCCTTGATAATAACGTAATGGTTGGTTGGTGAGATTGTTGGCCTCAGCAAAAAAGCGTAATTTTTTTGTAAAAGCATAAGACGCGTTTGCATCAATAAAGAATTGCTTATCGTAATAGCGATCAAAAAATGCATCTTCATTATAACCACCATCATCGCTATCATCCACATAGGCACCGGTAAAGTTTGCAGAAATTCTTGCAACTACCTTTTTGCTTTCATAGGATAATGAGAAATTAAACATGTGGGGTGCTGTTCCAGGAAGAGCTATATTCTCCCGAATCAATTTACCAGATAAATCATAAATACCTTCTGATTTTGAGTTGGTATAGGTATAGTTTGCATAAAGTCCAATTCCTTTCCAGAAACCAGGTAAGAAATCTAACTGACGTTGGAAAGCAACTTCAAATCCTTGCACATTGACGGGGCTTCCATTTCTGCGTTGAAGGTATTGCCAATTTTCTCCTGCTGCAATGGGATTGACAACACCAGGAAAATCGGATGCAAACTTGGCTTGTGTATACGCCTCATCACGATAAGTGTAGAAGAAATTGCTTAAGCGCTTGTAAAATAGCCCACCGGAAATCAATCCTACATTTTTAAAATAACGCTCCGCCATCAAATCAAGGTTACTCGAACGAATGGCATCCAATTTGGGGTTTCCGCTGCTTAATTCAAAATCTGAACGAACTACATTGAAGAAAGGTACTAGATCATAGTACTTTGGGCGAGCAATAGCAGTGGTATAGGCCAGACGCAGTATTAAATTTTTATCTGTTTGATATTTAAAATTAATACTGGGTAAAAAATCAATGTAATTATTTTTAAAATTGGCAATGCCCTTCAGTGTATTTTCATTTTCTACGATGTTTCCTGTATAATCTAAATTAGTTGCTTCCATACGTACACCGGCTACCATGGAGAGTTTATCACTCCACTGCTGATTTAACTGTGCGTAGGCAGCTGTAATTATTTCATTGGCTTTGTAATTACCTGCTAAAAATTCAGCTCCAACTACTGATCTTGTATAAAGAGCAGTATTGTTCAAATCAAGACCTCCTAAGTAATCAGCAGAGGCAAACTGACCTATGAAAAATTTTGTACCCGGATAAAAGTTTGAAACTGATTGATCAACTAACCCAGGAATAGCTCCTAAGCTAGAAATAGTTGTACGGGGTCTGTAGGAGTAGAAAATATTATCTCTTTCTTTTACTTTGGCTCTGATTCTGGCGCCAAAACGAAGATTTCCTTTTTGCTCTTTTAGTAATGATAAAGGAACTTGGAAATTTATTTTTCCATTAAAGTCTTCTTCGTACTGAACTTGGAACTCTTCAGACAAATCATTAAAACGTGTGTAATCAGTTAACACGCGCGTTGCGGTTAGCATCGGATAGTTTAAGTCTGAAATATCCTGCGTTACCGTTACAGATCTGCGACCCATTGAAATATACCTTTCATTTGGCCGCATTTCTGAAGCGCGTGCATATTGTGAACTCCAATCAATTTTAGTTTTACCAACCACATGTTCTCCTCTCAGGGCTAATGTTCTTACCCGCTGATCTTCCAGACGCGTTCCCTCACTACGATCATTTAAAATTCCTCCTTTGGTTTGTTTTAACACTTCTCCATTTCTATAACCAGTAATGTTGCCTGCCGCATCGTAATTTAAATCTGTCAAACCACCTCTTAAGCGATGTCTGAAACGGTAGCGATTTTCTAAATCATCTCTCCAATTGTAGGTTGCGGTAAGGTATAATGTATTCTTAGGATTGATTTTATAATCAAAAGTGGCAGAGGTTGAACGGCGAACTCTTTTTACATCGTACTTACGTATATCATGATCGGCAATGAATAGTTTGCCATTTGCATCTTTTTGCCAAACAGCCTCTACGTTATCAGAGCCATATTTATTTGTGTTGAGTGAACCGCTGAATACAAATCCAAATTTATTTTTGGCAATTCTATTTCCCACCACAAAGCCTGCTGTTCCAATAAAGCCTTCTCTGATAACATTATATCCACCGGCAAGGGTAGTAGAAATACGCAGACCATTGGACGGAGCTCTACTCACCAAATTAACGGAACCTCCAATAGCATCCGCATCCATTTCAGGCGTCAATGTTTTATTGACTTCAACCGTTTGAACCATATCAGAGGGGATTAGGTCCATCTGTACACGGCGGTTATCTCCCTCTGCTGAGGGAATACGTTCGCCATTCAAGCTAACAGAATTTAGTTCTGGTCCCATTCCACGAATAATAATATTGCGCGCTTCTCCCTGGTCATTTTGCATGGCTATCCCTGGGACTCGCTTAATTGCATCTCCAATGTTTGCATCAGGAAAGCGTCCGATTTGGTCCGCTGAAATTATATTACTGACGTTTGGATTATTTTTTTGTTGATTGAGTGATCTTGATTGTCCTTTGAGCCGATCTCCCAGGATTACTACTTCTTTTTCTGTTTTAATTCCGGATTGAAGTGTAACAATCAGTTCAGAAGCGCCTTGTTTTACTTCAATCGTTTCACTGTAAGCGGAATAACCAATATAGGATACACTTAGTGTGTATTTTCCAGGCTTAACATCAATAAAACTAATTTCACCCGTTTGATTAGTGGTACCCCCATTTTTACCAGGTGTAACCGTAACAGATGCGCCAGGAAGATTTAAGTTGTCCTCATCCTTTACTTTGATTTTAAAAAGCTGTGTTGGCTGTTGTGCAATGGCGGCTTGCAAACCAAACAGTACTACTAAAACACTAGTTAGAAACTTCATGCGGAGTTGATTTTCCGCGAAATTAGAAGCGATATGTTACGTCAATGTTAACGAATCAACATTCCTATGGCTTGCAATTGGTTATTTGCGCGGCATGATGTTTACCGTGCCAGGCATAATATTGTAGCACCTCCCATAATTTAATATCTCTGGCTTGTTCGGGGTGATAAAAACTACGCATAAAATCCTCTTTAGTAAGCGGTTGTAATAGCGCCTCCCAACGACGATGTAATGCATGAATTAATGTAATAGAAATATTACAGGGTACATTTTTTACATCGATTGTTTCAGCCCATACGTTTTGATCATATGGTTTAACCGTGGGGTGCTCTTCATGTAGCGCCAATTTAAACCGTATAAAAGCATTCATGTGAGAATCTGCCAAGTGATGAATAATTTGGTTGGGTGTCCATCCACCATCCCTGTAAGGTGTATGCAGGTGCGTATCATTTAAATTCTCAACAGCATAGTCTAATTGTATGGGTAAACCCTGTATTGCTTTTAAACAATTGTCTTTTACTATATCGCTATATCCAAGCAATTGAACCCGACCGATAGGATATTGTAGATCTGTGTTCATAAAACGAAAGGTACTCTTAATTAAATAACTATTAAGTAAAATCGTCAACTTTCAAGCTAAAATTTTATAAACTATTTTTAACATAAACATTTTATTTATGTTCCCCTTTCGAGTACCACTTTTATGCCTCTATCTCTTTGTCAGTACAGGGTCTGTGGCACAAGTTGATTCAAGCAAGAAACTTCCTGCCATAATTATTACGGCAACCAAAACAAAGAGTAGTATCACTAAAACTCCTTTTTCTGTTTCCGTACTTGATTCTTCTAAACTTAAGCAAAGCCTCTTGCGTACTGTGCCTGAATCATTAATAGGACTCTCCTGTGTATTTGTTCAAAAAACTAATCATGGAGGAGGATCACCGATTGTTCGCGGGCTTACCGGAAATCAAAATTTATTATTAATTGACGGGTTTCGTTTGAATAATGCCATTTTCAGGTATGGACCAAATCAATATCTGACGTTAGTAGATCCCTTCCTTGTGGAAAGAATCGAAGTTGTAAAAGGAACTGGTTCTGTTCAATTTGGTAGTGATGCCATGGGGGGTGTTATCAATGTCATTACCCGTCAACCTCGTTTATCTGTCAAACCGGTTTTTTCAAGTACTTTATTGTTGCGAGGAACCAGTCAGGGAATGGAGCGCACACTGCGTCCTGAAATTCAATTTAGCAATAAAAAAATCGCTACTCTTGTTTCGGGAGTATTTAGCGATTTTGGAGATCTTAAAGGAGGCGATACTTCGGGTTTTCAAAGACCATCCGGTTACAGACAACAATCTTTGGATGTACGAACAACTATAGGACCTGGAAAAAATTGGAGAGTGCAAATGGGTATGTCAATTGTCAATCAAAATGATGTTCCGCTGTATCATAAATATCAATTGGAAAAAGTAGCACTTTCTAAGTCTGAGTTATTACAACGGAAAATGGTTTTTTTAAAAACCCAGAAAAGCTACGCAAATGGTGTTATACGATCGATTACGCTTGATATTTCGCAACAGCAATTGATTGATCACAGACTTTCAAAGTCACTAAGCAGCAGTCCGCTGGTGAAAGAGTTTGATACTGTTAACAGTTCGTCAATTACTACTGATATTGCAACGGTATTTACAACATTTTGGAGCGCCAACACGGGCGTGGAGTTGAATTTGGATTATGTGAAAAGCACCCGTTTTCAATATAATACACCTATCGATATTGTTTCTAGGAGGGGTCTTTACCCCAATGGAGCCAGGTATCATAGTTTTGCTGCTTATAATTTACATCATTTTACCCTTAAGCAATTACAAATTGAGACCGGCGTTCGCTTTCATAAAAATAAAATTACTATACAGGATGCTTCGATTGGAGCTATTTTGATTAAGCCATCCGCATGGGTTTATATGCTAGGGACATCTTATGCGATTTCCGAGCAGCTAACATTATTCGGTAATATTAATTCTGCTTTTCGAGCACCCAATATTGATGATATGGGTACGTTAGGAATAATCGATTTCAGGTATGAGCAGCCTGCATATGATCTCAAACCAGAGCGTTCGATTAACAAAGAAATGGGAGTGCGATGGAAACAAAGGAATTTTCAAGTTTCAGTGGCTGCCTTTCATGTTACCTTAAAGGATTTAATCGGAAGGATTAAAACATCCGCCATCATAAATAACTACCCAGTCTATATTAAAAAGAATATTGAGGAAGCTTTTATCCGCGGGGCAGAATTTGAAATAACCAGCTCCCCTTTCCCCTTCCTGTTAGTACAGGCTAATCTTTCTTATTTATTTGGACATAACCTAACTCGTAACGAGCCGCTTCGAAGGATTCCACCCATTAATGGCCAACTTAGTATCACGTATAGTCGCCGAAAGTGGCAGGCGGGTATTATAAATGATTATGCAACTTCTCAACAAAGACTTGCACAAGGGGATAAAGATGATAATAGAATTCCTTTTGGGGGCACCCCGGGTTATACAATATACCACCTCTTTGTGGCAAAGGAAATTGGAAAACTGCAATATCGGTTTCGGCTAAATAATTTAATTAATACAGACTATCGCACTCATGGCTCGGGAATAAATTCAATGGGACGATCCTTATCAATTTCTTTATTCTATACGCTTAAAAACTAGACTATGAAATATCGAGTACTTAACTTCTTGACCTTTTTGACCTTTTCTTTGGCTGGTAATACACAATTGTTGCCTACCGCCGTTCAACTACCAAATGGATGGAAATTAACACCAGCCGGTAAGTCTTTTAACTTGGGTGACTTACCATTGAACATGGTTTTAAATCATGCCGGCAACCTTGTTGCGGTTACTAACAATGGGCAAAGCACTCAATCGATTCAGTTGGTTGATGTGGCCAGTGAGCAAATAGTTGATGAATTGGTCATTCAAAAGTCCTGGTATGGTCTTGCCTTTTCGGCGGACGATAGTATTTTATATGCTGCAGGAGGACATGATAATCGAATAATGCTTTACAAGATTCAGCATCAGAAATTAGTTAAATATGATAGCATTTCTTTAGGCAAACCTTGGCCTGTTCGAATCGGGCCCGCTGGAATTGCAATAGATGAAAAACGAAAGCTTTTATACGTGGTTACACGAGAGGATAAAAAACTGTACCTGATTGATTTAAAAAATAAGTCAATTCTCGCCACATTTGGATTAGATGCAGAAGCTTATGACTGTAAGATCAGTCCTGATCATCAGGAGCTGTATATTTCTTTATGGGGTGCAGATAAATTATTGGTCTTTAGTTTAGCTTCAAAGCGATGGACACATTTTATACCCGTAGGTGATAACCCAAATGAGATTTTGATTAGTTCAACAGGTGATTTAATTTATGTGTGTAATGCTAATGACAATAGTGTGAGTATTATTGACTCAAAAACTAAGCAAGTTATTGAAACACTTGATGCGGCATTATTTCCAACTTCTCCCAGTGGTTCTACTTCAAATAGTATAGCACTGGACCCTGGCGGTAAAAAGCTTTATATTGCCAATGCGGATAATAATTGTCTGGCTGTATTTGATGTAAGTCAAAAGGGAAAAAGTAAGTCTATTGGATTTATTCCCGTGGGGTGGTATCCAACAACAGTTAGATTCATTGCTGGGAAATTGTGGGTGACTAATGGTAAAGGGGAAACCTCAAAAGCAAATCCATTTGGACCTTCACCGGTTCGTAGTAAAGAAGAAGTAATACACCATGGTTTCAAAACAAAGCCCGGAAACGAAGTAGAGTATATCGGCGGATTATTTAAAGGGACTATGTCGGTAATTGCTATTCCGAATCCGGTAACCTTAAAGGAATATACCAAAGCAGTTTATTCTAATTCTCCCTACAGTCAATCACGGTTATTATTAGCCGATAGCTTGGCTCCTGGTTATCCGATTCCAATGACACTTTCAGAAAATGGGAAGGGTACTTCTCCTATAAAGTATATATTTTATGTAATAAAAGAGAACCGTACTTATGATCAGGTTTTATCAGATCTTCCCAACGGTAATGGAGATTCTTCCTTGCTATTATTTGGACGAAAAATTACTCCTAATCAGCATCAACTGGCTGAACAATTTGTTTTGCTGGATAATTTTTATGTAAACTCTGAAGTGAGTGCTGACGGGCATAATTGGACCATGGGGGCCTACGCAAATGATTATCTTGAAAAAACCTGGCCCACTAATTACGGTGGACGCGGTGGTAGTTATGGTGGGGAGGGCGAACGTGAAATTGCTAATAACAAAGCAGGATTTTTTTGGGATAATTGCTATCGTAATGGGGTAAGCTTCAGGTCCTACGGTGAATTTGTAAGTGGAGACAAACCTACTATTAAAGTTTTACAGAATAATATTTGTCCAAAATTCCCAGACTATAACTTATCAATTCGCGATACAACCCGAATTAGAATTTGGAGAGAAGATTTTGATTCGCTTTTAGCCAAAAATAAATTACCTCAGTTTAATACTGTTCGGATTGGTAATGATCACACCGAGGGTGTTCGTTTGGGACGTCCTAGCCCATTTGCACATGTTGCGGATAACGATTTGGCCGTAGGGCTATTAATAGAAAAACTAGCTACTTCATCTATATGGAATGAAACTGCAGTTTTTATAGTAGAAGATGATGCCCAAAATGGTGCTGACCATATTGATGCTCACCGTAGTACAGCGTATCTGGCCGGAGGATTTGTAAAAAGAGGTTTTGTAGATCATACGCTATATACCACCGCCTCAATGTTACGAACAATGGAGTTAATCTTGGGGTTGCCTCCTATGACTCAATATGACGCCGGCGCCACTCCTATGTGGCGATGTTTTGATACGATAGCGCAATCCTTTTCATACAAAGCCCTTGTGCCTGATGTGGACTTAACCCAAAAAAATACTGTTCGCTCGGAGTGGCAAAGAAGATCAGAACTGTTTGACTATGCAAAAGAAGATGCCAACAATGATATTGAGTTTAATCGTGTATTATGGCATGGGATAAAGGGCGATATTCCATTCCCCGGACCGCGCAGAGCAGCTTTTGTACTTTCAACAAAAAGCGAATAACAAAGTTGGTAACGTTTCAATAACAGTAGGATTAATTTTTATTAACATTAACAACATTTTTGCATAACAATAGATATTGAAATTGCAGCCTATTAAAACTGAATTTCAAAATCAACTATTTATGCGCAAAAGCGTTTTTTCATTGCTTTGTCTGTTGTTTTCTTTAATGGCAGCAGCACAGCAAATTAAAGGAAGAGTATTTAATGAGTCTACAAACGAACCACTTTCGGGTGTCACAATTTTGGTGAAGGAGACAGGTGTTCGCACAATTACTGATAAAGAAGGAAATTTTACATGTAATGCGGTTATTGGTAACACACTGGAGGTTAGTAGTTCTGGGTTTTTTACTAAGTCTCAAGCGATCGATTCATTATTTCTCACATTAACCTTAGTCGCTGAAACAAAAGAGCTTGGGGAAGTTGTGGTAACTGCTCTTGGTATAAAAAGAGAAAAGAAAAAGCTGGGTTATGCCATTCAGGAAATAAAAGGTGAAGACCTGACCATAGCTCGTGAAACAAACGTTGTAAATCAGTTAGCAGGTAAAGTAGCTGGAGTAACCGTGATTGGCAGCCCTTCAGGCGTTGGCGGTTCTTCCAGGGTTACCATCCGAGGTGAGCGGTCTGTTGATTTAAATAAAAACCAGCCATTATATGTAATTGATGGAGTGCCTATTAGTAATGCAATAACCGGTGCTTCTGGACGTTCAAATCTCGAAATTGACTTCGGAAATGGTGCAGGGTTTGTTAATCCGGATGACATAGAATCCATGAGTGTGTTAAAAGGGCCTGCTGCCTCTGCACTATATGGCTCCCGAGCAGCAAATGGTGTAATTTTAATTAAAACAAAGTCAGGAAAAAAACAAAAAGGGCTCGGTGTTGAATTCAGTACCAATTCAACATTCGAAACACCATTAAAACTTCCGGAGTATCAAACTGTATATGGACAAGGTAATGGAAGTGGTAGCGCTTTTGCATTTGTGAATGGAGCTGGGGGTGGTTTAACAGATGGCACAGACGAAGGTTGGGGACCCGCTTTTAATGGTCAGTCTTATCCTCAGTTTAATTCGCCTCGTACACTCAATGGCCAAGTAATCCCATTCATGGGGGGCGATTTAAATGCGCCTGCCGGAAGTGTAATAACATCTACTCCATGGGTTGCCGATAAGGATAATTTGAAAAATTTTCTTCAAACAGGAACTACTTTCACCAATAATGTAGCATTGGTAGGTGGGAATAATGATGGAGATTTTCGTCTCAGTTATACTAATTTGAATCAAGTGGGTATGATCCCAAACACTGATTTAACCCGAAATACAATTTCTTTGTCAGGGGGCTATAAACTCAACTCTAAGTTTACGGCCAGAGCTTTTGTTTCATACATAAATGGGGAAAGTGATAACCGGCCTTCTATCAGCTATGGAACAGAAAGTATCATGTATTTATTTAATTGTTGGTTACCAGCTTCCGTAAAAGTTAGTGATCTTAAGCGTCTTTGGCAACCTGGCCTAGAGAATGCACGTCAATTTGGTTGGAACTATAATTATCATGACAATCCTTATGTGACTGTTTACAAAAATACAAACGGGCAGTCTTATAACCGTATTATGGGAAATGTAGTCTTGAAATATGACTTTACTTCTTGGTTAAGTCTGCAGTTTAGGACTGCTACAGATTGGAGTAATGAGCGTCGAGAATACAGACGTGCATTCAGTACACAACGTTTTCCTTTTGGACAATATCGTGAAACAAACATTATTAATGAGGAGCGCAATACTGACTTTTTGCTTTCTGCTGCAAAGGGGATCAATGATAAATTTTCATTTAATGCAACTGTAGGAGGTAACGCTATGCAACAAACCTCTTATTTTAATGAAGCAGTAGCAGGGCAGCTCAATATTCCTGAGGTCTACAGCCTTAATAACTCTAGAATAGCGTTGGTAAATGAACAACGTAATGTAGGAAAGCGAATTAATAGCTTATATGGATCTTTTGGAATTTCTTTTGACAATAGAATATTTCTTGACCTCACCGGCCGTAATGATTGGAGTTCAGCATTGACACTGCCAGAGAATTTAAGAATGTTTGGAATTGAAGATAATTCATATTTCTACTCCTCTGTTGCGCTCAGTGCCGTTATAAGCGAAATGGTGAAACTTCCTAAATTTATCAGCTTCTTAAAGGCGCGAGGTAGCTTTGCACAAGTTGGAAATGACACTGATCCTTTTGCATACACTCAAACATTTAGTCGTAGTGAACCATTCGGATCCTTCCAGATATATGGTGAAACAAGTAGCCTTGCTAACTTGAATTTAAAGCCTGAGATAAGTTCTGCTATTGAAGTAGGTTCTGAGATAAAATTTTGGGGTAATAGATTGGGGCTTGATATCACTTATTATAAAAGTAATACCAGTAACCAGATTTTAGCCATTCCCCTCTCAACAACAAGTGGTTATGCTTCTCGCAGAATTAATGCGGGTCTGATTACAAACTATGGTGTAGAAGTGATGATAAATGGAACGCCAATTAAAAAGAAAAACTTTACCTGGGATGTCTTTGTGAATTTTTCGGCTAATCGTAGTGAAGTTCTAGAACTATCTGAAGGACTCACGAATTATGTGATGGCCAGCCGTCGGGTTACCGTCGAGGCAAGAGTCGGAGAACGAATGGGTAGCTTATTTGGGATAGGGTTTGCACGAGTTCAAAATACAAATCCTGCTGCTCCTTACTATGATGCCAGCGGAAAGTATACCGGTCAAATGGTATTTGGATCCAACGGGCGTCCAATTCGTACTACTAATCGTATCTATCTAGGTAACTACAATCCCGACTGGCTTATGGGCGTAGGAAACAGCTTTAATTTTAAGGGTATTAAGTTGAGTTTGTTATTTGATATCCGTCAAGGTGGAAAACTTTATTCTGAAACACAGACAGTGGGACGTGAGGGAGGAATCATTATTGAAACGCTTCAGGGACGTGCAAATGGGTATGATCTGACTCAAACAGGTAATGGAGTGATTGGGCAAGGTGTTGTACAAAATCCTGATGGAACGTTTACCCCAAATACTACCAAAGTTACTGCACGAGAGTGGCATACAGCATGGACAGGTGGACGTGCTATTGCTGAGGGGGTCATGTTTGATGCTTCATTTATTAAGCTTCGCGAGGTACAATTAGGTTATACATTTCCAGATAAGTGGTTTGTTAAAACTCCTTTCCGTGCTATCAATCTAAGCTTAGTAGGACGCAACCTACTCCTATGGGATAAAGTGCCTCACGTTGATCCGGAAAATATGTCTTACACAGGCGGAACCGCACTTCCAGGCATTGAAAATATGAGTATGCCTACCTCACGTAGTTATGGAATCAACCTGAGCCTAAAATTTTAATCTATAAAAGCTGTTAAAATGAAAAATATAATTCTTGGTATTCTATCTGTATTATTATTTACGAGTTGTACAAAAAATTTTAGGGAAATAAATACCGATAGAAATAATCCTACTGCTGTTACTTCTGACCTGTTGTTAAGCGGAATAATTAGCAGTACATTAAATAATCAGGTGGGTGAAGCATGGTCAATCGGAAATCTTGTTGTACAATACAATGCAAAGATTCAATTTGTTAATGAGGATCGTTACGGTTGGGCAGAGTTAAATTCAATTTGGAATAATGTGTATGGTAACTACCGAAATTTGCAAAACATTTTCACACAAGTTGGATCAAACACAGCTAGTCCATATTATGGCGTATCCCTCATTTTAAAGTCATGGATGTTCTCACTAGTTGCTGATGCATATGGAGACGCTCCCTACAGCCAAGCTGGAAAAGGTAAGACTGACGCAGCTTATCAACCTGTTTATGACAAACAAGAAGATATCTATTCAGGAATACTTGCCGATTTGAAAAAGGCAAATGAGGTTTTAGCTACAGCTAGTGGGCCATTTTCTGGCGATTTGATTTACGGGGGCGGACCTTCGGCTATAATAAAATGGCGCAGGTTAGCTAACTCACTCAGATTGCGATACTTGATGCGATTATCAAAGCAAAAAAGTGTAAGCGCTGAGTTACAGGCTATTTTAAACGACCCTATCAATAATCCAATTTTTACAGGAAATTCAGACAATGCAGAATTAAAATATTTGGCAGCAGCTCCAAATCAATGGCCACTATATGGATCAAGAGTTGGTTCCTTCGATGAGATTCGCTTAAGTAAAACATTTTCGGACCGTTTAACTGCGTTAAACGATCCACGTATCCGGGTTTTTGGTCGCCCTACTCAGAACTCTGTTACATCCGGCACACCTGTAATTCAGGGAATTCCAAATGGTCTTAGCGACGTTGCGGCACTAGCATTTAATGGGGGTCCACAAAACGTATCAAGAGTGGGTTACACTTTTGCTTGTCTGGTATGTAATGATCCAGGCCAAGCAGCTCCTATACCTGATGCGCCACGTGGTATATTAATGACCTATGCTGAACTCCAATTTATACTTGCTGAAGCCAGGCAAAGAAATTTTATTACAACTGGTACTGCATCTACATATTATAATCAAGGCATAGCAGCTAATTTTTCATATTGGCAATCTGTTGTGCCAGCAGCCTACAATTTGCAAATTGCTATGCCAACAGTTTATCTGACACAGCCTGCTGTCGAACTCACTGGTACTAATACTGAGATGTTAGGTAAGATAGCACTTCAAAAATGGATTGCACTTTACTTTAATGGGCTGGAAGCTTGGTTTGATTGGAAAAGAACTGGTTTACCGGAAATTATTCCAGGTCCCGGCAATCTGAATAATAATTTAGTACCTGTTCGCTTCATATACCCTATTAGTGAACAGGCTCTTAATGCCGCAAATCGAGCTGCAGCAGTACAGCGTCAGGGAGCTGATAATATCAACACACGAACTTGGATAGCTAAGTAGTCACGTTTTAGGTCAACGACTTTATGTTAGATATCATTAGATTTTTAGTGCTCTGTGGTTTATTCAATTTCATGTTTAAAGCAACAGCACAGGAGCCTGTAATGTTACAAGTACCAGGTGTAAATAAATTTACTAAAATTAGTACTACTGGTCTCTCCGTATTGCCGAGCGGAAGATACGTGAAACCTGCAGGCGAAGTCTATCAAATTACCAACGACCCTTTTGGATTAGCTATTTCTCCAAGTGGAAGATGGGTGGTGTCTCTACACAATGGTGTGCTTACCCGTTATGATAATGCTACTAAAGAAATTCAACGAATACCTGATTACAAAAAAACCATTAAATCTCCTTTTCCGAAAGGGTCATTTCTAGGCATAGCATATGGTAAAAATGACTCTATTTTATATTTAAGTGCAGGAGACAGAGGTACTATCATCTGCTATAATCCTATTCAGTTTGAAATAATTGACACTATTGCTTTAAATGGCATTTCAAATAATATCCGTTTTCAAGACAGTTTTACATCTGACTTAGTATATGATCATACCCGAAATGAGTTACTGGCACTTGACTTGTATAATTATAGATTAGTCCGCATTAATTGTATAAAAAATACTGTAATAAGCTCCATCCAAACCGGGAGGCTTCCCTTTGGACTTTCTACATCTCCTGATGGTGCTTATGCATTAGTGGCAAATGTTGGGATGTATGAGTATCCTTTGATTAAAGGGATGACTAGTAGTAATTATGATTCCTTGTTAATTTCAAGACATCCTTATGGACATAATACAATTGAATCAAAATCAGGGATTGTCATTGATGGAAAAGTTATACCAGGTGTTGGCGATCCTAACGTAGATGAAGCAATGAGTGTATATATTATTGATTTATCTACTGAACGCGTGAATTATAAAATTAAAACAGGGTATCAGGTGGGAGAATGGGTTGATGATAAGGAAGTAGTTGGCGGTTCAAGTCCTAATAGTATAGCGGTTGGCCAACAATTGGCTTATATTACAAACGCTACCAATGATAATATCACCGTATTAGATTATCGAAGTGGTAAAATCGTAAAACATATACAGCTTTCAATTGATTCAACCTTAGATAAATTACGAGGCTATTTGCCATTTGGTATTGAACTCTCACCCGATGAAAAAAGACTGTATGTTGCATTACTTGGACTTAATGCCGTTGCAGTAATTGATACTCGATTGGGAAAGACAGTAGGTTTGATCCCCGCCGGTTGGGGACCTACACGTGTTAAATTATCAAAAATTGATTCTTCTCTTTTTATTACAAGTTGTAGAGGATTAGGTGCAGGGCCGAATGGGGGACGTGGATTTACAGCTCCCGTACAAGGCACCTACGTTGGAGATATTCAACTTGCCACATTACAACGAGTTCCATTGCCCGCTGATTCAACACTACAGTCTATGTATGCTGACGTAATCAACTATACCTATCAACGTACTTATACTAAGCCTACATTTTTGCCAGCTTACCCTGGTGAAAAATCAACACCTATTGAACATATTATATACATAACAAAAGAAAACCGTACCTATGATGAGATCTTTGGTCAATTATTAGATGGTAACGGCGATTCTTCATTATCTCGTTTTGGAAATAATGTGAAAGTAGTTAGACAGCGTGATACATTAGAACATGTTAATGTATCACCTAACCATTCAAAAATTGCACGACAATTTGCTTTTAGTGATAATTTTTATTGTGACAGCGATGCCTCAATTCATGGCCACCATTGGATGATGGGAGTGATCCCGAATGAATGGGTTGAGGCAAATTCAAATGCTACAAAAACGGCAATGTATTTTTCAACTGCACCCGGTAGACGTTTCCCTGGTTCCACCGGCAGCATGGATCCTGAGGATTTTGCTGAAACAGGCGGTTTATGGGAAGCACTTGAACGCAAAGGTATTTCCTTTTATAATTTTGGTGAAGCAAATGAAACCGCGCATGTTCGTGAAAATTGGTATGATACAGCTACCGGGGCAGCACATGGCGTCATGGTTCCCATGCAGAATGCTTTATATAAAAGAACCAGTCAACAATATGCTGGTTATAATACAAATATTCCAGATCAGTTTCGAGTAGAGCAATTTACCGAGGAATTTAAAAAACTATGGATAGAGGGAAAAGATTCACTCCCATCAATTATAACCATTCAGCTTCCTAATGATCACGCTTCTTCTCCCCGTCCCGAAGATGGATACCCTTTAATACATAGTTACATCGCTGACAATGATTTAGCGCTTGGGCGAATAATTACTTTTTTATCCCAAACACGTTTTTGGAAAAAAATGTTAGTCATTATCACAGAAGATGATCCGCAAGGTGGTGTAGATCATATTGACGCACATCGCAGTATATTGATGATGGCTGGTCCTTATGTCAAAAGGGAATACGTATCTCATACCCATGCTAATTTTGGCTCTATACTAAAGACAATTTATCATCTTTTGGGTGTTCCCTACGTGAATCAATATGATCTTACTGCGTCCTTGTTAGATGATTTTTTTACAGCTGATCCTGACTTTTCACCCTATTTATTTCAAAAACCAGATTTACGAATTTTTGACCCTGCTAAGGCGATGAAAAAATATAACCGAAATATCGATTGGAGGCAGATAATCCAAGACATTCCTATCGACGACGTAAACGCAATAAAAAAATTGCATTATAATAATAAGTAAATGAGTAAAAATACCCCAGCTAAAATAGCTGACGAGATTGCGTCTCTTTTTAATGATCATGGACAAGATGATTACATAGGTGAAAAGGTCTCACAAATACAACATATGACACAATGTGCTGCACTGGCCAGTGCAGCGGGTCATGATGAGGAAATAATATTAGCCGCTCTCCTGCATGATATAGGCCATTTGTGTGAATATGTGATGCCCGTGGAACGGATGGAGGAATTTGGTGTAGTTGACCATGAGCAATTAGGATACGAATATTTAATGCAGAAATGTTTTAGTGATAAAGTTTGTAAACTTGTTGCTTCTCATGTACAAGCAAAACGCTATTTAACTTATAAATATCCCCACTATTTAGAACTCTTGTCTGACGCCAGTAAAGCTACCTTAGCATTTCAGGGAGGACCGATGCTTCCTAATGAAGCCACTCGATTTGAACGCGATCCTTTATTCCAATATTATCTTTTACTCAGACGTTGGGATGATCAGGCAAAAGATCCTACTATTGCCCCCCCTTCAATTGATCATTATCACACAATGATTATTCGTCATTTGGATGGCAGGATTTAAGCTTGTAATGTATAAATTGGCGCGAAAAAAAAATAATTGGCCACAGGTATTTTTTATACTCTATGCATCCCTTACAGCATTTATTGTATACTCCTGCATGTATGGTGTACGAAAGCCCTACACTGTATCTACTTATGAGGGATTAGAACAGTTTGGGTTTTCATATAAGGCGGTATTGGTATCTTCTCAAGTATTTGGCTATATGCTGAGTAAATTTATTGGAATCCGATTTATTGCGGAAGTCAAATCACATAACCGCCCATGGTTCATCATTGGTTTAATTCTTTTAGGGTGGGTTGCTTTATTTTTTTTTGCTATAGTTCCCTTTCAATATAAATTCATTTTTTTATTCATTAATGGTTTGCCGCTGGGCATGATATGGGGCTTGGTATTTGGCTATTTAGAGGGCCGTCGAGTTACTGATATATTAGGGGCTGTTTTAGCTACCAGTTTTATTGTTTCTTCCGGTATAGCCAAAACCGTGGGGCAATATTTTTTAGTGAAATTATCTGTTGATCAATGGTGGATGCCATTTCTTGTTGCAAGTGTATTTTTAATCCCACTGTTTATTTGTACATTTTTTTTGAGTAAAGTCCCCCCACCGGATTATGAAGATTGTTTACAACGAACTCCTCGTACTCCAATGTATGGTAAAGCAAGAGTAAAATTTTTAAAAGAGTATGCACTCTTTTTAGTCGCACCTATACTTTCTTATATGTTATTGACTGCACTTAGAGATTTTTCTGAAGATTTTATCGTGGAACTTTGGAATGAAACTGGTAATAGTGGCCAGTATCTCTTATTTATACAAACAAGTACTATTTCCGGTTTTATTGTTTTATTTGTTGTTGCCGGAATTGTTCTCTTACAAAATCACTTTAAGGCATTTAGTATTATCCATCTTTTAGTGGGTATGGGCTTCTTGGGTCTCATTGTAAGCACTATTTTGTTTCAGCAGGGCAGGGTTGATGCGGTAACATGGATGGTAATTGCCACCACAGCCCTTTACCTTGGTTATGTGGCCTGTAATAGTTTTTTTTATGAGCGATTTGTTGCTGCGTTCCAAATAAAGGGCAATGTTGGGTTTTTAATGTATATCTCAGATGCTTTCGGCTATCTAGGGACTGTATTTGTTTTATTATTAAAAGAGTATTTTAATTTTTATACAAATTGGGTACAATTTTTTTCAACTGCATTTTTAAGTGTAGGCTTCTTTGGAATATTTTTTATTTCTGTATCGCTTTATTTGTTTTCTACAAAATATAAAAAAGTTAATTATGCCTAGTAGAGCAATTGTTATAGGAGCAGGAGTGGTGGGTTTAGCCACCGCAAGATCTCTAGCTGAAAATGGATTTCAAGTTGATGTATATGAGCGTTCTGCAGCTGCAAAGGGAGCCTCTATCAGAAATTTTGGAATGATTTGGCCAATAGGACAACGATCAGGTATTCAATATGAGAGGGCAATGCGTACAAAAGCTATCTGGAAAGAAATATGCTCTGAAATGGGTGCTTGGTTTGACGAGAATGGAAGTTTGCATCTTGCTCAAACAGAGGAAGAGGAGCAAGTGATGCATGAAGTAGTGGAAAAATTTTCTTCAGAACGTCCTATATTCTGGGTTGATCGTGTTCATCTTGATAAACTAAGTCCTGCAATTAATAAAAATACCGTGAGAGGTGCACTTTGGTGCAAGGATGAGGCTTTGCTTGAATCTCGAAAAATAATACGTGATCTTCCTATTTTTTTAAAAGAACGATACCCTATACAATTTTATTTTCATCGATCAATCACGGGTATAATTCAAGGAAAAGTATGGGTAGATAATAAAGCCATGGAAGCTGATCTCATTTTTATCTGTTCCGGGGTGGATTTCTCTAATTTTTTTCCGGAGGAATACCTGCGCAATTTTACCACCTGTAAATTACAAATGATGCGTACCTTTTCGCAGCCAAACCATTGGAAGTTGGGACCTTCTATATGTGGTGGACTTTCCCTGGCTCATTACCTAAGCTTTGAAGTGGCTCCTTCATTGCCTTTTTTAAAAGATCAACTTGCTAAAAAATATCCAGACTATTTGAAATATGGAATACATGTAATGGCATGTCAAAATCATCTTGACGAAATAACAATTGGAGATAGTCATGAGTATGATATGTTGGCTGAGCCATTTAATTCGGTTTCTATCCAACAGTTAATTCTTAATTATTTGGAGCAAATTGTACACCTACCTGATTGGCGGATTCAGCAAACATGGAGTGGTTATTATGCTAAGCTTCGCAATGGCCAGACGGAGTATTTTAAAGAAATCGAACCCGGTATTTGGGCCATTAACGGATTTGGGGGTGCTGGCATGACGCTCTCTTTTGGAACAATTGAAGAATTATGTCAAGGGATGAGGCCGTAATATAATTCTAATTCACAGGTAATCCACATTATTTCAGGGTCATATTTAGATAACAGTTTGCTAATAAATCAATAATGATAGGGGGAGAACTTTATTCAAATGTTTTCTATGGAATCCATAGTAACAACTCATACATTAAGACTTATTCATCAAGGGGTATTCAACCGATTTACTGACCTTCAATTGTCTCAGGTATATATTAATTTATTAAGACCTCGCTCTCTCAAAACAGATCATCAATTATTGCAGTTTTGGTACAAAGGTGATTTTTCAGCGGCACAAATTACTTTTCAACTTATCAGTGCAACAAATAAAATTTTAGCATCATATAATCAACCAATTATTGAAGGATATATTCAAATTGTCTGATTAAAACTATGATAACAGCTAAGTTCAAAATGGTTGTATTTGATTTGGCAGGTACTGTAATCAATGAAAATAATTTAGTATACCACACCATTCACAACGTCTTGGTAAATGCTGGATATGATGTGTCACTTGAAACGGTACTAACTATTGGATCCGGAAAAGAAAAATTTCAAGCAATTAGTGATATACTTCAATTTAAAAAAGTAATTATTTCTATTGCAGAACTTTCACTTCTTTATCATAAATTTTTAAGTCAGTTACAAATTTCTTATGAAAAACTTCCTGTCAATAGTTTTCCCTTTGCCGAGGAATTATTCACGATGCTACACCATCATCAAATCTTGGTAGTATTTAATACCGGATATAACCGTTCTACTGCAGAGCTGCTTTTAGAAAAAGTAAAATGGAAGCCCCGGGTAAATTATGATTTACTTGTAACATCCTCAGAGGTTAATAATGGTAGACCGTCCCCAGATATGATTATAAGAGCCATGGCTATGCTGGGGCTTAAAAAGCCTGATAAAATTGTAAAGATTGGAGACTCTTGTGCAGATATATTAGAGGGTCATGCCGCACAATGTGGAATGGTAATTGGTATAACAACAGGTGCCCAGCAGCGTGAAGATCTTCAAAAAGTGAAACCTCATTTTATTATTGACTCATTGCGGGAACTTCCTACATTACTCAATTTACCCTCTCGAGTTAACAAATTTTTATAATGATTCAGGGTAAGAAAGTAGTTGTGGTGATGCCCGCTTATAATGCTTCAAAAACACTCCGTTCAACTTATATTGAGATTCCGTTTGATATTGTAGATGAAGTTATATTGGTTGATGATTGTAGTAATGACGATACAATATTAAAAGCTCAAAATTTGGGTATACAGCATGTGTTGCAGCATAATAAAAATATGGGCTATGGAGGTAATCAAAAAACATGCTATAAAAAAGCTATTGAACTGGGTGCAGACATCATTATTATGGTCCATCCCGATTATCAATATACACCTCGATTAATCACCGCTATGGCGGCAGTAATTGCTAGTGATGTTTATCCTGTTATATTTGGAAGTAGAATTTTAGGGAAGGGCGCCTTGCGCGGAGGTATGCCACTCTATAAATACTTGGCTAATCGATTTTTAACGCTATTTCAAAATATTTTTTTCAATGAAAAATTATCTGAGTATCATACGGGATACCGGGCCTATAGTGCTGATGTTTTAAGAAGAGTACCTTTTACGAAGTGCAGTGATGATTTTATTTTTGATAATCAAATAATTGCGCAATTGTTACAGCGTAAGTATCTGATAGGCGAAATAACTTGTCCGACCCGCTATTTTTCAACTGCAAGTAGTATCAACTTCTGGCGTAGCTGTACGTATGGCTGGGGTTGTATAAAAGTAGCCATTTTGTATCGTCTACATCAGTGGAAATTAATTCAATACTCTATATTGGATGAGAGGGCCTGATAAAGTACAAATCCATTTTTCTGATCTATTACCAAAAGTTTATGTCCGAACTTCTTCAAAATTGTCTTCTTGCTATTTATTTTACTAACAAAGTAACAGGGTTTATCACTTCCATTTATTATTAACTTGTATGGGTCGCGAATACTATTCTCGGGGGTACGTTGTGCATAAAAGTAGGGGGCATAGCTTTTGTAATCAAGCGTGCCAATATAAATATCCTTATTCGCATAGTAGGTGAAATAGTTAATGGCTGCTTGTTGAGTATACTGCTCAATACGAGGAATAAAAAAAGTTATTACAAATTGAATACTCAGCAAACAAGTACTTATAAAAGTTATCAAGGGTACCATAAACCGTTTGTTGCTTCGAGTCTGGTGAAAAAAGTAAATACTTACAGTCAGAAGCGCTATTCCAGGTATATATAAGTATTCCGGCCAATTCACATTAGCCTCCAGGCTTGCCATAAAATTTAGGTCATTTTTTGCAACATATTTTAATAGGCCACTGTTCTTTCCTAGAAACGGAAACAATATCAGTATAAATGACCAGCATATACCCAAGGCCACCAATAGTCCTCTATTCCATTTTGGCATTTCATTTTCTTTTTTCCAGCTAGTTATGGCTATGGCTGCCAAATACGTAATCGGAAAATAAGCTAACGATGAATAATGTAGAATTTTAGTTTTCACAATTGAAAATACTACCAATACTACAACTAATAAGCAAATCATGAGTAACCGTAGCTGTTTCATGTCTTTATCTTCCTGCCTTATATATTTAAAATTCAACGCTAAGGCGGAAGCTGGAAAACAACCAAAAAGTAAAACTATAAAGTGGTAGAAAGGAAATCCGCCGTGTCCCGCATCCTCGGTGGTGGCCAATCTCCATTGATAACTTAGGAACTCGTTAATCCACCACATGCCGTTTTTGGTAACTCCAAATCCTAGCCAAGCAATTGGGATTAGCAAGGCCACGACCCCTGCAATTATAACTTCCTGTAATTTATAAGTGTACGTCTTTTTCTGCAATAGCAAAAAAACCAAAATCGTTAATCCCGCTATTAAAAATGCTACCGGTCCTTTAGTCAAAGCAGCCAGACCAAGAAGAAGACCACCCCATCCAATGTGGTCTGCCAGTGGTTTAGGATTTGCACCTTGTTTAAAAAACGAATGAATTGCACAGAATATGAATAAATTAAACCAGGGGTCTATAATTCCACTTTTAAAATATAAATGAGGAAGAAATGAAGCTGCATATAAAAAACACCACCAAGTAGCCATTTTTTTAGTATGCCATTGATTCCCAATATCCCAAATTATTAATAAAGTAATTACTCCACACACAGCATTAGGAAAGCGAGCGGCCCATTCATTGATACCGAAAATATACATGGATAATGCCTGCATCCAAATAAATAAAGGCGGCTTTTCCCAAAAGGGTAAAAAGTTAATTTGTACTTGTGTAAAATCGCCAGTGATCAGCATTTCACGGGCACTTTCTGCAAAATTAATCTCATCCCAATCAAACAAGGAGATAGCTCCTAATGAATGGATGAACAATATAGTACCAAGTGTACCAATTATAATTGGTGGTAATATTTTATCCATATTACATTACCTTTCCTTTTTTTTGAATAAGGATTTCACTAAAAACAATAAGAGTGTGGTTAGCAACATAAATGGACTGCTAATTAAAATGGCTAGAGAGGTATTATCTTTTTTTGTGTATATTGAGGCTAGGCTTGCTCGGCTGGGAATTTTATCATCTCTTGTACGAATTATTGGGTTAAAAAAAATAACAATGCTATCGTGTGTTGTCAACTCTAGTCTTACATAAGATTCTGTATCTGGAAAAATTAGTGTATCTATTGTTTTTTCTTTCACTGTCTTTATGCAACCAATATGTCCTTTCCAAGTCATTTGCATGGGTTCATTCACGGCAATTGTTATCGTGTCTTTAGCCAAACTAATGCGTTGAATCAATTTATGCAGCCTACTGATTTTTGCCGCTCTTTCCGATAAATTTGAATTAGGATTCTGGTTAAGCTGAACGGCAGCCGTCCTCCTTTTTTTCAAACTAAGCAAAACACTATATCGCTTCTTTTCATTTGCGGTATATACTATCGTAAGGCAGTTACCAATCTCTTTATTGTTGGCCACATTATGAAAATCATCATTTGCCATGATACTTACCGGGTGTCCATATGATAAAGCCGTATCCAAATAAGCCATGAAGTTCCCATTGGGGCGTAAGACCTCAATCATATCATAGTTTTGTAAATATTTCATGTCGTCCAGCGTGTACCCGCCTCGTATACCAGGATGATTTAGCACTACGATGTTATTTGTATCCGATGCCAAAAGGTTTAAAATATGCTGTTTTTGATGTCTGTTTTGGGGGAGTAGATAATCCTTCCATACAACATCTTTATTTCCAAGAATAAGCTGATGTGTTTTTTTAACATTAATTCCATGTTCATAAACTGAAAATTCATTTTCAGCTCTTACTGGTTTTTCTATTTTATGATATTGCGATAAATAAGTTTGGGTGTAACCTAAACTATCATACCGTTTACTTGCCAAGGCTTGCGTATGTTTTCCATTTGTAAGCCCGCCCCATGTCTTGGTATGACCATGAAAATTGACTATTTCCGTTTTACTGAAATCCACATTTTGATAAGGGTTATTTAAAATGGTGCCCATAAAAGGGGGAGGACTAAAAAATTGAAAGGTTGGATAACTTAAGCGTAAAGTAAAATTAACGGTGAGAATTACAAGAAATAGCAACGATAATATGCTAAGTAACTGCAATCTCAAACTATGAATTTTCAGTAAAACTCACTTGTTTCAGTAACTAAATAGTTACGAAATCTTGACTAATTTGTTAAACAATCATCGATTGGAGCATAACCAGATATACAGGTAGTTTCCGCTCAACCCTGCTAACCCTAATAAAAACGGATATGCGATAAATAGCCAGAGCATATCTATGATACGTACTTTCCGTGCAGGGGCTGTTTCTTTATCAACCAGTAGATTAATAAAATCGTACCAGCCCAGTACGCCTAATTTATTGATCACCCCATTTAACATAATGGCAGTAATTAAGATTATAATGCCGATGAGGTAGATTTTAAGCATGGTTGTAAAACTAAGTATAATTGTATGTATCTTGATTTACTGATTAATTAAAATTATTTACCCATGAACCGAAAATCTTTTTTAACTGATATTGGGCTAGTGGTGTCTGGATATACACTATTGCCTTCCGTAGTTTTTGCAAATGAAACTGTTTTTACACCTACTATTTCATCTGACTTCATTCGCGAAGCCACTATTAATCAATTACAAAAACTGCTTACCACTGGAAAAATCAGTTCCATTCAATTAACGAAGCTGTATTTAGATAGAATTGCAGCCTATAATAAAAAAGGACCTGCTTTGAATGCCGTCATTGAACTTAATCCCGATGCTTTGGCTATTGCCAAACAATGTGACGCAGAAAGAAAGCAAAAGAAAACGGTTGGACTTTTACATGGAATTCCTGTTCTTCTCAAAGACAATATTGATACAGGCGACAAAATGCATACAACGGCAGGTGCGCTTGCTTTACAAGACAATATTGCTACAAAAGATGCCTTTTTGGTTGCTAAACTTCGTGCAGCGGGTGCTGTGCTCTTAGGGAAGACTAATCTAAGTGAGTGGGCTAACTTTCGTTCTACACGTTCAGTGAGTGGTTGGAGTAGTCGGGGCGGACAAACTAAAAATCCATATTCTCTAGATCGTAATCCTTGTGGCTCCAGCTCAGGTTCAGGAGCTGCCGTGTCTGCTAATTTTTGTGCTGTAGCCATTGGTACGGAAACCAATGGTTCGATTCACTGCCCTTCTTCAGTTAATGGCGTTGTGGGTATTAAACCTACTGTGGGATTAGTAAGCAGGTCAGGCATTATTCCCATTTCTAAAACACAGGATACTGCAGGTCCTATGACAAGAACTGTTCGCGATGCAGCTATTGTTTTAACCACTATTGCTGGTATTGATCCTACTGATCCTGCTTCAGCTGCTTCTCCTGGTGCATCAATTGATTATACTACCTATTTAAGTGCAGATTCACTCGCTGGTAAAAGAATTGGTATTGAAAAAAGTTTTTTAACAGGTGGTCATGAGTCTGTCCTTGCCTTATATAAACAAGCGATTTCCGTATTAAAGCAAAAAGGAGCAACCGTTGTAGAAGTAGAATTTTTATCTGCGTTTAATCGGCTGGGTATTCAAGCTACTAAAGTGCTACAGTATGAGTTTAAGGATGGGGTGAACGCTTATTTATCAAAAGCCAATAGTGCTATAAAAAAGCTTAGCGAAGTGATTCAATATAACAAAGACCATGCAGAAAAAGCGATGCCATACTTTCAACAAGAGATTTTAGAAGCATCTGAAGCAAAAGGGGCTTTGACTGAAAAAGATTATTTGGATGCTTTGGCTCGGTATGCAGATGCAAGAAAATTTTATACTGAATTTTTTTCTTCACAGCAATTAGATGCAGTTTGCGGTCCTTCCAATGGTGCAGCCTGGTGTACCGACCTTATCAATGGAGATCGGTTTTCCGGATATGGAATGTACGGTCCTGCTGCGGTTTGTGGTAATCCTTCTGTAAATGTTCCCATGGGATTTGTACATGGAATGCCGATTGGAATTGCATTTTTGGGAACTGCTTTTCAAGAAGGGCCACTTATTGGCATAGCCTATGCTTATGAGCAGGCCACCAAACACCGAAGAGAACCACAGTTTGCAGCTAACGTATCTTAGGTGAGTACATTTGTAATATGAATCTTCAGCCTACACACCTTCACAGTGAGTTAGTTTCTTTACGACCACTAGCCTTTACTGATTTTGAATCTCTTTATCAGGTAGCTAGTGATCCATTGATCTGGGAACAGCATCCTAATCCAGATCGCTATAAACACGAGGTGTTTCAAAATTATTTTAAAGGTGCATTGGAGTCGGGTGGGGCTTTTATTGTATTAGACGAACACCATCAAGTAATTGGTTCCACCCGATTTTATGATTATAAGCCCGCCGATAGTGAAGTAAAAATTGGCTATACCTTTTTTGCACGTGCCTGTTGGGGAGGGTTATATAATCGTACCACCAAATTGTTAATGCTTTCTTATGCGTTTGATTTTGTCAATCGCGTAATATTTCATGTGGGAGCAAATAATATCCGATCACAAAAAGCAATGGAAAAACTTGGCGCCACAAAGGTGGGTGAAGAGGAAGTTGCTTATTATGGAGAAGCTACGCGATTGAATTATGTATATGTTTTTTCAAGAAAATAGTTTTATTAATTCATCAGCAGACACTCTTAACAATTTGGTAAATATTAGTTTACTCTATTCTAACAATTTGGTAATCTGTGTCATGGAGTTTTGCACTCAAACAAATCAAAACTGTCATGAGATTTTATTCAAGTTTAGTACTATCACTATTAGTAGTGTTGGTGAGTTGCAAACGTGAAAAAGTAACTCCTATAGACAAAGCTGAGTTTAGAGATCGTTCAAATGCGGAAGCCTTTGTTACTATTGAGCCCGAATTTGCTTCTACTGTAAAAGCTTATACCTTAATCAGCAGCAGCGATACAATCAAAAGCACTCCAAGTTTTATCTACGGAGGTGCCCCCGACGGTCAAGGTTTTTTAAAAAACCCTGATGGTACTGGCTATATTATGGTAACTAATCATGAAAACACGTGGGCAATTTCTCGCGTTTATCTTGATAAAAAACTGAACCCAGTTAAGGGTGAATACATTGTTAATACAGATGGTGGTATGTTCAGATTATGCTCTGGATCTTTGGCAACTCCTGAGGAACATGGATTTCCGCAAGCATTATTCTTAAGTACTGGTGAAAGCAATGTCAACGCAATGACACATGCCATTGATCCTATTGCTCCTGCAAATCCATCTAATCAAAGTCGTGTTAAACCTGCACTTGGCAAGTTCAGCGGAGAGAATTCTGTGCCATTAACTAAGTTGGCTTATCCAGGCAAAACAGTTATCATTCTTGGTGAAGACGCTGGTAACGGACAGGTTTATCTTTATGTCTCCAATACTCCGGGGGATTTAGAAAATGGTAAGTTTTATGCTCTACGTAGAACAAACTTGGATCAGATAGAAAAAAATATGACCAAGGGTAATACGTATCCTGTAGAATTTGTAGAAGTTCCTAATGCAAAAAATTTGACCGGAGCCGAAATTGAAAATCTAAATACTTCACTCAAATCTATTCAATTTGCTCGTGTTGAAGATTTAGATTATAGAAAGGGAAGTGCAGTAAATAATCGTGAGATTTACTTTGTAGCAACCGGAATGTCAGGTGCTCCTGATAAAACATATTGGGGGCGTATGTATCGTTTGAAACTTACAGAGTCTTCTCCACTCAACGGTACTTTGGAAGTGGTAGAAGATGGTGACTTAGAACCTGGTACTGGGATCATTAATCCAGATAATCTGTGTGTAACAAAAAATTTTGTATATATCCAAGAAGATGGTGATTCATTCTTCCCTGGCGCAACACATAACTCACTGATTTGGCAGTGGAATATTGCTACAGGCGTAAAGAAGAGAATGCTAGATATGAAAAATAAGACTGCCGGTGGAACAAAATTTAATCCAACCAACGATCAACGCTTTGGACTTTGGGAACATGGCGCAATGATTGATATATCTGAAACAATTGGTGAGTCAGATGTGTTTTTAATTAATATTCACGCGCATAGCTGGGTAGAGAACGATCGTTTCCTAAACCCCAGTAAGGCTACAGCTGTTCAAGCTTACAAAGCTGGTGGTCAGACGCTCATACTGAAGGGCGTACCTCGCTAAAAATTTATTTACTATAGAATCCCTCTTTCACTATTGAAAGAGGGATTTTTATTTACATAACTTTTTATGAAGCAACTTATTGTTTTTTTACTGGCGGCAGGAATTATACTAGTTAACTGCACTGAGTATAGAAAGACTGGTGCTAATGCCGTTTTTAAATGGGCTGATAATGAACTAGAGACACTTGAAACTGATTTACTGGCGCTAGATTCAAGTGTACTTAATAGAAAAAAGTTAACTACGCTGCAGCAAAAATTTTTTAAGTCACGGTTACAATATAAGCGGGTTGAATTATTAGTTGAATATTATTTTCAGGGGTTGACCAAACGAATCAATGGTCCAGCGCTACCAGATATAAAGGTAGAGGATGGACAAGTTTGGCCGCCTCATGGTTTTCAGGTTATTGAACAAGCATTGTATGATAATTATACACTAGAACGAAATAAATTTATTCATAATGAGATACAGCTATTATTAACAGATTTACGTTTTATTCGTTCTACACTTTCAACTCAACCACTTTTGGAAAGGCATGCGCACGAGCTCATGCAGCATCAATTGATACGAATTGTTACACAAGGGCAAACTGGATTTGATTCCCCACTGGCACTTCAGTCAATTCCAGAGTCGATAAGTTCATTAGAAGGTCTCTCTATTTTTTGTGAAAAATATTTTTCTAAAAAGTCCTTTGTTGATTCAGTGGAACAGTTAATTACAATTTCTTCAAAATATATACGTGAACATTCCAATTTTGATGAATTTGATCGGCTATATTTTTTGCGCACTTATTTATTCCCTTTGAGTTCAACCTTGTTATCCAATTATAAAATTGATCATAGCGATACAGTATTAACAAAACCATTTTTTGGAGGATTAGTACAGGTGGCAAAAGGTGAATTCAATCCAGATTTTTTTGTAAACTATGCAAGCGGTGTTTCTACTCCCGCAAAAAATAAACTAGGCAAGCGTCTATTTTATGAAACACGTTTATCTAGTTCAAAGAAAATAAGTTGTAGTAATTGTCATAACCCTACACTTTATTTTACTGATGGAAAGAATAAGGCCGCTAATTTTATACATGGTGGCTTACTGGAACGAAACTCTCCCACCCTTTTGTATGCTGGGTTACAAGCTGCTCAATTTTATGACATGCGTTCAATTACGCTTGAAGATCAGATTAATGAGGTAATGAAAAATAAAAAGGAATTTGATTTATCGCCCATTTCTGTTGCCAAAATGTTAAATGAAGATTCTTCTTACCGTCTTGAGTTTGAAAAGGCATTTCCGGGGTCAACTTCTTTTGGTTCCTATGAAATCAGAAATGCCATTGCCAGTTATGTTCGTACGTTGATCCCTTTTTCCTCTTCTTTTGATAATTATTTACAAGGAAGAAGCGAGGCGCTTTCTTCACACGCCAAGAGAGGCTTTAACTTATTTATGGGTAAGGCAAAATGTGGAACTTGTCATTTTTTCCCAGTATTTAACGGCACCGTACCTCCTTGGTATACAAAAGCAGAATCAGAAATTATTGGGGTACCCAAAACGCCTATCTGGAAAAATGCATCTGTAGACGATGACCAAGGTCGCTATGAAATAAATCAAATGGAAGAATTACGCTATTCCTTCAAGACGCCTACTGTTCGTAATGCAGCCTATACTGCACCTTATATGCATAACGGAGTTTACAAAACCTTGGAAGAAGTAATTCGCTTTTATGAAGTCGGTGGGGGCGTAGGGATTGGGATCAATTTATCATATCAAACATTACCTTTTGATAAACTTCAGCTATCCAAAGATGACAAGCTAGCTTTAATAGAGTTTATAAAGTCACTTTCGGATTTATCTGTTGCGCAACGCTGATACTTCCACACGTGTTGGTGTTTCTAGTCCCGCCACAATGCCTTTAGAACTCAGGGCAATTGCTTTAATAATCTGATTCATGTTTTTAAGGTCAAGTGTAGATACTTCATCACTGGCTTTATGATAGTTAGGCTCATTATCCATTTTTGAAGTGGAGATTGTGTGTGCAGGCACACCTAATCTAGCTAAAGTAGCATTATCAGAACGATAAAATAGTTGTTGGGTGGGGTAGGGATCCGGATAAAAAGTAAAGTTTGTTCCGGTTAAGTTCTTTTGTAAAAGTTCTCCCATATTGGTTTTTTCAAAACCCGTAATAAATGCTGAATTCTTGCCCCACTTACTTTCGGTACCTATCATTTCAATATTAAACATAGCTATCACCTGTACTGGATCAAATTGTTTTGAAAAGTAGGTAGCTCCAAACCCACCCATTTCTTCTGCATTGAAGGCTGCAAAAATTATTGTTCTTTCATTGTTGTTTAGTTTCTTAAAGTATTTTGCTAGCATGATCATAGCAGTTACCCCAGCAGCATCGTCATTGGCTCCATTGTAGATGCTATCGTTGTCTTTTAGATTACGGCTGCTTATACCTAGATGATCAAAGTGTCCTGAGAAAATTACATATTCGTTTGGTTTTGATTTTCCAGGGAGTATGCCCACTACATTAGAAAGGAGTACTTTTTCACCCTCTTGTGAAAGATCAAAACTATAGCTGGCGCGCTTGTTCGCATTGATTTTTTTCACCATCTGGAATGTTTGTAAATAACTGTCCTGGTTATTCCATTTTTTCAAACCAATTCTTTGAAACTCATCAGCAATAAAGGCAGCTGCTTTTTCATTGCCAGTGGTAAAAGCTCTCCGGCCTTCCATATTATCAGCAGCCAAAGCAGTTTCTATTCGGGTTGTTTCTTTTAAGCTGATTGCTTTTAGTCCTTTTTGAGAAAAAGTAGTTGCACTATAGAACAGAAACGATAGTAGTAGAAAAATTTTCATTGCTTTTTGAAATTAATAGAGAGATTTCAGAATCTTTTTGGAGCTATTGGAATTTTTATCACCGAAGGATACAATTTTGAGTGATGAATGGTGTTTTGTACAGTTACTGCTTTTGATTCATTATAGTTAGGTCCTCCAGTGTTTAAGTTGCGCTCAAAGCGTGGGAAATTGCTACTCGAGATCTCAATACGAATCCGGTGTCCGGGTGCAAAATAGTTACTGGTTACCATTGGGCTCATATTCACTTTGTACACCTTTCCTTTTTCTAGCCATACTTCTTTATCATATCCTTCCCGGTAACGCAGACGTTGAATAGTCTCATCAAGGTTATAGGCTTTGCCATCTGGATGAACATCAATTAGCTTTAATGTAATATCAGTATCTGCACCAGTAGATGAAACATAAAGGGTTGATTCAATAAATCCCGTGACTTCAATTCCTTCAGTTAATGGTTCAGACGTGTAGACCAATACGTCTTCACGTAATTCTACTTGCGACTGATCATAAGATCCCCCTTGTATAGCGTTACCTGTGCAGCAAACATTTCCTCCAACCGAGGGAACTGGATTCATAGGGTCATAAGTGAATGTATCGGGGGCTTCTTTCATGGGTGATTTAGTTGGTGCGGTAGTTGTAAGCGCACCGTCGCCATTTCTTGTATTCGCATGTCCGCCACTCACTAGCCACATATTTTGTATGCGTGTTCCAGGAACAGGAAAGCTATCAGCAGTTTGCCATTTGTTCGCCCCCATGGTATAATAACGAACGCGTGGGTTTTGTTGCTTGAAATTGTTCGTCTCACCTTTTAAATGTAGATCGAACCAAGACCAAGTAAGATCATTATAATTTAATCGCGCATCCCCCACACTCAAGTCTCCAACCTTCGTGTCCTCAGTGGCACGCTTAAAGGAACAGTGTAAAACAGGTGCGATAACCAAGTATTGATTATCTGCAATCTTTCTGTCTTTGGCTGTATTGCGAACATGATTAAACAATTCAATATTAGGACCTGACGAAACATCAAACCAAGACACGAACCAGTAGCCCGGAACTTCAATCGGCATCGTTTCATGCCATAGTCCTCCAGTGTACCAAGCGGGGTCATTGGGTTTGCGCGTGATCATTTTATCATATACACCTACTTGGCCGTCTACATTCTTTATGATATCGCTAACCGGTAAGTGATTAAATGCTTTTGCCCAATCAACACGAGGCATTTCTGTAGCCATATCATAAAAACGAGAAATGCGAACCAGGTCTTGTTGTGTGATATCCTTCGAAAATGTAGGTCTGAACTTGTCATTCTGTGTGCCATATAGCCAAGAGGTGAACAACATTTGTTGCGCACCGCCCCGGTACCAGTTGCCTTGCTCTTGAAAACGACCCACTTTACCAACTCCTGCACCATATCCTTGTGCTACAATAGCACCGAGTGCTGGATGCTTACGTGCAGCTACCGCCATTTGCCACTCTGCTGTGGATGAACAACCAATCAATCCAATTTTCCCATTTGACCAGGATTGCGCTGCAAACCAAGTAAAGGCATCATCTCCATCTGTTACCGGCGTACCTAATATATCCCATTCACCTTCTGAAAAAAATCGACCTCGTTCGTTTTGTACCGCAAAGGCATAACCACGGCTTACGGCTTCGTAGGCTTCCTCAAAACTGCGAGCAGTCATTTTACCATCTACCCAACTATTGAAATTATAAGGGGTTTTTGAAAGTATCAGTGGATGTTTGCCACCACCCTTAGGTCTGTAAATGTCAGTAGCAAGCCTTACCCCATCACGCATGGGGATCATCACTTTCTGTTCTATCACAGCTATTTCGGCTAGCTTATAATAAATAGGGAGTGTGTCTTGGGCTTGAGAAATAAGGCCAAGCAATAATAGCAAGGGCAGGAGGATGCGACGTTTCATTTATTCTATTTAAGATTATTAAGTTAATGAACTAAATCAAAGGAAACGTATTCTTAGTTACTTTTTCAATCGACTTCTCTTTTGCTAACTCATCAATAATTTTATGCCTCTAATTGTTCAATCGTTCTTTTTGCAGCTTCTAGTCTGGCTCGTTTATTATTTTCAATGAGCTTATTAACAGCCCAATGTTCAAGCTTGTGATGGAATGGAATAATTATTGCGGCAATACCTACCAGACTAATCAACATCAATAGTGGCGAATGATGAGTAATTTTTTCTAAAAAGGGGTGAATTAATAAATTAATAAATTCAAATACAATTAATAAAGACACTACACTTAAAAACTTTATGACGTTGGTATTTGTGATGTGTCTTCTGCTAAATAAAATGAATATCATAAAAAAGGAGATGATGCCCAGCGCAATGAATGTGTATTCTAAATTTTGTTTGCGTTCGTCCTCTTCTTTTTCTTCCTCCATTTTTAATTCAGCAATTCTTGCTTCTTCCTCTACAGCCATTAATTGCGCTTGCTGAAGCGTTCTAACATTAAACAGACTATCAGTGGCTGCTCTGTAAATTTCTGAATATTTAAAGGCGCTATCAATATTGGTATCTCGATAAATGTTCAAAAGCAATTTAGCAGGATCTACATTCAAGGTATAAAAAGCAGTATTCGTAACACTGGTGATTGCTTTTGTTGCATAGAGTTTAGCAGAGTCTTTTTGGTTGGCGTTATAATAGAACTGTGCTATAGCATTATAGGCAGTGCTGGCAAATTTTGGTGAGCCAATTCTTTTGGCTTCTTCTAGTGCTAAGTTCCAATAGTTTAATGCAAGACTGGTATTTTTCATCGCGGCATGAATACTACCAAATTGTAAATAGGTTGAAGTAAGCCAGTAAGTAATACCCGATTTAACAGCTAGTTCATACGCCTTTTGGGTATAAATGAGAGCCGAATCTATTTTGCCCATGGCTAAATAGATAGTACCCATATCATTCACAGCACATACGTAAATAATATCAGTATCATATTTTGTTCCCGCTTCAATTGCATCTTTATTGTAAGCAACAGCTTTTTCAAAATCACCCATCGTTAAATAGGTTAGTGCAAGCATTGCCTTAGCAAAGGTTTTTAGGCGATCATTTTTTGATTCTTCAGCCGCTTGATTAGCTTTAATACCAAACTCTAGGCTCTTTATTTTATTTCCAAAGGCGATATAGTCGTAGCAAAGACAACAATAGCCTAATACTTGACATACTAAGTCGTTATTTTTTTGACCTAGTCGGAGTATAATTTCTGAATTGTGCATATCCTCTACCGGATTAGTTTCAGAAATCGTTAATGCACTCATTGCCAAGTAATACCGAGCACTATCGTTTTTCTCGGCTGTTATCTTGGGTAAAAGTGAATCAATATTTGGGGGCTTTTGTGAAAAATCAACTTTGGCACTTTGTGCCATTGCCAACGAAAAAACACTCAAAAAAATGAGTGAAAAAATGGCTTTTTTCATCTTAAAAAATTTGATTGAATGTAAACTTATTTTTTCTTTTATTTACTGAAATTTATTAACCTTTATAGGGTTATATATTAAATGAAAAAATCTATAAAATGAAAACACTCTTCTTAAATTTTATGATAGCCGCTACATTAATTGCATGTACTTCTCCAGCTCCTCAATTTGACTTAGCAGCTGCCAAAAAAGAAATTGAAACGGCTAACCGTGCTCTTTCGGATTATATGGCTAAAGGGGATTCTGTAGCACTTGCCTCAGCTTATAGTAAGGACGGCGCTTTGATGTTAAATAATATGCCCGCAGTTAAAGGGAAAGAAAACTTAATTACGTTATGGGGTAGTTTTATAAATGCCGGTATGGGTGGCCTAGAACTCACTACAATTGAAGTTTGGGGCGACGAAAATTATATCACTGAAGAAGGACTTATTGTAATTAAAGCAAAAGACGGTACCCAATTAGACAGGGGGAAATATTTAGTGTTATGGAAAAAGGAAAATGGCAAATGGAAGCTTCATAGGGATATATCTAATTCCGATCTTCCTGTGGTAACCCCATAAATAACGAGTAAATAATGGAAGTCCATCATCCGCATCATCCCACTCATAAAAAAAAGTGGTCTGAATATATCATTGAGTTTTTGATGTTGTTTGCCGCGGTTACACTTGGCTTTTTTGCTGAAAATCAGCGCGAACACTATGTAGAGGGGCATCGCGAAATTCAGTTTATGGAAAGTCTTATGGACGACCTGGCAAAGGATAAAATTGAAGTAAATTCTGCAAGAGAATATACCACCACTCAGATTAGTAATCTCGATACGGCTATTAGTTTATTATCAAAAAATAACTGGACATCAGAGAATATTAAAATATTTTATCGAGTAAGTTTAAAAACTGGAGGTAACAGACCCATGACATTTATCGATAAAACTTCTTCCCAGTTAAAATCGGGTGGAATGCGTTTAATTAGAGATAAAGAGGTGAGTAGACTCATTACTGAATATTGGCAATTGATTGCACAGTTAAATGAGTTTGAAAGCCAAACAATATTCATGTATAAGGCTAATATTAAGAATATGGCTTATAAAATTATTGATGGCACAAAGTACATCGATGTAAAAAATAAGATTATTGGTGATGATGCTCAACTAATCACGAGTGACCGAACTTTTCTAGCCGAATACAATAATCGATTAATAAATTTGAGATTTGATCTTAATAAATTTTTAATTGAATTTGCATATACGCGCCTTGATAAAAAAATCAATGAATTACAGACTGAAATAGCAATAAAGTATAATCTTGGAAATAAATTAAATTAATTTGTTCTCATTAATTAGAAAATGCGACTGTTGATTATCATATTGTTTTTCTTTTTTAATTACTGTTTTGGGCAGCAAAAAAGTTCATTACCTCACAAATATGTTTTTAAATCATTTGTTATCTCTTCGCAACCAAAAAAGCCAATTCCAGTTATTAGGCCTGATTTCATTAGTTTAAAGCAAGGGTACATCTGTAAGCAAGAGTGGAAGTTTGAAAAGAAAACTAGAGTACCACTTAGGCTCAGAATAGGCTCACTTGAATATGTAAATAAATTGGAAGGGAAATAAATTATCAATAACTATTTCTGGTTAATTCTCAGAATCGAACCCTCTGTATTAACGCTGATTATTAGCACCTACAACTTGGCTATATTAAAAATGTCACCAAATTGTCACTCGCTTCTATAGCTCCCTAACATCAGCCTTCGCTAGTAACGTAGTTCTAGGATCTGCAAGTAAGGCAACTGGTTTTTTATCTGCTTTGATCTTGAAGGTGGAGGTTTTACCGCTGATTTCTAAGCTTACGATTCTCTTACCCGTTGTTTCAATTATCTCGATTTCAACAGGCGCTTCAAAATAAAATTTAGTGGACTGCTTTTGATCAATGGTAATCTCTAATTGTGAAGTTGCACTATCATACCGCCACGACACCTGCAAGTTCAATACCTCAGGCCGGTGTAACCACTGATTGCGAAATACCTGTAGCGATGCTTTTGTAAATTTCTGCATGTGCTCAAAAAAGTCATCCGTAGTTGCATTTTTATTGTAAAACGCCTGGTAGTAAGATCGTATCCCTTCCCTAAATGCTTCGTGTCCCATTTTTTCGCGCAGCATATGTAAAACCCAAGCACCCTTCTGATAGGTCATGTCATTGGTTACGGGCCCTTCCTCTGCTGTACGGTTATCGATAATCTTATATGTTGAATCCTTGCTATAGAAATTGAAGATGCGGCCACGGGCCTTTTTTAATTCATCAACATATACATTTGTCCCGTAAGCATACTCTTGGAACAGCATCGTGAAATACGTGGCAAATCCTTCACTTAGCCAAGCGTCGTCCCAGGTGGACTCTGTTACCGCATTTCCAAACCACTGGTGAGCGATTTCATGAATAACAACATTGCGCAGACGCACATCTCGTTTACCGTTAACAAGATTTTCGCCATAAAATATAGCAGAGGCAGTTTCCATTCCACCACCTACACTCGGTGACTGGATATTTGCTAGTTTTTCGTAAGCAAACGGTCCAACATAGTTTGAGTAAAATCCAAGTACTTCTTTAGTGGGGCTTGCAAAATCAAAAAATCCTTTCTCTCGATCTTGTGGGTATACCCAAGTTTGGATTTGCTTTCCCATAAACTCATCTACATACTGCACAGCAAATCTTGCCACCCCCAGCACATATAGCCACGAGGATATCGGTACAGACTGTTTCCAGTGCGTGAGCTTTTGATTTGCGTTAAGTATCGATTCTTCTACAAGTAGCCCATTCGATATTACTTGATAGTGGGAGGGAGCTATAATGACGAACTCGTTAGTGGCTTTATCATAAGGGTGATCTACCGTAGGTAGCCAATGTCTTGTTCGATTAGGCCAGTTTTCGTTAAAAAAGCTTCTTTCTCCATGTTTGGTATTGCCGATCCGAAGTCCATCGGCAGGTATACCGCGGTAGTTGATAACAAAAGTTGCAGTTGTATTTTTTGCAAAAGATCGAGGTAGATTGATATAAAGTGCATTTCTTTCATGTTTATAAGAAACGGGGCTGTTTTCAAAAAACACGCTTTCTACCCCCATGCCTTTGTCTTTTAATTCCGAAGAGCGGTTAATTAAGTCGAATCGTAATTGCTTGCTGTTATCGGTATTAAAAAGAACAACTATCGATGTTTTTCCAATTATTTCGTCCGTAGCATCTGATAGTGTTAGTTCAAACTTATAGTGTAAAATATCGAGCGAATAGTTTCTTGGATAGTTATCGGCATGACAAATAGATGAGGTGCCTAATACTATAATAAGTAAGAAGTATTGTAGATATCTCATGGTAACATTGTAATCTTTTTCAAGTAATAGCCATTAGCGTCTACAAGTGGGGGAGTAGCGCTTTGTATCTTGAGGCCTTCTTTGCCAATGATATGCTTGTCTTTACCATTAGATGTAGTTATTTCTAATGGCAGCGGCATAAAGAAATTATTGAGTTTTATCGTGTATTGCTGATAGCCAGTTTCTTTGACGCTAAAATCCAGCACATCAGTGGTTCGCATATAAAAATCAAAAAACGGCTTTAGGTCTTTACTAGCGGCGTTGCTGAAAAGCTTTTCAACATCACTAGTGGTAACGAAACTATCGTACGTATAGGCTGGATCTGTTGCAAGTTTTTTGAGCGTAGGCAAGAAAATATCATCGCCAATTACAAATCGTAGACTATGCATAAAGAACGAACCTTTTGTGTAGATATCGGTGAATGCATAGGTCTCATCTTCCGAAAGCTCCTCTCCACCTACCATTGGCTTTTTATATTTGATAGATCTTCTGTGGGCGCTAATTATTTTATCATATGCCGCTTGCCCTCCTAATTCAAAGTGTGCAAGCGCTTCAGCGTATGTTCCAATACCTTCTTGAATCCACATATGCGCCCAATCTTTGTTGGTTACCTTGTTCGCCCACCATTCATGCGCATATTCATGGAAGAGATTGTCAGAATAGTCGTTATTGCCAATACGAGTGTATACGAACTTGTTTTGAAATGTAATATTTGTCTGGTGTTCCATTCCTGAATTAGGTACTTCGCAAATACCAATCTTTTCTTTTACCCAAGGGTATTCCCCAAAGTACTTTTCAAGAATTCGCGTGTCTCGTGCTTTTAGCTCTATAAGCTTATCCGCTTCTTTTACATCTTCTTCTAAAACATAGAACACAATCGGTACAACGTTATTATTGATAGTTGTAAAGTCTTTTTGGACTACTTTAAACTTGCCAATATTGAAAAGAACGCAATAGTTGCTAATTGTGTAATTGGTTTTCCAGTGATAGGTAGCATTTCCTTTGCGCTTAGTTATTTTTTGCAATAAACCAGGCCCTGATACTACTAATGTATCGGGAACTGTAATATGCATATCTACTCCTTCGTTGGGTTCGTCACTAGGATGATCTTTGCAAGGAAAATAAACACGTCCTCCTTCTTTTTGACAATTAATAGCAATCCAAGGATTACCACTTCTGTCCTTTGTCCAGGTAAAACCTCCCGACCAAGGGGGTCTTACTGCTACAGGTGGTTGACCACTATAGTTCACACGAATAGTAACTTTTCCTTGTGGGTATTGTTTGTCTCCATAGATATAGAGCTTGTTATCAATATGACTAAACTTTTGCTCTTTACTATTTACAGCAATCGACGATACTTCATAGAGATTAATAAGGTCTAGTAAAAGTGTATCAGCTGTTTTTGCAAGAATTATGTCAACATCTGCAAATCCCTTGATAGACTCTTTTGAAATATCGATATTAAGCGATAGCGTATAATGCCTAATATCCATATTTGCTTGTAAAGGATTTAGCTTTCCTCCGGACGATAGTTTGCTAATATCACGATCTTGCCCAGCTGTTAATAGAGTGAAGAAGCCTAGTATTAAACTGGCTACTATTTTGAATGATGTGGGGTTGAATAAGGGGAGTCGCATTTAAAAATTTTGAGTTTATTGAAACTACAAAAATTGAACTGGATAAACTTGGCTAGAATTTGGAGTATACTGGGTATTGGAAAAGAAAAAACCCTCACAAATTGTTGATTTGCAAGCGTTTATTTCATTTTGTTTGTGGTGTGGGGCGTACGGTCGTAGTTACTTTATCCTTCATAAAGACCGTCTTAATAGTTGATATTCATACATGTTGAGATAAATCTAAGTTGATTAAATGGTAATAGATCTCAAAAACTGTGCACCCTAAAAAGAAAACCCTTGTAAGGATATGGCTACCCTAAAATGTCGCCAATAGCCGAAAACTGCTAACTTCTAAATGGCACGAAAAATAGGTAAGCTGACACATGTTTTGAATAATTAATTATAGAGCACCGTGCTCTATAAGATAGTTTCTTAATAAGGATAAAAGTTCGTGACACTGCTTTTGGGTAGGTGCGATATACTCTTTATCTGTAGATTGTCTAATTGTTTGAAGCATGCCTAAAATAGCTATATAATTATCCCAGTCTAACTGATCTTTTTTCATGATTTTTAGGTTGGCAGGAATTGGTATTGTAATAACTATTTTATTGTTATCAATTTTAAAATTAGTGGGGGCAGCTCTAAAAAAATTAAACTCAAAATTATTAATTGAAATAGGATCGACCATTCTGTCAATATATCCAAATTCTCGCTGTTCTCTTAATTTTAGACCCGTACCCAAGCTAGCATAACGCTGGATAGCAGCTTTTAATTCGTCAGACTCTAAAAATTTTAATGCTCCTGAATTTTTTACTTCGTCTAATGCAAGCGTATTCATTTGATGTAACTGCCTAAAAGAGATATAACCATGTGCAGCATAAATAGCTGGTGTTTCATTATCAAGTGTTTTGTTGTTATAGTAGTTGTTTATAATCTCAAAACAACTGTCTTGTCTGCTTCTAAAAATTATATTGTTTGCATAGCCAATTGAGTCATAAGTAACATCGACGTACAGGTTTTTGGCACTGATAAGTGCTTTTTTGGTTTCTACATAATGCTCTCTTATATTCTCTGCCCCATATCCAAGTGTTACAGCAACAAATATCATTAAGCCTTCTAATAAGTATTCTTTCCATGGTTTGGCATGTTTTGGAATATGTGGGTGGTGATGTACTTCCATTTATTTTATTTCTTCTATTTGTTTAATTAATTCTGATCTTCTTTTAAGTCCTCTTTGATTCCAAAGAAAAGATAAGGCATCTTCCTATTCGATGAAGTGAAAGGGGACCAGAACGCTGTTCCTAATCTTACTATGTTACGTAAAATGATATCCTGAAACATAAGATTTGGAGTACAAATAGTATTTGAAAAGAAAAACCCTCACAAATTGTTGATTTGCAAGGGATTATTTCATTTTGTTTGTGGTGTGGGGCGGGATCGAACCGCCGACACAAGGATTTTCAGTCCTTTGCTCTACCGACTGAGCTACCGCACCATCCAGTCTCATTTTCAGAGCGGATTGCAAATATAGGTGTCAAAAATCATCTA
>BJGL01000013.1 GCA_014190475.1 Bacteroidota bacterium
GATTCTCTTAAGCATAGTAATTTGGTTTTCGCTTGCAAAGAAAGGAAATATTCGCTTATAAATTTAGGTATTTATCCTGAAACTAGGCCCTGAAAAGTAATGTGTTAGGATAAGGTGGGGAACTTTTGAGGAATCTGCTTTTTTGGCTTAAAAAAACTGCAGGAAGTTTTTCTTGGAATTCAGGCGAAAAGGGCCAAGAAAAATGTATAAAATACTGGTAATCAGCGTTTAGTTTAGAGTCTTTTTCTTCTTTCTAAATAAATCGCCCAAACGGTCAAAATCTTTTTTGTAAGAAAGGCTTCCGCCAGCCCTCCTGGATCGGACAGCTGCCGCATTGGTGGTTGCCGTTAAAAAATCAGCATTGGTTCGATAAAAGAAGGATACTCGGATGGTGCCACTGGGGTTCACTAACCACTCCATGGTAACATCTGGAAGCAGTAAAATGCTCTGTTGAAGGTTAGAGGTTTGCGCTTGTCCAAGTGGGGCATCCATGCCTAAACCTGTTGAAATGGTAAAACGGTTATTGAAAAATGAACGTCCAATTGAAAAGTTTACATTGCTACCTAAAGAAAGCGTGTTTCCTGCGCTAGCTAATAAATTACGATTATAAAGTGAAGTATTTAAGTTGATCCGGTATTTATCACTTTTCAGTAGGTTATTAAAAAGCTTATTAATTTGATCGCTGACTACTGATAATAGGATGCCAGAGATTGTATTCACATTTACACCAGCGCCTGCCAAGGCTCCCCCTAATTCATTTGGCGCAAAACTGTTGAATACTATCAAGTAGGTCACCTGCCTGTTGAGCTCGTTACTATTTTGTTGCAACTGTTTAAGAAGAAGCCCAAGCTCAGGACTAGTGTTGGCCACACTATTCGGCGGAAAGTCCAGATAAAAACTAATAGTTGGTTTAAAAAGTTTATCACTTAATCTGGCCACCACATAAACATCACTTCTGGCATTACCAATATCGGAGGTAAGATTCAGTACACTGGCCAAGGGTCCAAAGCTAACACGCTCAGCACGGTACATCGCCTCAAAACGAATGGTGGCATCATAGGGATCTCCAGTCCATTCAATATAGTTGTCACCTCCTTTTCTGATCTCAAATGGTTTTTTAAAAAATGACTGAAAAGTAAAAAGGTAGTCTCCCTCCTCAATATCAAATCTTCCTCGAAGCGTGAGCGGCTCAGTTGTTCCTGAGCGAATTTTAAATGTTCCTGCACCATTTCCTTTTATCTCATCACCGGTTAGTTCATCTAGAATTACTTTCACTTCTACTAAGGGGTTGGCAGTTAGCTCAACATCATAGAGTATGTTGTCCCCGTTGTTTTTTTTCTTTTCCCCCTGCATATCTACTCCATACTTACGCTCTACCAAAAAATCGGCAATACCACTTTCGCGACTAACTCCGGGTGGTAATGTAAAATGGCTGCTGTCCTTATCTGAAGCAGTCACATTTAAGGTCATTACCATATCAGATTCTGGGCCCCTTAATTGAAGTAGTGCAGTTCCTTTTATATCTCCATAGAAAAGCGAATTGTCAGCAGCGGTAGTTCGTAACAGCTGTACCGGTTTATTTTCGCTGGTACCTCTTGAGCCGGGTTTCCTCGTGGAGATATCAAGATCGTAAAATAGATTATAGAAAGATTCGTGATCGATTCCACCGGTGAGGTAGATGGGGTTACCCGTGATTGTATCGCGAAGTACTAAACCATCCAGATCGATCCTGGAGGTGGTAAGCTCCAAATCACGATCTTCAATCTTGTAATAACACTGTGTATAGTTGACACGCAATCCGGCCTGCGTCAACTTTCCTTTTCCAATAACACCAGGGCGATTCAAATCGCCAAGGATGGAAACATCGCCAGTCAAATAGCCGGTAATATCGGAAAACAGATCGCCTAAAAATCTCTCTAGAATGGTAATAGGGTAGGAGCGTGCTTGTAGGTCAATTTTATTTTTTGCAAGAAGAGAGTCTTTAAAATAGAGTGAAAGATCAAAACCGATAAACTCTTTTTCATTAGTGGTTTTACCCGTTGCTTTCAGCTCCTTCAGCTGATTATTATAGGTGAGCGAAGAACTGAGTTCGCCTATCGAATCATTATCAAGTCTTAAAAGTTTGGTGTTGATATTTTCCGCTTTTATCTCTAGCGCATTCAGCGGATCGGTGAATAGAAAATCGCCACTGAGCAATCCTTCCAGTCGGTTATCGGGTAGAAGAAATGCCGAAAAATCGTTCAAGTTTACATTTTGAATACTCACCAGTAGGTTGTCTTTCCCTGATGGTTTTTTATCAAGTGTTTTAACGATAATTTCTTGTTCACCCTCCGCCAATTTTAAATATCCGCTCACCGGACGATTTTTTCGTAGTACTAATGTTCCGCCCTCACCCAGTGTCCATGATTTTCCATTGATGGTGAAATCGGAAGCTGTAAAGTCAATTTCAAATCCGTCGTTGTAATTTCTGATGATACTATTAAGATTAACACGCTGCCCTCTTTTGTCTGCAGCAGTAAGTATGGATACATTGGTGGCTGCATTTTTGCCATTAATTAGCAAGGTTACCGGGGGTAATTGTATGGTCTCATTTAACTGCACGACACCCGCATAGGTACGGATGTAAAGTGAATCGCCGATACCACCCATGTCTACGGTTAAATTATCGGCTCCCATTTGTTGATAACGAAACTGGGGGATGTTCATTGTAGCATTAAATCGTGCTGCATTATCATCAAATTCGCCTTGAAGTCTACTGTTGTTAAGCCCTGTCAAACCAGGAAGGAATAAGGGGAAGAAGGGATCAATTAATTGCGTAGTTATCTCAAAGCGAAATTGATTGTTTTTGCTCATGTAATTCGGACGCGGGAAAAAGGAGGGGTAGTGTCGATGTAAGATGGATTGCGCCAATGAAGGAAATTCTTCTACCTTGAAACGCCCATCAATCCAGGCTTGCAGTTCATTTGTGTTCAGTTCAATTCTTTTATTGCCGTTTTGGTTGCGTGCTACAATTTGTAAGGAGTCAATGGGTAAAAGATCTTCATCATGTAACAGTGTAATTGCACGAAGTGTTACATCTCCTTCGAGATCGGTAAGCGTATTGCCACTTAAGTTTGCATCTATACTCCCTCTGAATTGAATGGGTAGATCAGTAATTCGAAGGCTTTTAAAATCTGCTTTCTCTATTTGCCCAGACAGCTGATACGTTGGCTTTTTGTTTTCCCAATTGATGCGGGCTACCAGGTTGCCTGTTTTTAAGTTTTCATTGTCTATTGAAGTGCGTAGTTCAATTTGGTCTTGATTGAGTTGCGCCAGTAATGCAATATTGTTCAGGGGCTTACCATTGTAAGTCAGTGAACTAATTAAAGCCCTTGCGGTGGCAGTTGTATTTTTTTCTCCGATTCCTGTTCCGTTTAGCTGAATGGAAATTGATAAAGTTTCCAAGGCAGGCATGCCCACTAATTTTCCCAAAGAAAACTGATCCAGACTTAAACTCCCCGCATATTGTAGTGGTGAATTGGGAAGGTAGGTAAGACGGAGTTGACTTTTTAGCTGCCCCAGTCCTGTAGCAGCTACTCCGTTTATTTGCGAGGACGTGTTAGTGCCTTCTATCGTTCCATTGAAGCGTACGTATTTTAATGATTCCAGGGTGGATTTCAGCGAGGGTTGTGTAATAGACAACCAGCTACTGACATCCTTTCCCATAATTTGACTGCGTTTGAGCTGTAAGGAGTACCCAAAAGTATTCTTATTTAGTATGCCCTTTGCAGTGAGCGTTCCTTGTAGGTAGGAATCAGCGGTGGTTTGTAATGCTAGTTGCTGAATAGTCCATTCATTCAACGTGCCTTTCAACATTCCAGCCACTTGCAGCACACCACGCTTGCCCCGAAGTGCTGGAATAAAAAATGAAAGATCCTCCGAACTAATGATTGATTGATTGATTTGGGCGTTTATAAAAATACGATTCCCAAAATCTTGCAAGTCGCTAAGTTTCTCAAAGGAAAGTTCTAGTTGATCTTGAATAGTACTTTGATTAGTGACTAGCTTGAACTGTTTCAGCGATAAATTGCGAGGGGAGAGTAAAAAGTTTCCGCTTAAACTCCGTATAGAAAAACCACTTTTTTCAGCAGCACTAATTTTTAGTTTACTCTGAAGGGTATCACCTGTCATTAAAGAATTACTGAGTGTAGCCTGAATACCCTTGATGTGGATATGGTTTTTATCAAACCCGTTTTTAGCAAGAGGGGCCGTATTGTCGAAACCAAAACTTCCATCTAGAATTTCTAAAGCTTGTACAAAGAATCGTTTTCCATCTAACTCCCAGCCAGGTTTCATGGAATATCGAGAGAATGGAGTTGGCGGTCTTTTTCCGGGAAACGCACGAATTTTCACAGCAGGATGAAGCAGGGATAGTTTATTAACTTCAAAATTTCCATCTTCCAATGAAAAAGGGCTGGCCTCTAGTACTAGATTTTTCACCGAAGCTGTAATGCTTTGTCCATTCCAACTATCTGTTTGTAGAAATTCTACTTCTTGCAGCGTGATTGTTTTTAGATGCAGTTGCAAATTTGATTGCGCCGGCTTCTTATTTTTTGAGGAACTTGTTTTGAAAAATTGCAAAAGAAAAGCATGCTGCCAATTACTATCGGACCGCTGTAAGTGGATTTTTATTCCAGCGGCTGCAATATTTTCAATTACGGTACTGTCCTCCCATCCCGGGATGCCCTTCAGCTGCAGCTCAATTTTTTTTACTTGGAGTAAGGAATTGCCCTGCTGGTCCTCCACATATAAGCCCTCCACAGAAAATCGGTTAAAGAAGTGGAAGCGCAGCCGCTTGATTTCAACTTTGGTATCCAGCGTGTTGGACAGGTAGGCAGAAACAAATCCTGAGATTTTATCCTGAACCACAGGCAATTGAAACGTGATGTAAAAGAGGGTCAGGAGAATAAGCACAAAAAGAAGTACCCCTCGTAGTATGGTAAAAGCTTTTTTCAAAAAAAATCTTGTGTGTAAAATTAGGAAAAGGCCTTCGGACAAATGGTTAATATTGTACAAAACAAAATCATGCGTATTACAGGTTTATTCTTTTTGATTTTCATTGGCAATTTGATGGGGTCGACTATCACAGCACAAGATCGGTACGTGTTGGTGATTCATGGCGGCGCCGGTACAATCCTGAGGAGCCAAAGTACACCCGAGCAAGAAAAAAGATATAAAGAGTCATTGGAACAGGCCCTCCTGGCCGGCCAATTGATTTTGCAAAACGGGGGCAAGGCGTTAGATGCCGTGGAAGCAGCTGTTCGTGTACTGGAAGACAATCCACTCTTCAATGCAGGAAAGGGTGCTGTATTCACTAACCAAGGAAAAAATGAATTAGATGCCGCTATAATGGATGGACGCAATTTAGCAGCAGGTGCCATTGCTGGAGTAACCACCATTCGTAATCCCATTACCGCTGCCCGTGCCGTGATGGAAAAGAGTGAACATGTTATGTTGAGCGGTATCGGGGCAGAACAGTTTGCGAAAGAGAAGGGAATTGAGTTGGTGGACCCTTCCTATTTTCATACGCCCCAGCGATGGCGTTCGCTGGAGAGGGCCCGACAAAGAGATTCCCTCGAGCGTTTGAAAAAATCAATCGAGCCTGTTGCAATCGAGGAGGCCCTGGAACGTAGAAAAGAAAAGTACGGTACAGTTGGTGCAGTGGCATTGGATAAACACGGTAATCTTGCAGCTGCGACCAGCACAGGGGGTATGACCAATAAAAAGTGGGGAAGAATCGGAGACGCGCCGCTTATAGGTGCCGGTACTTATGCAAATAATGCATCGGCTGCCATTAGTTGTACAGGTTGGGGCGAATTTTTTATACGCCTAGTAATGGCAAAGTCAATTTGTGATCAACTGGAATATGGGGGTAAATCGTTGCAAGAGGCTGCCAACCTAATGGTGCTCAAGAAGCTTCCCGAGTTGGGTGGTGATGGAGGTTTAATAGCCGTGGATAAGAACGGAAACATTGCAATGCCTTTTTGCACGGAGGGAATGTATAGGGGATATATCCGGCAAGATAGTTCCAATGGACCCGTAAAGAAAGAGGTTGCCTTGTTTAAGGACTGATTAGAATTTTACACCCAGCGTCAAAACGATACGAGTGCCTCGCTGTTGCAATTGTGCTAAGTCAAATGCTTGCCTAGAAAGTCGGTAAGGAGCGTGTATGTCTTTTCCCAAAGTTCTTATATAGGCAAGATCAATGAAGTAGCCTTTATCTCTGTATCCGACACCGCCTGAATATTGGAAACGATTTCCTTCCTCTCCTCTTAAATTGTGATATGGATTTCCCAGGTAAGCCATTCCTGCTCTGGCCATCCAAGTCGTGAATTTTAGTTCGCCACCCATTCTCACGTTAAATGCGCCCCGGTAGGCTGCATCAATTACTGTATTCAGATTTTTATAATAAGTTTTTTCGTCTTCTGCATTTAATAAGGATGGATCTGCTTTAAAGGATGCAGACGGATAATTGACCCACTCAACATCGGCAGTAATAAATCCTTTTTGTTTTGAGACATCCTCTACTTCACGAATCACAAATGATAAACCAGCCATCATTCGTAGCGGTGTGAAATGCAGATAACTGTATTCTGCAGGCTCTCCATTCGTGAATTCTTTGGAGGATTGAGTTAGTACTCCTTTATAATTTTCAGTGTCAGTAGTAATAGTAGCACTATAGCGGTCGGTAAGTCGAAGAAAAGTGGGGCTATGAATACTCAGGCCAAATCGCCATTGGGGTACTGGGCGATAAATAAAACCCATTTTTATATTCAATCCACTTCCGCTGGTCTGTAGTGATTCCTGGTAGGTAGCGTAATTGAAATTATTGATGGTGTTTGTTGCATCTGCTTCAGTAAACGTAGTAGTTCGCTCAAATTGTAAAAAAGGAATACCTAACGTCAATCCATAAAAAAACTTTTCTTTTCTAGAGCCTGCCACCGCAATAGCTAATTCGGATAATCCCCCCTTACTTGTAATTTCATTTTCTTGTAACAATCCGCTTCGAAACGGAGCGCGCGTTTGGTAGTTGAAATTGCCATTGGTACCCCCGCCCACGGTATCAATCCAATACGTATTGAATGCAAGACTGCTTCCAAATGGGTATTTGCTAGCCACCAAATTGGCATCGCCAATACCTGCAATTTCCTCCAAAAATTTTTGGGAATAAGAAGTGGTAGTATTTAAACCTCGGTACAAAAGGTTATTTCCAAACCAAGCGGTACGATTCAATGCTATTGCAACTGCAGCAGAGCCTTTTTTATTATCGGTGGGTGAAGCAGCAACAAACCCAGTTAGTCCAAGCCCAAGTGCAGCGCGCTTGGCGGCGGTACTTGTGTTTTTGTAGATAGCACTATTTCGAAGTTGACTATACGTGGGGGTAAATACAAAATCACCACTGCGGTAAAACGCAAGTCCCGCCGGGTTGATAAACGTAGCCGTAAGGTCACCACCCAAAGAAACCATGGCACCACCAATGGCTTGTTGTCGAGCCGTGCCCGTTGGATCTGACCATGCCATACGCAACATATCGGCGGGTTCCTGGGCAATCGATGTCTTCAGCAAAAGCAGCAATAAAAAAGCAAGCGTTAGTTTTCGCATAGCGGCGATTAAAATCTTCTTACAGGGGCACTACTTCCTTGCGAGGAACCAGCAGAACTGGAAGGGGAAGAGGAGGAGGACGAATTGTTGGATGGAGCGCTAACACCAAATGCCTCTCGGAGTGCATTGCCCCGGTTAGGGACATTGCTGATTTTCCCCGCATTGATATTGACAAGCGGGCTCACGGCATAGGAACCTGTCTGTGCTCGCACAGTTTTTAGATTAATAGGCAATTGCTGATAGCTTCCAAGATCAAATGTTCTTGGTTTTGTGTAGAGTTGTTTTACTACAGTGGGTTGGCCCAGTCCAATAAAATAGTAAGGTGTATTGAGATAATAGGGGTTGTAATAATGATTCCAGGAAATAAACGGGTTGAATGCTGGTGTGTAATAGGAGTTAAAACCAAGCGTCCATCTTTCGTATGCATACCAGGTGTTTAGTTCGTCCCAGCGATACCGGTCGCGCACCCGCATCCGAAGATACCGGTCTTCATAATCTTCTTCAACCGTGCGATACCGCCGTGTTTCCTGGCGTTGCATAACCAAATATTCGTCCTCGGGACGCGCAGGGGAATAATACACATCGTCAGGTGTTTGCCCGGTACGGTAAATAGTGGTGCAACCAGCAAGGAGAACCACCGAAACAAGCAAGAGGGTTGGTAAAGTGGTTTTCATAGTTGAAGTCGTTACTTTTGTGACCTACACAAAGATCGGCAATTAGATCCAAGACCTGATTGTCTGCTGTTAAAAAAAAGGTAAAGACGCATATCTTAATAGAAGTTACATGAGCAAAGCCATCACCTCCCGGGCACAGGATTATTCGCAGTGGTACAACGACCTTGTTCTAAAGGCAGAGTTAGCTGATTACTCAGCTGTACGAGGTTGTATGGTTATCAAACCTTATGGTTTTGCCTTGTGGGAAAACATGCGCGATGCACTCGATAAGATGTTTAAGGATACCGGGCATGTCAATGCATATTTTCCTCTTTTTGTCCCTAAAAGTTTATTTGAAGCAGAGGAGAAGAATGCCGAAGGTTTTGCAAAAGAATGCGCTATTGTAACACACTATCGGTTGAAAGCGGATCCCAATCATAAAGGAAAATTGATGGTGGACCCGGAAGCTAAATTGGAGGAAGAACTGGTGGTTCGTCCAACTAGTGAGGCTATCATTTGGAATACCTATAAAAACTGGATTCAGTCCTACCGCGATCTTCCCATTTTGGTGAATCAGTGGGCCAATGTGGTACGCTGGGAAATGCGAACGCGTTTGTTTTTGCGTACTGCAGAATTTTTATGGCAAGAAGGGCACACCGCGCATGCCACACGTGCTGAAGCCATTGAGGAAACCGAACGAATGTTGAATGTGTATGCTGACTTTGTTGAAAATTGGATGGCCGTTCCTGTGATCAAGGGAATAAAAACTCCCAATGAGCGATTTGCCGGGGCTGAAGAGACTTATTGTATAGAAGCACTCATGCAGGATGGCAAAGCATTACAGGCGGGCACTTCACATTTTTTGGGTCAAAATTTTGCTAAGGCTTTTGAGGTGAAATTTAGTGATCGTGAAAATAAACTGGATTATGTCTGGGCTACAAGTTGGGGTGTGAGTACGCGCCTTATTGGAGCACTGGTTATGGCACACAGTGATGATGATGGATTGATATTGCCTCCCCGCATAGCACCATTTCAAGTAGTGATTGTTCCAATCTATAAGGGCGAAGAACAGAAATCTGCAATTGACGAGAAAGTAAATAGCATCGTGAAAGCTTTAAAAGCTGCGGGCATACGCGTGAAGTATGATGATTCTGATCAGGCAAGACCTGGATGGAAGTTTGCAGAATACGAAATGAAAGGAGTGCCGCTCCGTATAGCCATTGGTGCCCGCGATCTTGAACAGGGTGTAGTAGAACTGGCGCGACGTGATACGAAGGAAAAACGAACTGTTTCTTTGGAGGGAATTGTAGATGTAATTCAGCTTGAGTTAACGGCTATACAGCAGCAGCTTCTGGATCGTGCCCGTGCATTTCGTGATGCACATATTACGCCGGTTAATTCTTGGGAAGAATTTGAAAACGTGTTGGATACTAAAACTGGATTTGTGGCGGCGCATTGGGATGGAACTTCAGAGACCGAGGAAGCGATCAAGGAAAAAACCAAAGCAACAATTCGTTGTATCCCGTTGAATAATCCCGAAGAAAAGGGGACTTGTGTTTTAACCGGAAAACCCTCTGCACAACGGGTACTTTTTGCAAGGGCTTATTGATCATGTCCTATACATCCAAGCAATTTGAAGAGGGAGTTGTTTTGCTCGTGGATAAACCACTCGGGTGGACTTCATTTGATGTGATTCGAAAACTTCGTCATTTGATTCGGATTCGAAAGATTGGACATGCCGGTACGCTGGATCCGCTGGCTACCGGGTTGCTGATTGTATGTACTGGAAAGTTCACCAAACGAATTAACCAGTATATGGCACAGCAAAAAGAATATACTGGCACCATCACTATTGGAGCTACAACACCCACGTATGATTTGGAGAGTGAACCCACTAATTTTATAGCAACCGATCATATTACACTTGAAAAAGTTCGATCCATACTGCCACAGTTCACCGGTCCTATTGAACAGATTCCTCCTGCGCACTCGGCTATCAAAGTTGATGGCAAGCGTGTCTATGAACTGGCACGCAAAGGAAAGGAGGTGAAATTAGAGCCTCGCTCCGTTCATATTTATTCCTTTGAGGTACTTTCTTTACAGGACGCGCAATTGCAATTTCGGGTGGTATGCTCTACGGGTACCTATATTAGAAGTTTGGCAAATGACCTGGGGCAGGCATTGGGATGCGGAGCATATTTAAGTTCATTACGAAGAACTCGTATTGGCGAATTTGATGTTAGTACAGCACACACCATGGAGTCGTTTGCTGCTAACTTCTCTGTTCAATCTTGATTCCTACAAATTGAAAGGATAATTTATACCCAGTTGGAACTGGTCCATATCCTGTAACCTTGGATAACCAAACCACTTATTTTGATAATTTCGGTTGGCGGGTGAAGGGCTGGGGTCTTTGGCTTTGAGCGAATAGTCTAACCTGATTACAAAATAGGTGAAATCCAATCGTAGTCCTGTTCCAACGCCAACGGCAAGATCCTTACCTAGTCTTTGCAATGAAAAGATTTCCTCAGCAGTTCTTCCAGTCGCTTTTTTTAAGTACCAGATATTGCCTACATCTGCAAATACGGCTCCATTCACCTGCATACCGGCTATGTTGAACCAAGGGAATCTAAACTCGATATTTCCTTCCAATTGTAAATCTCCGTAGCGCTCCGGTAATCCTTTATTGCCATATTCCTGGATGGAAGAACCGGGTCCTAGCTTTCGGAGACCCCAGGCCCGCATACTGTTGGGACCTCCAGCAAAATACTGCCTGTACAGTGGTAAATTAAATCGATTAACGGGATTTCTGGTTTGATCAAACGCATAACCCGCTCCTGCAAAAAAGCGAAGCGCCAGAGCAGTTTTTTTAAATGAATATTTTGTTGACAAATCCAAATCAACCTTTATAAACCGAAACAGATTGCTGTCTAGCAAGGGGCTTCTGATAAAGCCGCTCAGTAATCCTGATTCTTCAATATTCAAACGAACATTGCGGACTTGATTGGCTTTTTGGCGGGAGTAAAATAACCCTGCACTACCCGAAATAATCAATCCATCCACAAAAATATTTTTTAACAGGGCATTACTATCTATCAGCTCCAGCAATTTTGCTCTTCGGGCTATGGCGTTGTATTCGATGTTTGGAATCCGAATTGTGTAGAGTGTATTCTTATATCGAAAGTCATATCCCCAGGCGGCACTGTAAGAGGATAGGTTGAATAATTCCCTGCGTTCCGTATTAGAAATATTAAAGGCCAGAATAGAACGAGCATGTTGCCGCAAATCAGCAGGTAAACCGGAAAAGCGCGGGAGCAGACCAGGAAAAACTAAATTATGCGTCAGCGCAATTTGTCTTGTTTGTATAAAATTGACGTCAGCAATCGTATCTCTTCCAATCTCCACACCCAGCCGCAGATTGGTGGTAGATTGGATGGACCGACGAAATAAATTTCTATTTTGAAATCCAACATTCAACGCCACGCCAAACAAAGTACCCGCCAATAAGCTTTGATTACTGCTGCCTTCCAGATTAGCGAAGCTGGTGTATTTCCGGGCAGGGGTTAACTTGATAAGAATATCGGTGGTGTCTTCATTTTTTCGGGGAATGGTTTCCAGGTTCACGAGTCGCCAACCACCCATTGCGTTCAATTGATTGAGTGTTTTAAAGTAGTTGCGTTGATCATACACCTGCCCCCTTTTGAAATGAATCTTATCTCGAAAAATATGATCGTTGAAAACTGGACGAAAACGCTGTAGCTGAATTCCATTTTGAAATACCTGTGTAGTTTTAAGTCCAGTCGTATCAGAAGTGAAGTCAGGGTAGAGGGTGATGTTCCCCACTTTATATTGTGTAAGTTTTTCCTTTGCTGTTTCAGGACGTAACCGAATTTCAAGATTTGCAGTAGGAGTGGTGCTACGCTCGCGAACCTGTTGAAATACTTTTAGTTGTTCTAAGGGGTCGGCAATGGGTTTCAGTAAGGCAAGGTCAAGGGTGTCCCAAATGCCCACCAAGTCGTCTCGGGTTAAGCGCAGGTATCCATTATTTCTGTAGTGATCTATCAATCGGTCTAGTTCGTCCGCAATTATGCCCTTAGCAAACGGGTCGCCTGTTTTGATTTTTGCCGCAGCCTTATTTTCTAATGTGAGTTGTTGAAGTGTAGCATCCTGGAGATGGTAAGCGATGGAATCCAATAAAAAGGGATTCCCGGGATGAATGAAAAAATTTACGGTAGTCCGGATTTGATTTTTATTAATCACCGTCAGGGTAGTATCATACCAAACTTTATCTCTAAAATATCCAAGCGAGCCCAAGAGCGCATGCATATAAGCCACAGACTGGTTCGCATAACTGGTGTCAAATACCGGGGGCTTACGGAGCGTGCTATAAAAAAGTTTGGAAACAGTTCTGGATCGTAAGCTGTCGTCTAATTGTCCTTTTAAGCGGGTTTGCAATAATTCTCTTTGTTCTTTTGGAACACTCCCATCTACTTTTATAGTAGTTTTGAAAACAAAGGGTTTTCCAATCGGATAATTCCGAGGGATTGTGCCACAACCATAAAGTAGAAAACTGATTATAAATAGAAGCAATACCGGGTGTTGTATAGAAACCAATAAATACCGGAACTGTTGCTTCACAATGTGCTAGAATTATGATTACAAAATCAGTAGTCAAAGATATCCAAAGTTTAGCCGATAAGAAATACAGGGATCACACGGGGCTTTTCGTGTCAGAGGGACCTAAATTAGTTCAAGAACTGTTACGGGATTGTCCGCAAGCCATCAAGCATATTTATGCTGTTGAAAGCTGGATACATCAACATAGAAATATTGATTCCTCCATCCAGGTTACGGCCGTAACTCCACAGGAATTGGAGCGAATTTCCCAGCTAACTAGTTCGCATGAAGTACTCGCTGTGGTCTCAAAGTTTACTGTCAGGCCCTTACAAGTTGAGCAAGGATTGACTTTAGTTTGTTGTGGCATACAGGACCCTGGAAATTTCGGCACAATTTTACGCACGGCTGACTGGTTTGGTGTTCAGCAATTGGTTTGTAGTCCTGATACGGTGGATGTATATAATCCCAAGGTAGTACAGGCTACGATGGGTAGCATTGCTCGATTACAGATCCATTATCTAGATCTGAAGCCATGGATCTTGCATCAACAAGTCCCCATCTATGCAGCGATGTTGAATGGAAAGTCGGTGTATGAGTTAAAGCGTCCACAACAGGGGATCTTGCTAATAGGAAATGAGGCAAAGGGAGTTCCCGAATCGTTACTTACGAAAAATGTAATAGGAGTCACAATTCCAAAAATCGGAGAGGCGGAGTCATTGAACGCAGCAGTAGCGACCGGAATACTACTTTCCTGGCTTAGTTGAAACGAATCGCGCGCAGTGGGCTGATTTTTTTTACCAATAATGAAGGTAATAGAAGAACAAGAAAGCTAATTACTAAGGTCCCACCCATTACGCCCAGCACATGCAGTAATTTAATTTTTACGGCTACCGTATCTATATAATAGGCACTAGGGTCTAATCGAATAAAGGAAGTGGTTGATTGTAGCCAAAGAAGTCCTAGGGCCAGTAGTGTACCAACGATTATTCCTCCTGTTGTAAAAAGTAGGCCAAAGCGAATAAAAATTTGTTGAATCAATTGGTTGCTTGATCCCATTGCTTTTAGTATACCAATCATCGGGATACGTTCTAATACCAATACTAGCAAACAGGTTAATAAATTGACCAGCGCTACAATTGTCATAAATGCCAGTAATACATTTCTGGTAACAACCTGCATATTGAGCCAGTCAAACAGTTGAGGAGCCACATCCCGGGTGGTGAGTGCATCCCAGGTTGGAGGAAATAAATCGGATTCAAATAGTTGATGCGCAGTTTGAGCAGTCAGATTGGGGTTTTTCAAGTAAATCTCATATCCGCCAATCTGATCACTTTCCCAGCCAGTCATTGGAGCTATCATTTTTAGGTCTCCAACCGCAAAAAGTCGATCATATTCTTCAATCCCTGTTTGATAGAGGCCTGCAATCATCACTTTGCGGGCACGCGGGGCTTGGCCAACTTGTGTAAAGTATAATACAACGGAATCTCCCGGCTGAATACTAAGTCGGTTGGCATGATAGGTAGATAGCAAGATCTCCCTGGAAAAAGAAGGGCTCTTGAATTGAGGCAGTCTGCCTTTTTTTACAAACTGTTGATATGAATTCCAATGGGGGCCTGCATCCATTCCTTTTAGTAGAACCCCCTCCAGCGAGGATCGGGTTTTGAGAAGGGCATATTGGTTTACAAACGGATGGATAGATTTTACATTGGGATGATTTTGTATTCTCTCTTCAAAGGCTGCATTCCGCTGTAAGGGGATTTCTCTAACACGCACCGATTTGTCTGCTTGTTTTTCCTGAATACGAACATGCCCCCAGAACCCAACGATTTTGTTTTCTATGGCATTTTGAAAGCCAGTTGCCAAGGCCAGGGTAATAATCATCACAGCAACACTCAAGGCGGTAGCAGTAAAAGAGAGACGAAGAATAAAGCGGGAGAAGCTTTGCTGTTTGCTTTGGGCAATTCGGTTGGCTAAAAATCGAGCTATTTTCATACTTTGCCCTATGCGGCAACTCGAATTTACAATCTTCCCCCTTATTTATTGCTTGGTAGTTTGGCTCCCGGCCAATGCGCAAACCCCCGATCAGATTTTTCGAACCTCCATACAGACTGTTAAGTTGCATAAAGCGGGAGACCCGCGCGCTTATCCTTTATTGGTATTAGGTGAGCGAGAGCAATTGGAATTACATTTTGACGATCTGGATGCTGACATAAAAAATTATTATTACACTTTTCAGCTGTGTAATGCAGACTGGACGCCTGCTTCTTTGCAACCATTTGATTATTTACGAGGTTTTTTAACCAATCGTATTCGTAATTACCGACCCTCTTCTCTTACTCAAATTCGATATACCCACTATCAAGCCATGCTCCCTGAATCAGGAAGCGGTCCTACTCGTGCCGGTAATTATCTATTAAAAGTTTTTTTGAATGATGATACCACGCAATTGGTTTTTACACGCCGTGTGTTGGTAGCTTCAAAAAAAGTGTCCATCTCTGCGCAGGTCAGACAACCATTCGATGGGCAACTTTTACGAACACATCATCAATTGCAAATCGGAGTTACACCGGTACAAGCATCAGGGGGACAATTTACACCCACTGAGTTGAATGTCTGGTTATTGCAAAACCGCAATTGGTTAACGGCAAAAGTGCAACGAACACCTACCATTTTTCGCGGGAATTATTTTGAGTACACGGACCAAAGTTTTTCGCTATTTCCAGCAGGTCAAGAGTGGCGTTGGGTGGACTTGCGTAGTTTTCGATTGCGAAGTGAACGCATAGCCCGCATTGAAGATAGTGATAGCGCAGCCCGGGTAGATATTTGGATTAATCCGGATTATCCTCGGGAAGGGAAAATGAGTTTATTGAATCGGGATATAAATGGAACGTACGTTGTGGAAAGTCGAGATAATCCAAATGCACAGTGGCAAGGAGAGTATGCGTGGGTACACTTTACTTTTAATCCTAGCGGCGGACGTGCCATACCCGGAAAGTCTGTTTATTTATTTGGGGAGCTCACTAATTATTTGCTGGATTCTACCAGTAAAATGAAATATGACGCTGTGCGGGGGGTCTATACAAAGTCCTGTTTATTAAAACAGGGGTATTATAATTATCAGTATGTAACTGCCGATGAGCTGGATATTAAGCCAACACCTGCCACACAATTGACGGAAGGAGATTATTGGGGTACGGAAAACGAATACCTGGTCTTGGTCTATGTGCGCCCTGTTGGTAGTAGAGCTGACGAATTGGTAGGGTATGCGTGGGTGCGTTCTGCTTTTCAGCAATGAGGGAATATTCATTAAATTTGTACCGGCAGGTCTTACACGACCAGCTCCTGCTGAACCCTCCCAGGGCCGGAAGGCAGCAAGAGTAAGTGGTTGAGCGGTGCGATGTAATAAGCCTGCCATTTTTTATTTAAAACATTTAACCACCTATATGAAATTCTTCATTGACACGGCCAACCTCGCACAAATTAAAGAAGCGTATGAATTAGGTATTCTGGATGGCGTTACCACCAATCCCTCTCTTATGGCTAAGGAGGGTATCAAGGGTGAAAAGGCAATCATGGATCATTACCGTACTATTTGTGAAATGGTGGAGGGAGATATCAGCGCTGAAGTGATCAGCACAGACTTTGCCGGCATTGTGGAAGAAGGAAAAAAATTAGCGGCCATTCACCCTAACATTGTGGTGAAAGTTCCCATGATCAAGGACGGAATTAAAGCAATTAAGTGGTTTACGGATAATGGAATCAGAACTAATTGTACGTTAGTTTTTTCAGCAGGTCAAGCCATCTTAGCGGCTAAAGCGGGGGCTACCTATTTATCTCCCTTTATTGGACGTTTGGATGATAGTAATTGGGATGGGGTAGAGTTGATTGCACAAATTGCACAGATTTATGGTGTACAGGGTTTCAAAACTCAAATTCTTGCAGCTTCTATTCGTACACCCTTGCATATCGTGAAATGTGCAGAAGCGGGAGCAGATGTTTGCACTTGTCCCTTGGATTCTATTCTAGGTTTGTTAAAGCATCCCCTGACTGATATCGGACTTGCGAAATTCTTAGAGGATGCCAAGAAAACTATGGGCTAATGTATTCTTTATTAAAAAAGTATAGACAGCAACTATTGCTGTCTTTTTTTCTAGTTCTCATTTCATCGATTGGTTTCAGTCAATCCGTTAATTCGGTTCATCGTAAAGCCATCTTAGTTGATACACACAACGATTGTCTAAGTGGACAAGTGTTAGAGGGGAGGGATATTAGTGTGTTGCTGACAAAGGGGCACAGTGATTATGTTCGTTGGAAGCGCGGCGGTGTAGATATTCAATTCTTCTCGGTTTTTACAGGGGAAACTCCTCGAAAAAAAGAAGGGTTCTATCAAGACGCATTACAGGAAATTGATTCCTTGAATCGGATCATCTTGCGTCATCCAGATAAATTTGATTTTGCTACCGGTTATCAAGAAGCGCGAAAAAAAGTGCATCGAAATAAATTGGTGGCCATGATTGGTGTAGAAGGAGGGCATATGATAGAATCAGACTTAGCCAAGTTAGATTCACTGATCGCAAAAGGGATGTCTTATCTTACATTGACGTGGAATAATAGTCATGATTGGGCTACCAGTGCGATGGACGAGTCAGGGGCGGGCAAGCCGTTGGTCACAAAAGGACTCAATGATTTTGGTAAACAAGTTGTACGCCGGCTTAATGACGCAGGGGTAATGGTGGATCTTTCACATGTGGGCGAACAAACTTTTTATGATGCCTTGGAAGTAACTACCAAGCCTGTATTGTTGACCCACAGTTCCGTTTGGAGCATTTGTCCCGTTTTTAGAAATGTAAAAGACCAACAGATCAAGGCCGTTGCTAAAAATGGTGGAGTTATTTGTATCAACTTCTATCCGGCATTCATTAGTAAGTCTTTCGTGGATGCAAAAAAATATTGGGAAGGTCCTGGAAAAGACTCCATACGTGCAGCCTTACAACAATTACCTGAATACCGCGGGGAGACGGAATCGCTCAATCAGCGCCTCAGCTTTTTGGTGCAGCAGCAATTGGATAAAAGCTTGCCAGGAATTAAAGAAGTGGTTGATCATATTGATTACGTAGCCAAATTGGTAGGGGTGGATCACGTAGGGATCGGTGCCGATTATGATGGAATTGGATTTGTTCCCAAGGGACTTGAAGATGTTAGCACCTACCCGCAAATCACTGCAGAATTAAAACGCCGAGGATATTCCAATCAAGCGTTGAAAAAAATCCTCGGCGGTAATGTATTGCGTGTATTAAAGGCTAATCGTCCTTAACGCAAGAAGAGCATTTCCCGATATTTCGGTAAGCTCCATTCGTTATCATCTACCAACAATTCTAATTTGTCTACGTGATAACGAATTTCATCAAAGAATGCATCCTTCACGTTGGTTTGATAGCCAATTGCTTTTTCACGCGTGCTTTCCAAATTGTTGCAAGCCTTACGAGCCTCCGTCATTTTTTCAACTGCATCGCTGACTTTGGCAATATGCGTGGAGATTTTTTCTAAAATTTCTTGTTGCTTTTTATAGCTTTTTTCAGAAAGTCCCGCCTCTTTTAGTCCCTTCACATTATTAGCTAATGTGTTTTGATAGCGAATGGCTGCCGGTAACACCTGGCTAGTGGCAATCTCCGCCATGATGCGGCTTTCAATCTGTACTTTCTTAATGTACTTCTCTAATTCAATTTCATGCCGTGCCTCCAACTCCTGGTGGGAATAGATGCCATTTCCCTCAAATAAGGACATTGCCTTTTTAGTTACCATGGCATCAAGGGCAAGGGGAGTGGTTTTAACATTGGGTAGACCACGCTTAGCAGCTTCTTTTTCCCATGCCTCACTGTATCCATCACCTTCAAACAATACCTTTTCGCTCTTAACAATATACTCTCTGATCACTTGCATGATCGCTATCTCTTTCTTTTCTCCTTTTTCAATCAACGCTTCTACTTCAGATTTGAATTGTTTCAGGGTGGCTGCCATGATTGTATTGAGCACAGTCATGGGGTTAGCGCAATTCGCGGAGGATCCTACAGCACGAAACTCAAACTTATTACCAGTAAATGCAAAGGGAGAAGTACGGTTGCGATCCGTGTTATCCATGAGTAGCTCAGGAATGCTCTTATGAATATCGATTTTGAGTAAGCTTTCGTCTGTTTCATCCATTTTGGAAGTAACGCGCTCTTTAACGTCTGTTAATACTTTGCTCAGGTATTGTCCAATAAACACAGAGATGATAGCAGGAGGAGCTTCATTGGCACCTAGACGATGATCGTTTGGTGCAGAGGCGATTGAAGCCCGCAATACATCGGCATAATCATGCACGGCTTTGATGGTGTTTACAAAAAATGTAAGAAACATCAGATTGGTCTTTGGCGTTTTTCCAGGGGCTAAGAGGTTAACGCCTGTATCAGTGGCCATACTCCAGTTGTTATGCTTTCCACTTCCATTGATGCCGGCAAATGGTTTTTCGTGTAACAGCACGCGAAGGTTATGACGACGCGCCACCCGGTCCATTACGTCCATTAAAAGTGAATTATGATCCACGGCCACACTTACTTCTTCAAAAATGGGGGCACACTCAAATTGTGCTGGAGCAACTTCATTATGTCGTGTGCGAAGTGGGATTCCTAATTTGTAGGATTCATTTTCAAAATCACGCATGTATGCGTACACGCGCTCAGGAATAGAACCGAAGTAATGGTCTTCTAGTTGTTGGTTTTTTGCAGAGCCACTTCCAAACACGGTTCGTCCAGTCATCACGAGGTCTGGACGTGCGTTGTAAAAGGCTTCATCAATCACAAAGTATTCTTGCTCCCAGCCTAGTGTAACATTGACTTTACTTACATTTTTGTCAAAGTAGTGACAAACTTCTGTAGCGGCTTTACTCAGTGCTTCGGTTGCTTTAAGTAAGGGAGCTTTGTAGTCGAGCGATTCTCCTGTGTACGAAACAAAAATGGTAGGAACACAAAGTGTTTTTCCATTTCCAATTTCAATAACAAAGGGAGGAGAAGAAGGATCCCAGGCCGTATAGCCACGTGCTTCAAAAGTGGCGCGTAATCCTCCACTTGGAAATGAGGAAGCGTCTGGTTCCTGCTGTATCAATGCAGCCCCATCAAATTCTTCGATAGCTGTACCATCACTTTTTAATGTAAAAAAAGAATCATGTTTTTCTGCAGTTGTACCGGTAAGGGGCTGAAACCAGTGGGTGAAGTGTGTTACTCCTTTTGTTTCCGCCCAGGCCCGCATTCCATTCGCAATTTGATTGGCCATATTGCGATCAATTTTCATTCCCGCCTTGATGGATGCTTTCAAGCTTTTGTAAGCTTCATCGCTTAAGAATTCTCTGGCAACTTGTACGGTAAATACATTTGAGGCAAAGAAGCTGGTAGTTTTATTAGGAGAACCTACCTCTACTTTTTTCTTATTGCTTAGATTTTCTAAAGCTTGAAATCTGATTGACATAATTTCTGAATTTTCCGCAAAGCAACTGTTTTTAGTCATTTCTTCCAAAAAAAACGGCTATTGTGTTTATAAAATGTGGTTTATTCTCAATATTGGTTCAATAAATGGGTATCAATGGGTATAATTATATATATTAAAAAATATATTAATGTGAAGACTAAGGGAACAACTTTTGCATGGAAGCTGACTCTTGTAAAATACCTTTGTTACTCAATTTTTTAACCTGCATGGAAGTGACCGTTTCCACGGCGGAACAGCTCCGCCTGACCCCCGAAGAATTTGATCTGATTTGTAAAAAACTAGGGCGAACTCCCAACTTTAATGAACTCTGTGCTTTTTCCGGAATGTGGAGTGAGCATTGCAGCTATAAGAACTCAATCAAGTGGTTGAAAACTTTACCACGCGAAGGGGGGAGGATGCTGGTAAAGGCTGGTGAAGAAAACGCAGGATTGATGGACATCGGAGACGGATTGGGGGTAGTATTTAAAATCGAATCGCATAACCATCCTTCGGCTATTGAGCCTTTTCAAGGTGCCGCTACTGGTGTTGGAGGAATTCACCGCGATATTTTTACGATGGGGGCAAGACCCATTGCTGCTTTAAACTCTCTTCGTTTTGGTTTATTGGAGGATGAGAAAACACAGCATTTGCTGGCAGGGGTGGTGCATGGTATTGGACATTATGGCAACTGTTTTGGTGTTCCTACTGTTGGAGGTGAAATCTATTTTGATCGTTGTTATCATACGAACCCGCTTGTAAACGCTATGAGTGTGGGTATTGTAAAAGCGGGTCAAACAGTTTCTGCTACAGCGGAAGGAATTGGAAATCCAGTTTTGTTTGTGGGCAGTGCAACAGGAAAAGATGGAATAGGGGGTGCATCTTTCGCATCTGCTGATATTACCGCGGAGAGTGCCAAAGAATTACCTGCTGTGCAAGTAGGAGATCCTTTCCAGGAGAAAAAATTATTAGAAGCTTGTTTGGAAGTAATTCAAACAGGCGCGGTAGTGGGTATGCAAGACATGGGTGCTGCAGGAATTATTTGCTCCACGGCGGAAATGAGTGCAAAAGGAGGGGTGGGAATGCGTATTGATCTGGATAAGGTTCCTACCAGACAGCCCAATATGAAAACATGGGAATTGTTATTGAGTGAAAGTCAGGAAAGGATGTTATTGGTTGCCGAAAAAGGAAAAGAGGATTTGGTAAAAAAAGTTTTTGAGAAATGGGATCTTCCTTGTGCGGTCATTGGAGAAGTAACGGATGATGGTCTCTTGAATTTTTATATGCATGGGAAGCTTGATGCTTCCATCCCTGCACAGGAACTGGTCTTGGGCGGAGGTGCACCACAATACGACAGAGCATTTACGGTGCCCGCCTATCTTGAAAAAATTGCTCAGTTTGAGATCAGCAGTATACCTATGCCCGCTGACCTTAAGAAAACAGCGCTACAACTAATCAAACATCCCACCATTGCCTCCAAGAAATGGATATTCAGACAGTATGATAGCATGGTGGGAACCAACAATACCAACACCAATGCCCCCTCCGATGCAGCAGTGGTGCTTGTGAAGGGAACAAATAAGGGAATTGCAATCACTACAGATTGCAACAGTCGTTACGTGATGGCAGATCCAAAAAAGGGGGCAATGATTGCAGTAAGTGAGGCCGCTCGTAATATTGTTTGTTCCGGTGGGGAGCCATTAGGAGTTACCAATTGTTTAAATTTTGGAAACCCCTATGATCCGGAAGTGTATTATCAATTCAAAGAAGCCATATTGGGAATGGGTGAAGCCTGCCGTTTGTTTAATACACCGGTTACCGGAGGAAATGTTAGTTTTTATAACCAAAATCCAGATGGTCCAGTAAATCCTACCCCTACCATAGGGATGGTTGGACTATTGGAGCATGTAGAAAAAAAGATGACACTGGATTTTAAAAATCCTGGCGATGAAATTTACTTGTTGGGTTGTCTTCAAAATGATTTGGGTTCATCCGTTTACTTACACGACATACTTGGCCATACATTATCTCCCGCCCCCTATTTTAATGTGGAGGAAGAACTGGCGCTTCATCAATTGGTAAGTTCATTGATCGTGGCAGGTGTTGTTGAAAGTGTACATGATTGCAGTGAGGGGGGGATGTTGGTGGCCTTGATGGAAAAGTCATTTAACCGGTCAATCGGGTTTTCTGTAAAAGCGCCTGAGCGTGCTTCCGATGGCAAACCACTTCGCGCAGATGCTTGCTGGTTTGGCGAATCGCAAGGCCGAGTGGTGGTATCTGTATCCCCGCAACATCGCGCCGCTTTTTTACAACGCACTGCTACGGGTCGTACCCCTGTTACCCTATTGGGTACTACCACGCAGGGAATAGTGGAGCTGGATAACCAATCTTGGGGCTCCGTGGAGGAATGGAAAAACAATTATGATTCTGCGATTGGAAGTGTAATGAATAAGGGATAATTCCTAACTTTACACGACCTCCCGCACATTCCCTTTTATCAAGGCTGATAGCTGCCCGAAGGTCACTAAGGGTAAAACAATGGAAAAAGAAACGTCCATGTCTAAATTCATTTTTGTGACTGGAGGAGTTACCTCCTCACTGGGTAAAGGAATCATCGCTGCCTCACTGGCCAAGTTGTTACAAGCAAGAGGACTTCGCGTAACTATTCAAAAATTTGATCCTTATATAAATGTTGACCCCGGTACGCTGAACCCTTACGAACATGGTGAGTGTTATGTTACTGAGGATGGAGCAGAAACTGATTTGGATCTAGGACATTATGAACGTTTTTTAAATATTCACACTACACAGGCTAATAATGTAACTACCGGCCGCATCTATCAAACGGTCATTAACAAAGAAAGAGAAGGGGCCTTTTTGGGAAAAACTGTTCAGGTGGTACCCCACATTACCGACGAGATCAAGCGAAGAATGAAATTGCTCGGGCAAACCGGAGATTACGACATTGTCATTACAGAAATTGGCGGAACAGTTGGTGATATAGAAAGTTTGCCATTCGTGGAAGCCCTGCGACAGCTACAGTGGGAGCTACCCGAGGAGGATACTGTGGTTGTACACCTTACCTTGATTCCTTATCTCAAGGCCGCAAAAGAATTAAAAACAAAACCCACACAGCACAGTGTGCGTATGTTAAGCGAAGAAGGTGTTCATCCGGATATCATTGTTTGCAGAACTGAAAAACCGCTAAGTCCCGATCTTAAAAGAAAAATCGCGCTTTTCTGTAACGTAAAACCGGAGGCCGTTGTGGAAGCAGCGGATGCCTCTACTATTTATGAGGTTCCCGTGTTAATGATGCGAGAGGGATTGGATACTACGGTATTAAAAAAGTTGAATTTGACTGGAACCCAACAGCCAGATCTGACTCGATGGAAAATATTTCTGGATAAATTAAAATATCCTAAGGCTAAAGTGAATGTTGGTTTGATTGGGAAATACATTGAGTTGCAAGATGCCTACAAGTCTATTTTGGAATCCTTTATACATGCTGGCGCTATCAATGAATGTCAGGTACAGGTAATCAATATTCACAGTGAGTTTATTACACCAGAAAATGTGAATGAAAAATTAGCGGGTCTTGATGCCTTGTTGGTTGCGCCTGGTTTTGGTCATCGGGGTGTGGAGGGAAAGATTGCCGCTGTTCAATATGCCCGAGAGAAAAAATTACCTTTTTTCGGGATCTGTTTGGGAATGCAAATGGCAGCGATAGAATTTGCCCGCAACGTACTAGGACTTAAGTCAGCAAATTCTACCGAAATGAATCCAAGCACAACTGATCCAGTGATAGATTTGATGGACGAGCAAAAGCAGGTTACTGCAAAAGGGGGAACTATGCGTTTGGGAGCCTATCCTTGCACCCTTGAAAAAGATTCCTTAGCGTTTGGTATTTACGGAAAAGAAAATATCTCTGAACGGCATCGTCATCGTTGGGAGTTTAATAACAAATACCTCGCCGCATTTGAAAATGCAGGAATGTTGGCCAGCGGTAAAAATCCTGATACAGGGTTAGTCGAGATCATCGAACTAAAGAACCATCCCTTCTTTATTGGTGTTCAATATCATCCGGAGTTGAAGAGCACGGTAGAGGAGCCTCAACCCATTTTTGTTCATTTTATAAAAGCAGCGCTGCAACATGCTCAGCAACCATTTTCTAAGTCTGTTCAGCCGCTCCATTCCTAACCTAGGGCCGGTTCGCTTCCCTTATCTTTGTCGGCTCTTATCGCCAAACTTGTTTAACGTATGAATTTTGATCGTAATACCGTCCTGGGTTTTGTATTGCTTGCCGTATTATTCTTTGGGTATTTCTACTATACCAATATGGAGCAAGCCGCTTACAACAAGGCAAAGGCACGCCAGCAATTTGTACAGGATTCTATCGCAAAAGCAAATCGTCCGTTGGTGGACACAGTGGCTGCTGCCAATTCGATCGCTAAAGCGGATAGTACACAGCGTGCAGCAGCTGCCGGCTATTTTGTTGCTGCAGCCCAGGGTGTTGAAGAATTGCAGACGGTAGAGAATGATAAAATGAGCGTTGTTTTTACGAACAAAGGAGGACAGATTAAATCGGTCACCTTGAAGGAGCATTCGCAATACGGGGATGACAGTCCAGTAGCGTTATCGGCCACCTCATTTGCACGTTTTGGATATGCTGTAAATACCGGATTGAATCGGACGGCCCCTAGTGCAGAATTATTTTTTTCATGGCAAGGCATTGAAAAAAAATCCGATGGTACACAAGTTATCTCATTTGAATTAGCTGCTGCCGACTCCAATTATGGCGGTCGTATTAAGCATCGATACACGATTTATCCAACAGATTATCGAATTGATCTGCAACTTGACTTTGAGGCCCCTGCACAATTATTTACACAAGGACTGGTGCCTTTCTTATGGCAGTATGAAGCGCTCAAGCAGGAATCTGATATTGCCTACGAAAAGCAAAATACGCAAGTGGGATTTGTCGAAGATGGGGCCTTTGATTACTTCACCATTGGGAATAGAAGCACGGTCGATTTTACAAAACCGGTAGGATGGGTAGGCGTTCGCCAACGGTTCTTCTTTGCCGCCATGGAAGCACCAGCCAATTTTAATGCTGGTCAATTGAGCTGGGTTTTACCTCCTGATTCAACGGGCTCGGTGATTAAAGCAACTGCGGCACTTAAAATGCAGCTCCCTGCCTCTGATCGTTCGTCAGTTAACCTCAAATTTTATTTTGGTCCTGCTGATTATTCGGTACTGAAAAAATACGATAACGAATTTGAGAAAATCGTAAACCTGGGTCAAGGGGCTTATACTTTTGTTCGTCCGTTAAACAAATACGTGATTGTACCCATTTTTGATTTTCTGAAGAATATTTCAATGGGAAATATTGGTTTAGCGATTGCCTTACTGACACTCTTTATCCGTGTGTTAACCTCCCCATTGATCTATTCGAGTTATCTCAGTGGTGCCAAAATGAAAGCTTTGCGTCCGGAAATCGCCAAGTTGAAGGAGAAGTATGGTGAGGATCAGCAAACAATCAGTATGGAGCAGATGAAGTTGTTCCGCGAGGCCGGTGTTAACCCATTGGGGGGATGTATTCCCGCCTTGCTTCAAATTCCTATTTTCTTTGCGTTGTTCAGTTTCTTCAATGCCGAAATCGCATTACGAGGTGCTTCATTCCTTTGGGCGAATGATCTTTCTGCTTATGATGCACCCATTCGATTTGGGTTCACGATTCCCCTATTTGGAGATCACCTTAGTTTATTCAACTTTTTAGCTACCGCTACCAGCCTTTTAATTTCTGTGTATAGCATGAGCTTAAGTCCGGATCAGAGTAATCCGATGATGAAGTACATGCCTTATATTTTTCCGGTTTTCATGCTCTTTTTCTTCAACAGCTTGCCTGCCGCCTTGACTTGGTACTATACGGTGTCTAACTTAATTACCCTTGTGCTTCAGTTTGTGATACAGAACTACATCATCGATCACGATAAGATTCTATTGCAAATCCAAGAGAATCGGAAAAAACCCAAGCCTAAATCAATGTGGCAGGATAAGCTGGAGCAAATGCAAGCACAGCAGAAAAAGTTAAAAGACATGCAGGATAAAGCCAAGCGCTGAGTTATTACTCTGTTGCAGTAACTTCATGGAAATGTTTCGATCAAGTTTCCTTCTTTTAACAATTGTTCTCCTTTCCCAAGTTTCCTTTGGTCAACGAAGATTGACGGAAGCAACACTTCATTACACAGTAGAAGCCTCGGAGGGGGATAGCGCCCTGCAAGCATTGCTGCAAGGAGTTCGCTACACATGTTACATCAAAGGTGTCAATAGCCGAATGGAATTAGCCTCTTCGATGGGAAAGGAAAGCACGTTGATCTTGGGAAAAACCGGGCAGGTCATACTGCTTAAGGAATTTGGCACGCAACATTATCTGACAAAGTTCAATGCCACGCAGTGGCAACAAATGAATCAGGTTTACGAAGACGCACAATTCCAAATTCTACCGGATACGCTTCGCATCAATAGTTATTTGTGTCATAAAGCCCTTTTTCGATTTAAGGATGGAACATCAAGGGCAGTTTGGTATACCACACAAGTAATTCCGGTCTACAGAGAATTTCAGCTTTTTGCAAAAAAACTCCCTGGCTTATTGGTGCAATACGAAGCTACTTTTGGTAAGACGCCTGTACTTTTCAAATTGAAGGAATTGAACTATAACCCTGTTCAGGTAGCACTGTTTGACGTTCCGGAGGAAGGTTATCGGATTATTGAATGGGAGCCAGCAGTAAAAACTAAAAGCAATTAGCGCGGACGAAGGGTTTGATTTCCCAGTTGGATTTTTACTTTGTTGACCAACGTAGTTTTTCGCAAAGGAATTGTGAGTTCGTAATTTCCCTTTTTAGTTACCATATCGGTATTCAACTGAATAACACGTGTAGTTGGGTTATCCAAAACCGTATTTCCTCTAAAGCTGTACCCCGATTTTAGGGAAAAGGAACCGTTGTAGCTAAGTACTTTATTGGACAATAATTTTTTTCCTGCAGAGGCGGCTTTTTTCTTTCCCAAACCCAACGATGCAAAAGAACTGACCACAATCAAGGTAGCTACCCCGAGCAGCATTGTTTTTTGAACAACCTCTTTTGCTATTTGTATAGAATTAAACATCCGCTTCACAAAGGTATCATAATTGGCGAATATTTACAATTATGCAAATTTAATTCCCATGCACAGGTGGGGATAAAATAGCCTGGATTTGGACGGGATATATCTTAAATTGTTGAATACAAATCATTAACCATGGGTGCCGCCGCCAACGGAAATGACAAAAACGAATTGGAAGAGCTTCTCCAGCAATACGAACAATTGCAGCAGGGAGGGGTTCATTCCTTTTTGGAGGAAGAGGCTTTTGAACGGGTAATAGAATATTTCCAACAAAACGAATTGCCAGATAAGGCTTTGGAGGCAGCACTGTTGGCAGTAGAACGATACCCTTACTCCTCAGCCCTTTTGATCAGAAAAGCGGATGTGCTGGTATTGCATCGCAGGTATAAAGAGGCGCTGAAAATTTTAGATCAAGCTGAAATTCTGGATAGCCGGGATATCAATATTTTCATCTTAAGAACGGATGCTTTTTTGGCTTTGGATCAACCTGAAAAAGCAGTTGAATTGTTGGAAAAGGCCTTAGGGCAATTTGAGGGGGAAGAGAAAGTTGAATTATTGTTTGAGTTAGCCGATGTGTATGATGACTATGAGGATTTTGATAAGGTTTTTGATTGCTTAAAAGAGGTGCTTACGGTAGATCCTCTAAATGAAGAAGCGCTTTATAAAATTTGTTTTTGGACGGACTTTACCGGAAGAAATGAAGAAGGAATTCGGTTGCATCAAGAAATCATTGATGAGCATCCCTTCAGTGAATTAGCGTGGTTTAATTTGGGAGCTGCTTACCAGGGATTAAAGCTTTATGAAAAGTCCATTGATGCCTATAAATATGCCGTTGCCATAGAGGATAAGTTTGATTATGCCTACCGTAATATGGGGGATGCCTATATAAGGCTCCACCGGTATAAAGATGCAATTGAGGTGTTGGAAAGGGTACATGAATTGGCAAAGCCCGAGGATGTAATCTATGAGGCCATCGGGTATTGTTATGAAAAACTCAAACAACCAGCGCTGGCTCGTTTACAGTATAGAAAGGCTTCGCATTTACGCAAAGACGATAGCCGTCTATTTTATAAGATTGCTTGTACCTACTACACAGAGGGGCAATGGAGTGCGGCGTACAAGCAAGTGGAAGTGGCTTTGCGTATGTTCAGAAATGATTATGACTTTCAACTGCTGGCTGGGCAATGTTGTGAGCAACTCTCTCGAATGCAGGAGGCCGTAGAGCATTATTTGTTGGCTTTACAGGCTAAGCCTAAAAAAATTGGTGGCTGGGAATCTTTGATTCATTGTCTCTATGCAGAAGAGGCATGGGAGGAGGTTGTACGGCAATCTAACCTGGCCTTGAAAGCTACCAAGGGTAAAGTTGTTTTTCTCTATTACAAAGCAGCAGCGCTTTTTGGTGCTGAAAAAAATAAAGAAGCCCTGTTGTTGTTGGAGGAGGCGCTGCAGAAAGATCCACGACAGGTAAAGAAATTACTCTCCCTTCGTCCAGCAGTAATGCAAATTAGCCAGGTGGTGGATTTGATAGCAAGATTCAAACGCAAGCGATAGCACGCAAATAGCCCGTTTCCCTGTAAATTTGTGACTCCAATTCCTGTTAATACAACCGTATGAATTACGAATTAAGTCAAATGCCCGACCGTTTGGCCAAACCACGCCAATCAGGGTTAACCATGGTAATGGACAAAGGACTCAGTACAGAGGAGGCCCGCAACTTTATGAGCGTATCCTATCCACATGTGGATATCGTAAAACTTGGTTTTGGAACCTCTTATGTTTCCCCCAACCTTCGGGAAAAAATTGAACTCTATCAGTCTTATAAAATCCCCGTCTACTTTGGAGGTACGTTGTTTGAGGCATTTTTGATACGGAATCAATTTGAGGATTATGTACGGATCTGTAAAGATTACGGGATTAGCTACATGGAGGTCAGTGATGGCTCGATCACAATTCCACACACGGAGAAATGTGGATACATTGAAAAATTAACTCAATACGGAACGGTATTGAGTGAAGTGGGTAGTAAGGACGCTGCACATATTATTCCACCTTATAAATGGATTGAGCTCATGCGTGCCGAGTTGAGTGCAGGTTCTCGATATGTCATTGCGGAGGCACGGGAGGCCGGTAATGTGGGTATTTATCGGGGGAGTGGCGAAGTTCGTGAAGGCTTGGTGCAAGAAATTCTTACTCAAATCCCCGGCGATCAAATTATCTGGGAAGCACCTCAAAAAGCGCAGCAACTTTATTTTATTGAGTTGTTAGGATGTAATGCCAATCTTGGAAATATTGCACCTACTGAAGTAATTCCGTTAGAAGCCATGCGAATTGGCTTGCGAGGTGATACTTTTCATTTTTATTTAGATAAAAATAAATAGGGGATATGCGACTGTTTGGTCTGATTGGCCAGCCGTTGACTCATTCATTCTCTGCATCCTATTTTGCAGCTAAGTTTGATCGGGAAAAAATATACGATTGCCAATACCAACTCTTCCCCCTGGAGAAAATTGAACTCCTTCCCGATTTGCTTGAAAAAAATCCCTCGTTGGAAGGGCTAAATATAACCATCCCCTACAAGGAAGCGGTATTGCCCTACTTGTCTACTTCGTTTATACCGGAAGGCCTTGACGCTTGCAATTGTATTCGTATCAATAAAGGTCGGCTGGAGGGGTATAACACAGACTGTATTGGTTTTGAGCAATCCTTATTGCCGTTGTTACAGCCCCGTATTCAAGCAGCCATGGTATTTGGAAATGGAGGCGCTGCTAAAGCTGTGTTTCACGTTTTAAAAAAAATTGGCATCCCATATACTGTGGTAGGACGAACGGAGAAATTGGGAATTGATAAGACATTTGCCAATTTGACGGCAGCAGATATGCAAGCGCATCAATTATTAATCAATACCACTCCCCTTGGAACTTTTCCTGCAATAGAAGAACGGCCACGCTTACCTTATGAAGCAGTGGGCCCAGGACATTCCCTTTATGATTTGGTGTATAATCCTGCGATAACGGCTTTTCTAAGAGCAGGCGAGGAGAGGGGAGCCCGGATTAAAAATGGAGCCGAGCTATTACAAATTCAGGCAGAGGAGAGTTGGAAAATTTGGAATCAAACTGATAGGCGCTGAAGCACCCGTTCAGGAAGTAGGGCTACTTTTTTATTCTTGTAATCATAGCATAGCATGGTGGTTAGCACAATGGCAGCAAGGATGGATTGCTCTTTTTCTGTTTTTTCTATTTTATAAAGAAGGTCAAATCCTTTACTGGTAAAGTGCAGTGCATGCACAGCAATGGTTAATTGGTCTCCAAAAAAAAGTTCTTTACGAATCTCCAGGGTAGCTTTAGTAAGCATCAATGAGGTTTGATCCAATTCCATTTCGGTAAACCCATAGTGTTGTAAAAATTGTATACGCGCTTCATGTGCAAAAACTAATAAGCGGTCGTTGCCTACATGTCCTCCATAGTTTATATCTGTAATTCGAACCAGTAATTGGCAGGTAAATTGAAAGGTTGCCGGAAATAATTGTTTTAATGAAGACATGGGTTACTTTTTTTGCTGGAGGTAGGCTATTAATTTTTCTACTGCTTTTTTTCGGTGACTATATTTGTTTTTTTCATCCATCGACATGGTGGCAAAACTATTGGTTGCGCCTGACGGAATAAATATGGGGTCGTAACCAAAACCTTGCTCGCCATTTTTTTTCCAATCAATAGCGCCTTCACAAATTCCTTCAAATTGTTTTTCAGTTCCGTTTTCAATCAGCGATATCACCGTTCGAAATCTAGCTTTTCTATTTTCCTGGTTTGCTAATTCCGTTAATAGCTTTTCAATATTATCATCCGTGTTGCAGTGCTCTCCTGCATAGCGCGCACTCTTTACACCGGGTGCTCCACCTAGTGCCTCCACTTCAAGACCCGTATCCTCACTAAAGCAATCACGTGCGGTTAATCGGTAAATCGTGGAAGATTTTTCCCTGGCATTTTCCTCGAGTGTTGCATGCGGCTCAGGAATATCAATTTCAATTCCAGCCTCACGGATTGTACAAACTTTAAACGCAGTTCCTAAAATGGCATTGATCTCATTTGCCTTATGTTGGTTATTGGTGGCAAATATCAATTGGCGAGTTGTATTATACATTAAAATACTTTTTGAGCGATTCCCATAGTTTTTCTCTATCCGGTTTGGAATGTTCAACTTGTTGGAGCAAGGGTGCTTGCAAATAGGTTGATTGTTCTAATTTTTGTAATTGATAGCAAGGAAAGTCTATGGGCAGTTCTAGTTGCGCCGGCGTTACACCAAAAAGTAAAATAAGGTTTGAGGGCAACGCTTGCAGTAAGGGTTTGTAGTGTTGATTAGTTGCATGGGCAAGGTTGATCAATGCAATGTCCTCCACGGTTCGCTGACAGGCATTTAGGATTTTAGTCAAGTAGGTCAATTGAGGATCTTGAAGAAACACCGCATTTGGTTCGTTGACCAGTACGAGTATTTTGCTTTTGTGTTTGCCCAGATACTTTAAGGAGGACTGTAGTTCTGTATTTAAAGTCTTTTCAGTTTCAAAGGTGCTGCTTTCCGTTTTTCCTACTAATCCTTTTTTATATAGTTCAGCAATGATTCCGGGTGTAAGCTGTAACTGGTTGATTGACATAGCGGGGTAAAATATACTAATGAGTGTTAGTTTTTTTCATTTTCTTTGCCCCGTAAATTTATGTGAAATATGACTGCTGCGTTGGATATTCCTATTGTGCCGATTGCACAAAGCAAGTTAAAAGGATTGTCTTTGGAGAACCTGCCGTTCGGTAAGCACTTTACTGACCATATGTTGGAGGCAGATTTTGTGGATGGGAAGTGGGTCTCTGCTACAATTCGTCCCTATGCCTCTTTAACATTGGCACCTTCTGTGGCTGCATTACACTACGGACAGGCCATTTTTGAAGGAATAAAAGCGTACAAAGACCAGCAGTCCAAGCCTTACATCTTTCGCCCGTACGACAATTTTGAGAGATTTAATTCTTCTGCAGAACGTATGCAGATGCCAGTGGTACCTGCCGAACTTTTCATGGATGGAATGATGCAGTTGGTAAAATTGGATCAGGATTGGATACCTGCCTATCCAGATCACTCACTTTATATTCGCCCCTTTATGTTTTCTACGGACGAAATGATTGGCGTTCGTCCCTCTGATACTTATAAGTTCATGATTATTTTAAGTCCAACGGGTCCTTACTATAGTGCTCCCATGCGAATTTGGGTAGAAGAAAAATATGTACGTGCTGTCAGTGGCGGGGTGGGATATGCAAAGGCTGCTGGAAATTATGGGGGCGCTATGTATGCCACTGCGCAAGCTAAATTGAAAGGGTATGATCAAGTGCTTTGGACAGATCCCTACGAGCATAAATATGTGCAAGAATGTGGTACGATGAACGTTTTCTTCATTATTGGCAATAAAGCAATTACTCCAGGTTTGGAGGAAGGAACAATATTGGGTGGGGTTACCCGGATGAGTGTCATGACGCTACTCCAGGAAATGGGGCTAACCGTGGAAGAAAGAAAATTGGGCATGGATGAGGTGCTTGCTGCACATAAAGCGGGAGAACTCCGTGAAGTATTTGGAACGGGTACAGCAGCAACGGTTTCTTTAATCAAAGAATTATGTTACAAGGAGCACGCTCTTCAATTTGACATCCATAAATGGGAGGTAGCCCCAGCAATAAAAGATAAGCTAGCTGCCATCAGAGAGAGCAGAATACCAGACACGCATGGCTGGATGGTTCCGGTTGTATAAGTTCAAATTGAATAAGTATATTCGGTGTTTAAACCCTAACACCAACACTTGGCTTCACGTATTTATTTGCTTTCACTCCTACTGCTGGTGCAAACATTTGGAGCCACCGCTCAGTTTACACCCATTCCATTGTCTGGCTTCTCGCAGGATGTAGTTGCAGAAAATGGTCCAAGTCCATTGGCCACCACTACTATGGAAATTGATGCGCTCTCTACTTCTAACAAAGTAATGTACAGCGCAGCGTTTGCAGGTTTTGCCTCCATAGCAGGAGGGCTCCCTGATAATGGTACCATCAATAGCACAGGAGATATTTATCAGTTAGCTACTTACACTGGGAATAATGCACTTTTTGTTAAACGAAATCAAACATTTGAACTAACGGCTACAACGCCGGCCTCATACGCCAAAATTCGTTTGTTGGCTTTTTCTGCCGAGCAAGCCAGTACCATCAATGTGGGATTAGGTTTTTCTGATGGATCCTTTTCTCCTTACTTGACAAACTATGTTTTAGCAGATTGGTTCAATGGTTCTACTAACATTGTTTCGCAGGGATTTGGTCGAGTAACCAGAACGGCCACCGGTCCATTTGTAGCCGATGGAGTAACCGCAAACAATCCACGCTTTTATTATATTGAAATTGTGCTCAATTGCGTAGATCGTGCTAAGCAACTACAAAAAATAAGAATCAGCAATGTATCAACAGGAGCTAACGCACCTTTTCCAAACGCTGTAATTATGGGCGCATCGGGTATTGTATTTTCGCAGTCAATTTCTCCCACCATAACGGCCTCTGATTGCAATGGCCCTAATGGAAGCATTGCGCTGAATGTAACTGGTTCAACAGGACCCTATAATTTTTCCTGGAACACAGCACCCACGCAGAGTACGTCTACTGCTTCCAACTTGCCACCGGGTAATTATACCTGCACGGTTACAGATTTGGCAGGTTGTACAACTTCTTTTAATGGAACAATTGCGTTGAATAACAACGCAACAATTACAGCTACTGCAACACCTGCTTCAATTTGTGCTGGTGGCTCCACTCAGTTAGGTATCAATGCCGGAGCGGGTGTGTTAACTGATTTTACATGGACACCCGGAAATCTAACAGGGTCAAGCCAAACTGTTTCGCCTGCCGCCACTACTACCTATATAGTTTCCGGAACCAATGCGCTAGGTTGTAGTGCGGCTTCTCAAATTACAGTGCAAGTGCAAACAAAGCCTGCTCCTCCAGTGGTGAACCCCGTATCTGTTTGTAGTGGAACTACTGCTGTGTTGGCTGTCAATGCTCCCTCTCCTGCATTGACGTATAATTGGTTTGCTGCGGCAACTGGCGGTACGGCATTGCAGGCAGGTAATTCCTACACACTGACTGCCGTAACTGCACCTGCTACTTATTACGTAGAAGCCGTTAGCTCCGCGGGATGTATTAGTGATACACGTGCAACAGCAAACTTGACGGTTAATCCAATTCCCCCAGATGCACAATTAAGTAATGTGAGCGTTTGTCCAGGTGCTGATGTGACGTTGCAAGTCCAAAACGTAAATACGGCTACTGTTACTTACCGTTGGTATCCTACTCCAACAGGTGGCGCACCCGTTGCAACTGGCTACAGTTTTTCATTGGTGGGTGTATCTGCACCCTCCACATGGTATGTAGAAGGATTTAGTACCGCCGGTTGTATTTCAGCTGCTCGACCTTCCATACAAGTAACCCTCATTCCGCGATTGGCAGCTCCGGTGGTTACAGTGACTGCAATTTCTTTTTCGTCCCTAACTTTTTCTTGGCCTGCTGTTACAGGCGCTACGGGCTATCAGATCAGTACAAACGGCGGCAGCACATTTAGTGCGCCTAGCAGTGGCGCAGCAGGGTTGAGTCATACTATTGATGGATTACCAGGGAATACCACCGTGGCTATATTAGTTCGAGCGATCGGTGCAAAAATCTGTGAAACTAGTTTACCTGGAGGTCCTGTATCGGGTACCACATTGAGTACGCGTGAAATTTTTGTGCCCAATGCTTTTACTCCTAATAATGATGGGAAAAACGATATACTCAAAGTATTTGGAAACTATATTAGTACCATCGACCTCCGAATTTTTAATCAATGGGGGCAGTTAATTTTTCAAACTACCGATCCTACACAAGGGTGGGATGGGAAGCACAAGGGAAAATTGCAACCGGTGGGCGTCTACGCTTACATTTTAAAAGTAGTGCGTCAGGATGGAACGGTTGTTAACAAAAAAGGTTCAATCAATTTAATTCACTAACATGAAAAGAACGATCATCCTGTTTTTTCTTTTGTTCAGTGGATTGGGCTGGAGCGTCAACGCGCAAACGGATCCGCATTTTTCGCAGTTCTATGCTTATCCCCTTGGAATTAATCCAGGCCTAGCGGGAGTGAATGAAGGAGATTTTCGCGCGAATGCTGTTTTCAGAACACAATGGAGTCAAGTAATGACGCCCTATGTTACAAAGGGATTATCGGCAGATATTGTTACGCCTAAGAATTTGAATTTTGGGATGAACGTACTAGATCAGTCAGCAGGAAATGGGGGCTACCATTACCAGCATGGATACCTCACCATCGCGTACAGTGGGGTTCGTTTTGGAGAAGATGATAATCAGCAAATCACTTTTGGCATACAGGTGGGGGCACTGGCCAGAAAATTTGATCCCAGTAATTTTCAATTTGGTGATCAATGGAATTCAATTAGTGGATATGATCCCGGAGTGTCCAGCGCAGATCAACTCCAACGAACTTCTTCCAGTGACTTAGATATTGGAGCGGGAGTATCTTATGCGGATGCCCGAGAACTTCGCCCCGTACGTTTTTTTGGGGGCGTGGCCGCCTTTCATCTGAATCGCCCACAAGACCCTTTTGTTACGCAATCAATTGCTCAATCCTTGCCAATGCGATTTGTTGCCCATGGTGGATTCCAATGGGTACTCTCCGAACGACTTTCAATTACGCCGCAGTTTCTACTTGCCAAGCAGGGTACTGCCATGGAGCAGATGGCGGGCTTTTCAATCAGAACGCCATTTGCCTCTGCTGCTGATTTAGTGGCCGGAGTTAATTATCGTATTAATGATGCACTAGTCCCTTACCTTGGGTTGGGGTACCAGCAGTGGATCTTTGGAATTGCATATGATGTGGCAGCGGGACAAATTGGTAAAGCACTCCCTGGCACTAGTAGTTTGGAGGTTTCTGTTTCTTACACAGGAAGAAAATCTGGCAGGCCGATTCGGTATCTCTCTTGCCCCCGCTTTTAAGCCTTGTAAATCAGTTTTTTGCGCTTAAATCCCCTAGTCTGCTGCTTGCCAAAAAACAGTTTTCATTTTTTGGTAGTTCAACGCCTCATCTTTACCTTTGCTCTCCCAAAAATAAGGGTCTAGAATGCCTACTATTCAACAGTTAGTAAGAAAAGGACGCGAGATTATCAAGGCGAAGAGTAAATCAAGAGCGCTTGATCAATGTCCACAGCGCCGTGGTGTTTGCACCAGGGTTTATACCACCACTCCAAAAAAACCAAACTCGGCCCTGCGTAAAGTGGCTAAAGTTCGTCTCACCAACAAGGTAGAGGTGATTGCCTATATCCCAGGTGAAGGTCATAACCTACAAGAGCACTCCATCGTGTTGATTCGTGGCGGTCGTGTTAAGGATTTACCGGGTGTTCGTTATCATATTGTTCGTGGTTCACTGGATACTGCCGGTGTAAAGGATCGTAAGAAGAGCCGTTCTAAATACGGTACCAAGAAAGAAAAAGCCAAAAAGTAATTCAAGAATTTTCTAATAGTACAATACCATGCGTAAAGCACAAGCCAAAAAACTTCCCTTAGCTCCCGATCCTCGTTTCAACGATAAACTCGTTACCCGTTTTGTGAACAACTTAATGTGGGAAGGAAAAAAGAGTGGCGCGTTCACTATTTTCTATGCAGCCTTGGAGAAAGTGGCCAAGCAAACTAGTGAAGATGGATATGAAGTTTGGAAAAAAGCCCTTGCGAACGTAGCTCCCTCCGTAGAGGTGCGTAGCCGTCGTATCGGAGGTGCAACTTTTCAGATTCCTTCAGAAGTTCGTCCTGATCGTCGTATTTCTCTTAGCATGAAATGGTTGATTCGTTACAGCCGCGAACGTAATGGTCGCAGCATGGCGGACAAATTAGCAAATGAAATTGTTGCTGCTAGCAAAGGAGAAGGTGCCGCATTCAAGAAAAAAGAAGATACACATCGTATGGCTGAAGCCAACAAGGCTTTTGCACACTTCCGTGTTTAATGCTTAATCAAATAGTTCAATGAAGCCCCGCTTTGGCGGGGTTTTTTTATACATCTTCCTCTGCAAAGGAGAGCGTCAGTGAGGATAGGGTAGTGGTAACTTTTCTACAATGTATGCCGGCCGTCTCCAACATTTTTCTGGAAGCTATGGCACTTTCTTGTCCATTGTATTTATCGGACAAATAAATCACTTCTTTGATGCCAGCTTGTATGATGGCTTTTGCACATTCATTGCAAGGGAAAAGGGCTGTGTAAATTCTGCAGTCTTGTAAAGACATGCCGATATTATTGAGAATTGCATTTAGCTCTGCATGACAGACGTAGGCGTACTTGGTATCCAGAAAACCACCTTGTTTTTCCCAGGGAAATTCATCATCGTTACAGCCTGCCGGTAAGCCATTATATCCGGCCCCGACAATTTTATTTTGTGCATTTACGATACAAGCACCAACTTGAGTTCCGGGGTCCTTACTCCGACAAGCAGACAAGAGGGCAACACCCATAAAATACTCGTCCCAGCTGATGTAAGCTTCTCTTTTTTTAGTGGCCAAGTTTTTGTTGCAGGTTTTGGTTAATCGCTTCTAAAAACTCTTCTGTATAGAGATAATGCTCGCCATGTTTCACTTTGTTACCGTGAATACAAACTGCAAGATCTTTGGTCATTTTGCCGGACTCTACCGTTTCAATACACACCTTCTCCAATACTTCACAAAAATTGATCAAATCAACGTTATTGTCCAATTTACCTCGAAAGGCTAATCCTCTTGTCCAAGCAAAAATGCTCGCAATTGGGTTAGTACTGGTGGGTTTTCCAGCCTGATGATCGCGATAATGGCGCGTAACTGTACCATGTGCGGCTTCCGCTTCCATGGTTTTACCATCGGGGGTTATCAACACGGATGTCATTAAGCCAAGTGATCCAAATCCTTGTGCAACGGTGTCGCTTTGTACGTCACCGTCGTAGTTTTTACAGGCCCATACAAAATTGCCATTCCATTTTAGAGCGCTGGCAACCATATCGTCAATCAATCGATGCTCGTATACGATCCCGGCTGCATCAAATGAGGATTTGAATTCCTGTTCAAAGATCTCCTGAAAAATATCTTTGAATCGTCCGTCATATTTTTTCAGGATCGTATTTTTTGTCGATAGATAAAGTGGCCACTTTTTACTTAGCGCCATATTGAAACAGGAACGTGCAAACCCGCGAATACTTTCTTCGGTATTGTACATCGTCATGGCTACACCATCTCCTTTGAAATTGTAAACTTCCAAAACTTGTGGTGCGCTTCCATCCTCAGGGGTAAAAGTCATTGTTAACTTTCCTTTTCCCTTGATGACTGTATCAGTGGCGCGGTATTGATCACCGAAGGCGTGTCTTCCTACTATAATGGGTGCGGTCCAGTTAGTGACCAGCCGCGGAACATTACTGATCACAATGGGTTCTCTGAATACAGTGCCATCCAAAATATTTCGAATAGTACCGTTGGGGCTCTTCCACATTTGTTTCAGCGAAAATTCTTTTACACGAGCTTCATCGGGAGTAATGGTGGCACATTTGATACCAACACCGTATTTTTTAATGGCCTCTGCAGCATCTATGGTAACCTGATCGTTTGTTTGATCTCTATACTCAATACCAAGGTCAAAGTATTTGATGTCTACATCCAGGTAGGGGGTAATTAATTTGTCTTTGATAAATTTCCAGATGATTCGAGTCATTTCATCGCCATCTAATTCTACTACCGGGTTTTGAACTTTGATTTTTGTTGCCATATTTATCAATTATTACTTTAAAATGGAGGCGCAATATACCAACATTAGCCCAACGCTACATCCAGAATCATCATGACTAAAAATCCGAAAATAAAGGCCAATACTGAGCGGTCGGTGTAGCGGTCCCGCTGGGTCTCGGGTATCACTTCTTCCACCACCACAAAAATCATGGCGCCAGCGGCAAAGGCCAGGGCAAAGGGAAGGATCGGTTGAACATAGACCACAGCCAATGCGCCAATAACTCCAGCCACGGGTTCAACAATCGCGGAAAGCTGACCATACCAAAAACTCTTGAATCGGCTCACTCCATTGCGTCGAAGCGGCATGGAAACAGCAATTCCCTCGGGAAAATTTTGGATGCCAATTCCAATGGCTAAAGTAATGGCTCCAATCAGGGAGGCATTCTCCATGCCCAGCGAGGCTGCACCAAAAAGCACGCCTACGGCAAGTCCTTCCGGGATATTGTGTAGCGTGATAGCCAGAATAAGTAGCGTGGTTTTATGAAGCTTTGTTTGTACGCCCTCTGTTTCCTCCACGCCAAAATTGATATGTAAGTGAGGGGTGAATTTGTCCAATGTGAAAATAAATAAGGCTCCTGCTAAAAAACCAACGGCAGCTGGCATCCATTTTAAACCCGGGTACATGGATTCAGACATTTCAATAGCAGGATTTAAAAGCGACCAGAAGCTTGCTGCCACCATCACGCCTCCAGTAAATCCCAGCATGGGGTCAAGCAAAGAACGACTCATCGATTTGAAAAAGAATACGAGTGATGCGCCCAGGGCTGTCACTAACCAGGTAAAAGTGGTAGCTATTAAGGCTGCCCAAATTGGTCCAATCGATGAAAAAAAATGTTGTAATTGTTCCATAGCACCATTCTTCTTACTGCAATGCAAAATTACTGATTTGTGTCTAGAGCGTAAAGACTTCCATATCCAAATAAAGGGGTAAATTGAGTCCAATGTTCCAAAGGCAAATTCAACTATTCACCTTCTTTGTTCTACTACTGATCCTGGGATGTACGGAGAAGAAAAAAATTCTGCTTTCCGGCCAAGAGCCCGTTGCCCTTGCTGATTTCATTTCTTTTTTTACTCCCCTTCCAAGGCCCGTGACACTTGCAGATTCAATCTTAACAAAAAAGTTTCCTGATTCTCTCGCTATCAGCATTCCCATATTGCAGGGTATTTTACCCGACTCTGTATTGAAGCCATTCACCAGTAAAAAAGAAAAACCACAGTTTCATGCCATTGGTAAAATTGAAGTGCCCGATGCGGAAACGTATGTTTTAATTCATCATAGTAGCCGCTCTAAGCGGCTGGTCTGGGTTTTGGTATTTGATAAAGAGTCGGTTTTTCAATCTGCTACCTCATTTTTTTATCCCGTGCCGAAAAAGGGAATTCAACAATCATTACTCATTGATCGGAAATTCTTATTCTCGCTGTTGCAGCTAAGGAAAAATGCGGATGCTACGATGAGTGAGGGAAAAGCGGTTTACGTGTACAATGAAGCCGCTAAGCAGTTTACATTAATTATGACGGAGGCGTTGGAGGACAAAGTGGAGGAATTGATTAATCCTATCGATACACTTCCTGCTACCCGTAAGTATGCTGCCGATTACACGCAAGGAAAAATGAATCTTGTTTCAATTCGAGACGGACGAAAGCAAGATCGATTTACTTTTTTTATTCATTTTGAAAAAAGAAATGGGGAGTGCACTGGCGAGTTGAAGGGGGAGGCCTTTTGGAAGTCCCCCACAAAGGCTGAATACAGACAGGCCGGCGACCCCTGTGTACTACAGTTTATTTTTTCCAGCAATGGGGTTCGCTTGCAGGAACAGAATTGTGGATCTCGACGTAATACAGGATGTTTATTTGATGGTTCATTTGTTCGTAAAAAATCTTCCCGAGTAAAAAAGAAGAGCTAAATTGCAGCTTCGTGTAAAAAAGACACATTATGAGTTTTTCTCCTTATAAAGTTCCTTATACCCTTCAAGATCGTTTCAGTAAAAGCGTGGCCTATTTTTCAATGGAGTTTGCGGTGCATCAGCCATTGAAAATATATAGCGGGGGCTTAGGATTCTTGGCGGGTTCTCACTTGCGTAGTGCCTATGAATTACAGCAAAACATGATTGGAATTGGCATCCTCTGGAAGTATGGCTACTACGATCAGGCGCGTAATCAGGATCAAACATTAAACGTAACCTGGCATGAGAAGGAGTACAGTTTTTTAGAGGATACGGGTATTAAATTTCAGGTCACCATTCATGAACATCCTGTTTGGGTAAAAGCTTTATACCTGAATCCAGAAACATTTAAGACGGCTCCTTTATTTCTGTTGACAACTGACCTACCGGAGAATGATTATGTTTCGCAAACTATTACTCACCGGCTTTATGATGCAAATGTGGCCACCAAGGTTGCCCAATTCATTTTGTTGGGCGTAGGAGGAGCTAAATTAATTGATCTCTTAGGAATGCAGCCGGAGCGCTATCATTTTAATGAGGCACATGCAATTTCTGCTGCTTTTTATTTGTATCGAAAATTTGATCAAAATCTGGAAGAAGTAAAAAAGCGTGTTGTATTTACAACGCACACGCCAGAAGAAGCAGGCAATGAAAAACATGATATTTATCTCTGTTTTCGAATGAGCTATTTCTGCGGCTTATCAGTAGAGGAGGTCAAGTTGTTGATTGGAGACAATAGTGACCAATTTAATCACTCATTGGCAGCGCTTCGATTGGCCCGTCTTTCCAATGGGGTTTCAAAATTACACGGCGAAGTATCAAGAAATATGTGGGGGAAGCAAGAGGGGATTTGTCCTATTATTTCAATTACCAATGCACAGAATTGGCGATACTGGGCGGACAAGCAATTGTATCGCTTTATGGAAGCTGGCGATAATTATGGGATGGATGATCGAAAGCACTATTTGAAAAAAAGAGCTTTTGAGATTGTAGCTGATCAAACCGGAAAACTTTTTAATCCTGCTGTATTTACTATAGTTTGGGCTCGTCGTTTTGCTGGATACAAACGCGCTGGTTTAATTACCACACACGAGGAGCGGTTTGCCAAATTGATGTCAAATAAGCGTTATCCTGTTCAATTGATTTGGGCGGGCAAACCTTACCCAATGGATCATCCAGCCATCAGTGAATTCAATCAATTGGTCCATCTTAGTAAGCAACATAAAAACATGGCTGTATTGATAGGGTACGAACTTACCTTATCCAAACGATTAAAACAGGCGGCTGATTGTTGGCTCAATAATCCTCGCGTTCCCCGGGAAGCGTCAGGAACCAGTGGAATGACAGCGGCGATGAGTGGAGCCATTAATTTTTCTACTGACGATGGTTGGATCCCAGAGTTTATCAACCACGGGCATAATGGGTTTGTAGTTCCTAAAGCCGATTATGAAAACATGGCTGTACATGAGCAGGACGAATATGATTTGAATAAACTCTACGATATACTGGAGAACGAAATTCTTCCGCTGTATTACGATAATTACGACACCTGGCGGCAGGTAATGAAAAATGGAATGCAAGACGTTCGTTTTGCATTTGACAGCAATCGCATGGCGGAGGAGTATTACAAGCTACTTTACGCTTGATAGTCCGCTAATACGGATTCAAGAGAGGCTGTTCCAGGTACTATAGTTAGTAATCGTTCAATCACTCCCTCTACTAATGCATCCGGGCAGGAGGCGCCGCTAGTTAATAAAATGCGGAGTGGTCTTTTGCTAGGCAAGAAGTCAGTTGTAACTTTTTCAGCATGTTGATGAAGATCAAAATGCTGAATCGAAGTATCGTTAAGAATCTTTTGTGCTGTTTCTATATAATACGTGGGTAGCGTAAGCTCGCACAGCTCAACCAAGTGTGAAGTGTTGGAGGAATTGTATCCGCCCACCACGATTGCCAAGTCTGCTTCATGTTGCAACATTCCTTGCACAGCCGTTTGATTATCTAAGGTGGCATAACAAAGTGTATCACGAGTATCAGCCACTTGTTCCTCGCTACCTTCCTTGTCTACAATTGTTTTTTTCAAAAAGTCGGCGATTGCT
>BJGL01000014.1 GCA_014190475.1 Bacteroidota bacterium
CATGTTGAAGGGGAATGAGTTAACTGGCACTAAGCGTAAACTTTTTTTCTGGGCGCATTCGCTAGCTGAAAAGTTTGAAATCAATACCAGCTTGAGTCCCATTTATAAATTCCAGTTAGCACTTGCGAATAAATTAATTTTTAGCAAATGGAGAGAAGCGCTCGGTGGAAATGTAAAAGCCATCATTAGCGGAGGAGCTGCCTGCCAGGTGAGATTAATTCGAATTTTTACTGCGGCGCGTATTGTGATCATGGAGGGGTATGGATTAACTGAAACCTCACCTGTAATCAGTGTAAACCGTTTTGATGAACATGGACGCGAATTTGGTTCAGTGGGACCTTTTATTGAGGGAGTAGAAGTAAAAATTGCAGAGGATGGTGAGATTCTTTGTAAAGGACCCAATATTATGATGGGCTACTACAAACGTCCCGACCTGACTGCTGATGTAATGCAAGGAGATTGGTTTATGACTGGAGACATTGGTACTTTTTCTTCAAGAGGTTATTTAAAAATAACGGATCGTAAAAAAGAACTCTTTAAAACTAGTGGAGGAAAATATGTTGCCCCACTTCCCATTGAAAGTCGATTGAAGGAATCAATTTTCATTGAGCAAACCATGGTAATTGGAGCCGATCGAAAATTTGTAAGTGCCTTAATTGTCCCTTCCTTCCCTAATTTACTTGACTGGTGCCGTCAGCAAGGAATTACAGAAACAAATCCTACTGTGTTGTGCAAACATCCCCGTGTTATTGAACATTACCAGGAGTTAGTAGAGAGCTTCAATAAATTTTTTAACCCAGTGGAGCAAGTGAAAAAATTCTCCTTGCTACCCAATGATTGGGGTGTTGACAGCGGTGAATTAACTCCGAAGCTTTCTTTAAAGAGAAAAGTGATACTGGAAAAATTCAAGGAGGCAATTGAGCAGATCTATGCTTAACGCCCTCGGCTGGAGTCACGACGACCGCGCTGCATCATTTTAACAACAAACTGATCGTAGCCCTTCTGCTGTTCTTCCGTTAAAAGTTTTCTGACTTTTTGCAGATAACTAACCGTCAGCGAATTGATAGTGGATTGCCAATCGTTTATTTTTTGATTGCTGACAGACAGTAACGAATCAGTGGCTGCAGCACCTGTAGTAGTAAATAGTGCCGTTTTTACCTGACGGATTGAGTCATAGTAAACACCCACATTCTTAAAATGCGCTTCTCTTAATTCCCGGTGTTGCTTTTCCTGTTCTGGAGAAAGATTTATTTCTTTTGCTAACAGCGAAGAGGTGTCCATTCGCTCCCGGCCATACGATCGGTGTGATTTGTTTCTATCAAGCACTAAATAAATTACTAAGCCGGTATTGATAAGTAATAATAATATGACGGCGGTGGTAAGAAAGCGAGGTGAATTTGTACTCATATAAAACTATTTAACAACAGCCCACTCAATTGGATTTTCCTGATAAGGAGTAACTTCTTGCAATGCGTATTCTGTTTTCCATTGTGTTTGCTCCTCCACTTCAGTCCATTTTTGCTCTGGAGTGACGGGCTGATTTAAAAGCAGATACACATTGGTCACTAATAAAAATAGTAAGGACAGTAAGGCCAATGAGGGTTGCAGCGAAAACCCATTTTTGGGTTGGGCATATTCCGCCTCCATACGTGATCTTAATCGGGAATAGAAATAAGGCGAAACGGAGGCCCGCTTAACCTGATCGAGGCTGTTCAGCAACTTTTCTATTCTTGGTGTTACGTCTTGTTTCATGGAAGAAGTGGTTTGACGTGGTATTAAAATAAAACTTTCTCGTTAGGGTGTAGATATCTTTTTTTCCAGGATTTTTCGAAGATTTAGACGAGCCCGGTGCATAAGGGATTCAACGGCCGGGAGGGTATTTCCCATCACCTCAGCAATTTCCAGGTAAGAGAGCCCCTCCAGTTTGTGTAATACAAAAGCAACTTTCTGATTTTCAGGAAGCTGAGCGATGGCTGTCATAAGCTGGGCGGCTTCTTCTTTTCTCTCCAGGGATACACCGGGATGATTAAAATCTTGAATATTCTCCATCGGACTTTCCTCGGCTGTTTCCCACAACCTTTTTAAAAGCCCAAACCGCTTTTTGCTTTTTCGGGCCCTCAAGAGGTCTAGCGCACGGGTAGTAGTAATTCGGTAGATCCATGTAGAAAGCTTGGCTTCGGATTTAAAGCTGCCGATAGAACGGTACACTTGTATAAACACTTCCTGTGCCACATCCTCGGCATCCGATTCATTTTGCACAATACCCAATGCGGTATTATATACAAGATCCTGATACTGCTCTACAAGGATACGAAAAGCGGATTCATCACCACGCTTTAAGCGTTCAATTAAATCTAGTTCGTCCTGGGATACCATTTACGCCTTACAATTTAAGGCAGTTTTTCGTGTTATCTTTGACCCCTTTGATAAACAGCCGCTGTGCTGGATTACCGGTCCCGTAGTTCAATGGATAGAATAGAAGTTTCCTAAACTTTTGATACAGGTTCGATTCCTGTCGGGACTACCCAGTGAGAATTACGGCTTCTTTTTGAAAAGGAGCCGTTTTTATTTTCCTCTAAAACCTTTGCTGCACTTATGATTGAGGTGAAGAGGCTATTGATACGAGGAGTTCGAACTCTGTCTTTTTGCTTGTTGTATAGTATTCCTTCAGGATAGATGAGGTGCTGAAGCTTTTGCTTATCATCATAATCGCTAGAAAGCCATAACTGGCGGGCATTTTGTGCTATTGCCAATCCCTTTTTTACGGCCTTTTCCAGGTTCGAACTACTAATGGGGTTGTTACCAAGATCCTGAGTGATTTGGCCAACTTCTATCTCGAATTTTTCTCGGTATTTTTCAAACAAAGATTTATCCAACTCTCCACTAACAAATCTGTATTCCAACTTTTCTAACCTGTCACGTGCTTCAGTTATTTTTCGCTTTAACACTGATTGCTCTTTCTCTTTATCAGCCAGCTTTAATTGCAGCTGCTCAGCGATCAGATCGGCTAATCTCCTTTCATACGCTTGCTTGAATTTCAGTTTCTCTATTTCCGCTTCAAACAATGAGTTTAAGTGCTCTGCTCGGACATTCACAGCGGTACCTTTAGCCCTTGTTTTATAATAATAAATCCCCTTCTGGACATACCCGGTAAAAGGAGAGAGTGAAACCTCATCTTTAGCAAAAGATTTTAGGGGCAGCTCTTCAATCTTGAACTTCTTTGATATCCCCTTGTGAGGATTCTGTGAAATAATCCCATTAGCACGATTAAATAGCTCTTCGGAAACAAGAGGCACATGCTTTCCTTTATATACCTCGCCCGGAATCAATGAGTGGGTGATGTAACCGCAGTAGAAGGGATTAGAGATTATTCCGACAAAGCTTTTGTAATTGATAGCTGATCCCATCTTATTAAGTTTCTCTACAATCTCAAGATTATTAAGCTTACCCTCTGCTTTCCATTTGAAAGCAAGCTTCAATAGTTCGCCATCCTTATTTATTTCATAAACATGCTCTCTCGCCTTATGCTTAGGTTTTGTATTCGTATATCCAAAGGGAGTTGCTGATACCCAATAACCCTGCCGGAGATTTTCTACCATACCCTTTACCACCTTATCCTTACGCAGCTCATTGTCATAATTTCCAAAAAGGTAGAAGATATTTTGTTGCAATTTTCCCGATGGGGTGGTCACATCAACATCCTGAAACACCGATAATACCTTTACACCCAAAGATTCTAATGTACGGGTTAAGGCACCAGCATTTTCACTTCGTGAAAAGCGCTCATAAGAATATACCAGAATGGCAGAGATTGTTTTATCCCTTTTCACGTAATCAAGCATTCGAACAAACTCTTTTCGCTCGTCACTTTTGGCAGATTCATAAGTTCCGCCAAAAATCATTTTCACCATTAGGCCGCGGTGCTCGGCAAACTCCTGACAAGATTTTCTTTGCGATTCTAAACTGGTGTTTAGCATCGCTTGCTCGTAGCTGGATACCCGGGTATAGATAACAATGTTGTTCCCGCTACGCCAAGAGATCTTAGTAGAAGTTTTAGCGAATCGCTGCATTCCAGTAATCGCAGAGCTATTTTTCATGGTTTGATTTTTCAATTTCTCTTAATATCACATTACAAATTATCGTAGATAGCATTTTCAGCTCCTCGAGCTGAGTTTCGTTGATTTCCTCATTATTTTCATTTAATTCAACATTTTTTTCCTCCAACATTTGGTAGCAGTTGAAAGCTCCGCCAAGAGTATTGGAGGGCAGCTGCTGTTAATATTATTTGCCGGGGCTACCGGAATATATTGACTTCTTTAATTTTTGAAAAGTGATACTATCGGCACCACGCACAGAAAGAGTGACTTCTTCATATTGGCCCAAGCCAATAGCCAGACGAATCCTTTTTGCATCGTCGCCACTAATTTGCTTGAAATGTTTGCTATCCACTCGGACAACTTCACCACCCGATAGCTTTATAGTTAGCTCACTTATGTTTTTGCTATTCAGTGCAGCGAGGACTTTCTTCTCATTTTCATTCAACAACCCTGGTATTCTTATTAGCCCTAAGTCCTCTGACTGAATGAACTCCTTTAAAAAGTAGAAGATCGAGAGATAAATATGCGGAGCAGCTGGATCAGGAGATGTATTGCCGAGAGGATGGATTTCTTCACCCAGGCGCTTCATGCAAATTCCACCAGGGAATACCAAAATGCCAGCCTCCTGATTATTATCGAGGCACCAAATAATCAGATCGGTTAGAAAATTGATCTCAAACTTTAGGCCATATAAAAGAATACTATCCTCTAGCATCTGGCTTAAGCGTAGCAAAGTTTCCCGCTCATCCTCATTAATTGTCTGAGCCAACTCTTTCTCTCTTAGACGGTCGTAGTGATATTTGATTCTCTTTTTTGGCAGCTCCTCCAGGTAAGCATCTTTAAATAGGCGATCGCATAGCTGAGCTGTATCGCTTACCCCGTAACCTAGTGCTCTAAGGTGATCCAAGATTCTAAGCCAGATGACTTGAGCAAAGCTAATCTCTACGTTGTGCTTGCCCTTTGGTATAAAAGGCATGAGCCCGTTTCTTCTCCAAAATGGAAAGGATTCAGACATCTGCTTATTTTTTAAGTCCTTCAGGTTGCTAACCGGATAAACAGGATAAAAAATATACTGCCTGAATTCTTTTAGACTAATCCGATCTTTATCCAACATTTTTTCATTTTTCATGATTCAAATATATATATTTTATCTATCTTTGGCTTATAAATTTAGATTTTATGAAAAATAAAAGAGTTTCAAATAGGAGATACCCCCCTAAGAAATGCCCCCAATGTCAAAGGAATTATATTCCAACAAGCAAAAGGCAAATTTATTGCGTACCCCAATGTCGGATTGATTTTAATAATGACAAGAGAAATAGGGATGACGCCCAAAGCGTCAGTTTCACTAAAGCGCTGAAAATCAATAGAAAATCCTTGAAGAAAGGATTCGAAAAACTAGAGAAACATCAAGAGCAATACTTGAACCTTGAATTTCTAAAATATGATGGGTTTAATCCTGCTATTTATAGTGACCAATCCATAGAAAAAGGTAATGGAAATATGATCCTCTGGAGCTTAGACTATGGAATAGAGGGAATTGATAAACAAAGAACTATTATTAAAATTCATAAAAGATTCCAATGAGTAACTTTCGTCCATTAACTTTAAACGAACTCCTATTTCGAGAGCCAACAAAGATTGAGATCGCTGTTGAGCAATTTAAAGAAGAAACAATTTTAGCAAAGGAGGCCTCAAAGGCACTACCATCGGATTTGGAACAACTCAACCTAACCGCAGCTCCTGCCATGACTCCGTCAACTAGTATCGCCCTGCTACAATTCATCAAGCGAAATCGGTTCGCGATAATTTTGACAACAAGCATAATAATAATACTAGCAGCAACCTATCAAAACGAAAAACGAAAGGCAAAAAAACTGAGTGACAGGTAAAAAAGGTCCTTTCTATACTTAAACCCAACAGATTGATATCGACCTAATAGCAACATAAATCAAAACAAATCAATACGTATCGATATATATAAATATGATAAGAAATACATCAAATTATATAAATATAAATTGATACTCATCTAAATGAATATTCACTGTTAGGTTACAAAGAGTATAGTTTAATGATAAGATCAAATTTAGAATTAGCTGAGTTACATTTTGTCACGCACGCATCGAAATCCAATATGCTCCATACCGGTATCTGGGCTTGTTTTCATTCGACGTGAAACCCGATATCCGCTACAGTAAGTATCATTACATAAAAAGCTACCTCCACGCAGTACCCGTTTTTTTGTAAAAGGCTCTTGTGGATCGTAGGAATCAAGAGGGCCTTTGGGGTTGATAACTTGTACCCCTTTAAAAGATTCATAATACGAGTAATCATACCAATCACTACACCATTCCCAAACATTTCCAGACATATCATGCAAGCCATATCCATTAGGACTAAAACTTGCAACAGGAGCGATTTTTAGAAACCCATCACGTAAAGAATTATAGTAAGGAAATTTCCCCTCCCAAGTATTTGCTTTTGGCGTATTACAATCTAACGCCTCATTACCCCAAGGATAAACAGAAGCTAATAATCCGCCTCTTGCTGCATATTCCCACTCCGCTTCCGTAGGCAGACGTTTACCAGCCCACTTACAATAAGCCATAGCATCTTCCCAACTTACATGCACAACAGGATGATTTTCTTTTCCGAATATTGAACTTTCAGGACCATCGGGATGCCGCCAGTTCGCACCCTTTTTCCATGTCCACCATTGGTTATAATTGTTAAGATCTACTGGACCTTGTGTAGGTTTAAATACTAGTGAGGAGGGGGTCAAAAGTGAGTCAGGTGGTGTAGGCGTTCCTGGTGGTAATTCTTTTTTTAGTTGTTCCCAATCTGGCTTTCGCTCAGCTGTTGTAATATATCCAGTAGCATTAATGAATTGTTGAAACTGAAAATTAGTTACCTCCGTCACATCAATATAAAAAGAAGAAACTATAACAATGTGTTTGGGCAACTCGTCGGACTCTGCTTGTTCATTATCACCCCCCATGTTAAATTCTCCACCTTGTATAAAAATCATCCCGGATATAGAGGTATCTCCATTAAAGTTTATATAATTAGTAGTATCATTCCCACTAAATCTTACTGGAAATTTTAAACAGGAATGAATAGAATACTTAGCAGGTTGAAAATTATCAACTTTATTTTCAGCACAGCTAAATAAAAATAAGCACTGAAAAATAATTAAATAGTACTGCCTAAGGTCAACTATCATTGCGTAAAGCCCGATTAACTTAATTCGTTGATCGTATTTTTCCGCCAGCATTTTTTAACAACTGCTTGAAGTACTCTCCTGCCCAGCTATCGGTACCGTCTGGTCGGATCAGCCAAAAGCCTCGCATTTCATCTGTTTTTCGAGTGTCAGTGAGTTTTCGAAGTTCCTCGTTTTTAGGCTCATTACAATATAATTCCCACTGCATAATATAAGGAACCTCTAAAGCAAGGCAAACACCAACATAAGCATCCCATCTTGCAACCACTGGTTCTTTAGTAGTTAATCCCTCATAGCGTTGTTCTGGTATTCCTATTTCGCCCAAAAAAACTAATTTCTTTCCTTTCATATAGGGAGTAGGCCGCATGAGTGATTGTATGTATTGAATTCCTTTATAGAGGCCTAATCCAGTTGCGTCCATCCCATCATAACAAGACCATGATACCATATCGGTTTCAATGAGTGGAACAACACTATTAATGATTCCAGGAATACCAGCTTGACTATCCATAACCTTATTTGCTTCTATGGCATGGTATACTTTAGCCTTCGTGACTTTTACCTCCGCACGTGCCCTGCTTACACCTCTCTGACGGGCAGCAAACCAAGTTGCCATGGCATTAATGCGCTGCATAGAATCATTTGGTACCAGAACGGTTACACGGTCGCCGTCAACTGCGCGTATTAATTCACCTGCCTTTCGTGACCAACGTGCATAGTCTCCGGTACCACCACGCATCATCCAGTCCCCTTCCCAATTATGAATAACAAATGTAAGCTCGCGATGTGCGTAGGTTGTAAGCAGATACTTTGTCAATTCGTATATTTCTTGTTCTTCTTTGGCAGCGGAAGAATCTGTTGTGCGAACGCCAGCACCATCGACACTTAATGCAATAGTATGAAAAGGCATTTCAAAAACAGATTTCCAATAGGGATGCTGGGCTAATTGTGTTAACGATAATTCTTTTGGCAAATTCCAATTAGAATTATAAAAATATCCATTTCCTGGATTTTTTCTAAACCAAAGTTTTAAAACTCCATAACCCATTTCAAGCATTTTCTCACTACCCTCTACTAAATAAGGCTTATCCGTAAAATAATACTTGCCAGCAACGTGTGTGGCTCCTATTCGATTTTTAATATCGGAAGGTATTGATGCCCCTTGTAAAGGTTGAAATTGTTTTATGTGAGATAAAATCATGCTATCGGACATTTGAACTTTGGAGGCCTTTGTTGGTTGACCGTTTGCCTGACCTGTCAATAGTAGAAAAGAAAAAAAATAAAGTTTATAGTACTGCATAAAATTTAAAATAAAAGGACCCTGGCTATAAGCACAGGGTCCTATTGATGATAAAATGAATTTTCAAAGGATCTTACAAACTGATTTTAACCAGTGAAGCATAATTTCTTCTCACAGTTCCATACCCTGAAATACTGGCAAGTGCACCTACACGAAAAAAATAATCACGTCCGGCAGGAAATAATGTTGCGTTAGTATTAAGATCGATTGTTAAAGTATATGTTGTTGCTGGATTAATCACGATCGGTGTTCCAAATGACTGCTGAAAGCTGGTTCCAGCTGTATTAAACTTTACTGACTCGCCGACATAAACATCGCTAAAGGCATAGAGACGTATAGCGCTTAATCGGGCAGCAGCAACACCCGGCTCTAAATTAAAGGTGGCAACTACTTGATTATTCGAGTTTTTAGTAATGGTACAGTTTTTAACTCGGATATAAGGTTCTACTTCAAAATCAAGTTTATTTTCGCCCGGCTTAATCTCATAATCAGTTATAGAAACTGGAATGAAGTTTCCGTTTATCAAGTTAAAATTATACTTGTTTGCAAAAACTAAATTGTTACGATACTCACCGGTATTCTTAATAAGCCAGTTTTGGGCAACTGGTGTAGCATAGCCTAACTCAAAAGCTTGAATAATTGAGCCATTGATCAATTCAGTCTGGACAGGCTCACCTGTAACTTTATCCTTAATAATACCATAAACTTGTGCATTGGGGCCCTCCATGTCATCTTTCATACAAGAGGAAAGTGACAGACTCAAACCCAACAAGAGTAACAAACTTGAAAATTGGACTTTCATATAATTTACTTTATTTAAGTATTAATAATTGGGGTTTTGAATCAGTCTATTTGTACTTACACCAGGTATAGGCCTGTAGTAAAACCACTGCTGGAAATTTTGCCCGTTTGCGCGCTCGTCATAAAAGTTATTAGCCCGTACAAAAATATATTTGGGAGTGGGTTGACGTAGATCGATAACAGGAACCAATATTTGTCTTCTTGAGCCCTGAAACATTGTATGGTTTTCACGACGTCTGATCATATCCCAATAACGCTGTCCTTCAAATGCCATCTCAACACGACGTTCTTTTAGGACATTAGCTAGGCTTAATGGAATATTGTCAGTATGAGCAGCGCGTCTACGTAATGCATTTAAGTAAGTAGCGGCTAATGTGGCGTCGCCTACTCCACCTTCAACAACTGCTTCAGCGTAATTTAAAAAAACTTCAGCTAAACGAATATCAATAAAGTCTTGAGTTGAACTAAAGTAAAATCCCGGGACATTTTTTCCCTCTTGCAAAAATTTCTTTAAACTAAATCCTGAGCACGAAAAATTCTGATCGGCATTTGCACCAATATTATGAAATGCAGACAGACCACTTAAAGCAGAAGCTCCTAAAGCAAAATAGGTACGCCCATCCCTACCTGGAGCAGAGCCATTAGTGTAAACAATCTTACTTCCATCTTGTCTTACCAATCCGCCTTGCATAATTATAGTCACTCCTTTCCAAGTAGAACCAGGTACAATAATACTAGCATGTAATCTTGCATCCTTACCAGCAAAAATATCACTCAAATTATCATATTGCTTGTAAGGTTTATTTACATCAAAATTTACTGGATTGGCAACTACATCACTTTCATTCCCATCTAAACGGGTAACTAATGGAACACTTCTACCCTGACCATTATCTGAATAATCCTCAAACAGGTCAACTAAGTTTAATGTTGGGCTGAAACGTCCATAATACAATCCCCCTGGATTGGTTTGTGAAGGATTATAAAAAACATCGACTGTATGACCCTGCAAAAGAGTGGTTTGTCCATCGATATACCCTTTTTTCAGCAGTACTTCTACATCTGCACCAGCAGGATTTTGAAAAATGTCTTGAAAATTCTTTGCAGCCTCGGCCCTGTTAGCTGGTGTAGGTCTGTACAGCCCTTTTCCGGATTGACTAATAACTGCAGCAGAAGCATCTATACATTGCTGATAAAAATTGGTTGCATCAGCTGCAGTCATACCACCCACTAATCCTTGATCAACGGCAGTCCCAGTCAATGGAGCCCGACTCCAATATTTTGCAACCGAGGCGGCATGTAGTGCTACTCTTGATTTAAGTGCCAAAGCAGCCCATTTTGTAACACGATATTGACCTTCTACAGCTGTACGAGAAGTTGGAAGTGCCATCGCAGCCGAATCTAATTCAGACAAAATGTAACTCCAAGTTGCTTTCTCGGTACTGCGTGGTACAAATAAATTAGCATTATCCGATCCTGGGATATACTCTTGAGAGCGCTCAATCAATGGAACACCACCATATCTTTTTGCTAAGCCGAAATACATGTAGGCCCTTATAAAACGGCCTTCTGCAACTAAACCGGCTCTTTGCTGATCGGACATTGCAACTTGAGGAAGTTGTTCAATAAAAAGATTTGTTTGACGGATAGCGTCATATCCCCAGTAGCCATCGTTGGTTGGACCTACACCCGTTCCTGTAGAAGCAGTACTTTCATCAGTATAAAATGTAGTCCCAAATCCCGGCTCAATGTAACCATTTGACTCACGGTAATAGCTAAACCACTTTCCAGGATTATATACAAAATCCTCCATAGGAACTCGGCTATACAAATTTGCCAATAACACCCTAACCCCGTTTACATCCGTTAAAAGTTGAGAAGCGGGTACTCTATCAAGCGGTTGTACTTCTAAAAACTTTTTACAGGAACTTGTTACAAGACCGGTAAAAATGATAAGTGTATAAATAAGTATTTTTTTCATAGTGCAGTTGTTTAGAAGTTAATCGTCATTCCAAAATTGAAAGAACGCATGAGTGGGTATGTTAAATCAGCTTGATAAGCTCCCTCTTCGCGTTCAGGATCCAAATTCTTTGCCAGATCATTAGAGAAAGTAAATAAATTAAATGCATTTACATAAACGCGCAATCCGTTAATTCCAGACTTACGAAGGACATCGTTCGGTATAGTGTACCCCATCTCTAAACTCTTCAAGCGGAGAAATGTTGCATTGATTCTCCACTGATCGGTAGTAAGTGCATCTGTAGTATTATTAAAATTGGCGCGAAGGGCTGGATATCGGCCTGGAATCCATTTTGCAGCTGGGTCATAAGGGTTCATAGAGGGATCTTCTAATCTCCAGCGGTCAAGGTATTTTTCCCACAACCCAGGGTAACGCCCATACCCCCAAACATCGTTAGGCGAGGCAAATATGGTAAACATAGAGGCCCCCTGAAATACTAAATTCAAATCAAATTGCTTGTATCCTATACTTGCCGTAGCACCATATTGCAAAGGGGGATTCCCTGCAAAACCTTGATATTGCCCAGACCAAAATTCAGGAAGCTGATCATTTCCATCAATAATACCATTACCATCCACATCTGTAACTGCATTACTTCCGGGAAGCATCATAGAATTTCCTAAAGTACCGCCCATAAGTGGTGCAGTTTGGTACTGACGAATATCGGTATAACGGCCATCGTAAATATAACCCCACTCTCTTCCCAAAATACGATCACTTCCCCAAGCATCTTTCCAACGCTGCATGCTACTTTGGTAAGGAGCTCTCTCGGAATACACCAGGTACTTTCTTGCAAGTGTTGCATTTGCAGCTACTTCGTACGTAACTCCACCAATCTTATTTTTATGGGATACCATCATTTCTATACCCATAACCTTATCCGCGTTTATATTTTCCTGCGGGAAGCTTGCGCCGAATGTATTGGGAACGGATTGAATTCTATTTGCAAGCAGTCCGTCTCTGTCTTTACGAAAAACATCGGCAATTACACCCAACTTTCCATTCCATAGAGATAAGTCAACACCAATATTTGCAGTTTTAGTTTTTACCCAGGTAAGATTATCATTAACAACACCAGGAGGAACCATGCCTAGTGTTAAAACATTTGGAGTAAGTACATAGCCGGTATTAACAGCACCAAATCGATAACCTGCATAGTACTCGAACGGATTTCCCGCATCTGCACCCATTGCACCGTAGGATGCACGAAGTTTTAAGTCAGAAATAAACCGAAAATTATTTTTAATGAAAGGTTCCTGCGAAATTCTCCAACCCACCGAGGCAGAAGGGAAAAAAGCCCAGCGTTTAGATGGGGCATAACGATAAGAACCATCATTACGAAAAGCCATTTCTAACAAGTACTTTCCTCTAAAATCATAATTTAATCTTCCTAAAGTAGCAAGGTAGCGTTGCAATATTCGATCACCGCCATTTTGTGCGTTAGTTAAACTCCCTTGATTGAGAATATCTGTAGTATAAACATCATCATACTGTCTGTTACCGGAAATTATATCATTACGCAGCGCACGCATTTCATATACCGCAGTCAATCCTAGGTTATGAACGCCTGCAATTGTTTTTTTATAATTAGCAGTAGCCTGCAACACAGCACGACTAAATTGATTCATAGAATTGCTATAGCGGTTAACACCACGTACAGTAGGAACATTTGTTACCATGTCGTACTGGAAATAGGCCCGCTGAAGATTTGACCAATTATTAATATTTCCATCATAGGCTCCCTGTAGAGCCAAGCGTAATCCCTTAACAAAAGGAACAGTATAGCTCAATTCAACATTACTTTGATACTGAACATTGCTCCATTTCTCATAACCTGATATTTCCTCACTTGCCAAGGCATAGGGATTCGTAAATTCAGGTGGGATACGAGTAACATTATTAGGGAATCCAGGAACAAAAGGAGTAAAAGCGCGATCAGCAATAATAAGGGGCTTAAAAAACCAGAAATAGGACCCCTGTGGACTTTTATTATTATCGATTCTTCCTGCAAAATTGATAGTAGCTTTTAAATCCTTTGAAAGACTAAATGTTACATTATTACGAAAATTATACTTACGATACTTTTGAATATCACTTTTCAAAATACCATCATCACTTAAAATTCCGATACTGGTGTAATAAGTCATTTGATCAGTACCACCAGAAATTGAAAGATTGTGTTGCTGCTGGGCTGTATAATCACGTAATATTTCATTAAACCAATCAAAATCTTGATAACCTGGCAGTGTTCCCTCTTTCCATTTATCCAATTCAGTTTGGCTAAATGCAACTGGCAACTTAGTATTAGCATTCATCTCATTCTTGATAACCCGATAAGTATATGCATCAACATTGGCAGGCATACTGGTTGCCTGCTTATAACCATAGTAGCCGGTATATGTAATTTTTGCTTTACCTCTCGATCCCTTCTTTGTTGTAACAATTAATACGCCATTATCTGAGTTCATTCCGTAGATAGCAGCTGCCGCATCCTTTAATACTGAAATACTTTCAATATCCTCAGGATTTAATCTTTCGAAATCAGACATTCCATCACGTGGTATACCATCAATTACTAATAAAGGAGTCCCAAAACCGCGAATACTGACCAGGCTATTGAATGTACCTGGCTCTGCAGTTTGCTGACGAATATGAACACCAGGTATTTTTCCCTGGATATTACTCACCACACTCGTACTCTTTGTAGTTGCGATACCTTCAGAACGAATAGTGGCAATTGAACCAGATAATGTTTCTTTTTTTTGCGTACCATAACCTACTACAACAACCTCTTCCATAGTAGAAGCAGCAACCTTTAAGTTTATAAACATATTATCAGTAGCACGCATTTCAACTGACTGATAACCTACAATACTAAATACTAGTGTAGTATTAGCATTGTTTACATTGATTGAAAACTGTCCATTTTTGTCAGTAGTGGTTCCTCCAGACTTGTCACCTTTGATTTGAACTACTACACCTACTAACGGCTCTGTAGTTTCACTAAATACTTTTCCTGTAATACGTCCAGGGCCTTGCGCAAAAGAGAAAGTTGCAAGGGCAAGAAAGAAAACAGCAAAAAGAATGGGTTTTGCAAAAAGCATAGCTTTTTTAATCATAGCTGTTGGTTTAATAAAGGGAGGGTTAAGATGTTTAAGTAACATAAGCAATCGGTTAGTGCAAGAATTGGCACTATGAATGTAAAACGACTACAAATTAAAATTTGCAAGAATTACAACTTTTTACATGCAAACGTTTGCGTTAAAATCGAAAAAGTTGTTGGAGAATAGCTACGCTACTGTTAAACACTAACGAATAATTGAGCCAGGCACTTGGTCCATATCGGCGAAATCTTGATTTTCGCCGGCCATTGCCCAAATAAAACTGTAACTGGAAGTTCCACAGCCATAGTGCATACTCCAAGAAGGAGAAATTACAGCTTGCTCATTGGAAATAACTAAATGCCTTGTTTCCTGTGGTTCACCCATGATGTGGTAAACTTGACTATTGGCTTGTAAGTTGAAGTAAAAGTAAATTTCTGTTCGTCTATCATGCGTATGAGGAGGAAATGAGTTCCAAACTGAGCCAGATTTTAAGAGTGTAAGCCCCATAACCAATTGACAGCTTTTAATTCCCTTATCATGTATGTATTTATAAATAATACGTTCGTTGGAGTTTTCTGCATTACCCATTGGTGTTGGCAAAGCATTAGCTGAGCGTACCAGACGGGTAGGATAACGGTGATGGGCGGGTGTTGAGACCATATAAAAAGCAGCAGGATTTTTAGTTGTATTACTTTCTAAGACAACCTTTTTGGAACCAAGACCTATATAGATGCAGTCTAAAGAATCAAGTAGATACTTTTTACCATCTACAGTGACAACTCCTTTACTACCAACATTAATAATACCAAGTTCCCTACGCTCTAAAAAATAGTCTGCTTTTAATTGATCGCTGGATTGCAGTAGCACTTTCTTTGATACTGGCTTGACACCCCCTACCATCACCCGATCATAATGAGTATATATCCACGTCACCTTATTTTTTTGCATGAGGTTTTGAATCAAAAAATGCTCTCGGAGTTTTGCGGTATTCATACTGCGTACTGCCTCGGGACTCTGCTGGTACCTTACTTGCATGATTTGTAAATTTTTTTAATTTTTAATTAGTTTATCGTCCCATCCACCCTCCATCAACAGTTAATATTTCTCCATGAACATAAGAACTGGCATCCGAGGAGAGAAATATAAATGCACCCACAAGATCTTCAGGCAATCCCCATCGACCTGCTGGAATGCGTTGTAGAATTGAATTACTACGGATTGAATCTGCTCGTAAAACGGCGGTGTTATCTGTAGCAATGTAGCCTGGAGCAACCCCATTTACATTGACACCCTTTGAAGCCCACTCGTTAGCTAAAGCCTTGACCAAACTTGCAATTGCCCCTTTACTTGCTGCGTAACCAGGGACTAAAATTCCTCCTTGAAAACTTAACAAAGAACAAGTAAATATTATTTTTCCAGTGCCACGATCAACCATTTTTTTACCAATTTCTCGGGCAAGAATAAAAGGACTGTCAAGATTTAGCGACAAAACTTCATCCCACTCCTCATCAGTATGCATGACAGCTGGTGCTCGATTAATAATTCCAGCATTATTTACTAAGATGTCAGGAACTATTGACATATTTTCGAGTGATGATAGAAATTCATAAAGTTGCTTTCTATCAGACAGATCAGCTTGAAAACCTAAAAAGTTTTTCCCTGTTGCCCTCACGTGTAATGCAGTTTCACTTTCAGTAAAAGAAGATGACTGCGAAATACCAATAATATCAGCACCGGCATGCGCCAAACCAATGGCTATTGCCTGACCGATTCCTTTACTGCACCCGGTCACTAATGCAGTTTTACCGTTCAACTTAAATTTGTCCAGTATACTCATGTATTAGCAAATTTGCAAAAGTACTTTCAAATAATTTCATTTTATTGATATCGAATTTTAATGCTTGTTTTTCCTCGAGTTTCTTTTGCGAAATTTCTAGTAACCCTTTTCCAAGTAGTTGCTGTTGTAAAATCTCCCTGTTTATCCCAGGTAGCACCGGTATAATAAACCAATTGCTGAAGCGAATGCATACTACAAATGAACAACTGTTGTGATTGCGTAGTTTTAAGATCAACATTGTCACTGAAAATAACCCCTACCCCAATGGATCCATTTACAATGCTTGCAGGCTCCCAGTAGGTTGCGATTTTATGATGCTTGTCAAAGTTAAAATACCCTCCCTCCTTACGTCTCACAATCCCAACCGCCATAGGAACCTTTACCGGGTCTGATGCGTTTAGAGAGACAGTCACTTTATTAAATTGATCACCAGCAGACAATTGAATTTCTTTTTCGAGCATTACTGCAACACCCTTATAACTAAAACTATCATATGTTAGTGTAAATCGTAATCGCAAAGGCCCATGCTCTAAGATTTTCCAATGGGTATAGTTGCCTGGATAAAATACTGTATCAGCGATATAAGGCGCAATATTACCAGCACCCATGGTCAGACCTACGGAATAAAAATCAAGCCCCTCCCCATGATCCTTGTGGTAGTCATTTTTTTTATACCAATCATTGATGACCAACTGATTGGTGCGCTTTGCCCACACATCTATCCCATGTGCATTTTCATTGGTGAACTGCAGTGCCTTACCATACATTCTAAAAGCAATTCTATCATTCTCCCAGGCAAAATCATCTTTTCGCTCAGGAACATAACGACCATACACAAGCGAGGGGTAGTTTTTTCGAGTACGCTTTACGACCTTGAGGATGGTATTACTTTTTGCAGGAACAGAAACAAAAACAAGTACTTTATCAATAGATCCATCTGGAAGACTTTCAAACTGAATAGGAATTTCTTGGCCCGACTTATCTTCCAAGGCGAATAAGGTTGTGTCAATAAGTTTATAATAATGCGTAAGTTTTTTCCAAGACAATTCAATAACCTGCCCCTTGATATCCTGAGTACTATGATTTTTTAAAATAATTACACGCTTGCTTTGTTGCGCAGGAACTACCCCAGCCAACAATAAACCAACTATGATGAATAGATACTTCATTATGAATTAATTGGGAATAGTGAATGAAATCTGCATTCTTTCATCTAGCGAATTAGAACCTATGATCAAACTATAATCCCCAGGGAATAGTTGCCACTGATGTGTAGCACTATTCCACTTTTTAAGTTGTTTTAAGGGAATCTTACATGTTAATTGTTGAGATTGTCCAGGTTGCAGACTCACCCGCTTAAAATATTTTAACTCACGATAGGGCATACGTTCAATTAGCGGATACCTCGCATACACTTGAACCACCTCATCTCCTTTTCGAGATCCAGTATTACGAACAGCAATGCTGAACACAATTGTATCACTCGCTATATCGATCTTTAAGGAACGATCAATAAGCCGATAATCAAAACTGGCATAGCTTAGTCCGTATCCAAAAGGGTATGCAACAGGTCCCTTGTAATAACGGTAAGTCCTTCCTTGCAAAGAATAGTTATCAAAGGCAGGAAGATCACTTACCGAACGATAAAAAGTAATGGGTAATCGTCCTCCAGGATCTTCCTTTCCAAACAAAACATCGGCCAAAGCGTTTCCACCTTCCTCACCAGCATACCAGGTTAATAAGATAGCATCTGCATAAGGTTCAATTGCGTTTATATCAACCGCACTTCCTGAAGTGACAATGGCAACAACAGGTTTTCCATTTTTTTTAAGTTTTTTTAATAACTCAATATGAGAAGCGGGCAGCCCAAGTGAAGTCCTATCGCCTGAAGCTACCGATAAAAAGGCATCATGTTCTTCACCTTCCAACAATGGATTTAATCCAACCACTGCTATAGAAATATCACATAAACTCGCCGCCCAAATTCCGCCATAAGATAAACTGTCCTCATCTATACAACCCTGCTCAAATTGCACTAGGGTCTCAGGACCCACAGCCCGTACAATCCCCTCTAAAGGAGTCACCAAGTTATCAGAGACGCCATGGTAAGTTCCGAGTAACGCAGAAGTTGAACTTGCCCTTGGGCCAATCACCATAAGAGATCTGTACTTCTTTTTTTGAAGTGGCAATATTTGTTTGTCATTTTTTAATAGCACAAAACTTTTGATCGCTGCTTTTTTAGCCAAGGCACGAGATTCGGCGGTATTAACACGCGTTGCAGCTGGTACAGTTGTACGATCAGGATTTTTCACAATGCCCAGCTTGATCATAGTTTTGAGAACAGGCAACACTGCTTTATCAATATCCAAGGGCGTTAATAATCCTTTTTTCAAAGCCACCGGTGCCTCATTTTGTAAAAGATCGGAACAATCTAAATTAACTCCTGCCTTTATAGCGGCGGCCGCAGCTTCCGAAGGTCCGGCAACTACTTTATGCCCTTTATAGATATCATCGAGAGCCCAGCAGTCAGCTACTACATGTCCTTTAAACTTCCATTCCTTTCTGAGAATAGAATCTAACAAGGTATAACTGGCGCAGCAAGGTTCTCCATTGACACGGTTGTAGGCACACATGAATGCCTCTACACCCGCATCGGCCAATTCTTTAAAGGCGTATAAATACGTTTCACGTAGATCTTTTTCATCTACTTGTGCATCAAAAAAATGTCGGCTACTCTCCGGACCACTATGCACTGCAAAATGTTTGGCTGCAGCTGCTACTTTTAATCTCGATGGATCGGTTCCTTGCAAACCGCGGACAAACGCTTTTCCAATTTGCGCAGTGAGATAGGGATCTTCCCCATAGGTTTCCTGACCACGACCCCAACGTGGATCTCGAAAGATATTAATATTGGGAGACCAAAATGTCAATCCCATGTATTGAATACTACTATTATTTTTAAATGCCATTTCATATTTGGCACGGGACTCGGTAGAAACGACGTCGCCGATCGATTGAACAACGGATTCATCAAAAGTAGCAGCCATTGCAATGGCTTGCGGGAAAACAGTCGCCTTACCAGCTCTTGCCACTCCATGTAAGGCCTCATTCCACCAATTGTATGCAGGTATACCTAACCGAGGAACTGCTTTTGCCTGATACCCTAATAAGCCAATTTTTTCTTCGAGCGTTAATTGTTTAAGAAGTTGTGCAGCCTTTTTATCTATTGGAGACAATGCAGCGTTTGGCTGTGAGGAGACTTCCTTTGTTGCAATAAATAGCAAGCCGAATGAAAAAAATATGAGGGTCAACTTTTTCATTGGATACCCATTTTAGAAAGCAACCAATCATTCATGGCTTTTTTTTGCTCGGGATAAAACCAATGTCCCGTTTCAGGGTAAAGGAACAGAGACTTAGGAGCATTAATTACATTATAAGTAGCCTGCATGGATGTAGGAGGACAAGTTTCATCATTGTATCCCCAGGTATAAAACCCAGGAACCGTTAAGCTCTTAGCAAAATTCAATACATCGTAATAGGAAAGGCTTTGCTTGAAGGACTCTTGAAAAACATGCCAACTATTAGACTTTGAAAACATATGAGGCCAGCCACCGGCTCTGCCAACTGTATATCCCGTCAAATCACACAGAGCAGGGTGAATGGCTCCCAGGTATTTTACGCGTGGGTCCAAGGAAGCTGTTACAATACTGAGCGCGCCCCCCTGACTATTCCCACTGACGGCTAAATTTTTACCATCAAACTCTGGAAGGGATACGAGAAGATCATTGGCACGAATACACCCTGCATATACACGCTTATAATAGTATTGATCCCTGTCATGCATATTAAAGAAAAAATACCCTTTCAACGAACCCGCTTCCAAATCGCGATATACACTTGGATCCTGGATCACGGATATACCATGGATACCAATGGTGAAAACAATTATCCCTCTATCTGCCAACTCTAGATCAGGATTGTAGGGCCTAATACCAGCACCCGGCACTTGCAATATGGCGGGGTATTTACCAGGCTTCTTAGGAACGCAAAGAATACCATATAATCGGGAGGATCCGAGGTTATTGATGCTAACATGAAATACGTTCGTTTGCGCAGAACTCCTTTCAGGAAGTAAGGTAAATTTTGCATCCAATGGTAAGGCGGCAAGCTCCTCTTTCATTTTATTCCAAAATGTCAAAAAATCAGTAGGATATCCTACTGTCGGTTGTAACCGCTCTGGCTCATATGCTACAGTATGCACTCCCCGATAAGACTTTTGTTTAATCGTAGTTGTGACCACGCAACGAAGAAATCCGGACTCTTTTAGCAGTTGAGGACTGGTTTGTAAAACTCCACCCGTTAACTTGAGAGTATCTTTATAATAAGCAGGCATCCGTTCCGGACCTATTTCAACAATCGCATAGCCTTCACGAATGAATTCTCCTTTCTCCTTGATCGAAATCAAGAAGCTGACCGACTCTCCTACTTTACGATTCCACACATCCCCTTTAGCAGTGACCTCCACTTGAACGGCCTGCATGACAGGTTGCGCATAAAGCGTGCCCCAAATAAACAGAATGATGCAAGAGCTAATAAAATTCTTCATCGTCTTTATTTTATGGGATATTTTTTTAGTGATGAGTTATACCCCTCTGACTGTAATGAGACAGGTACTTTTTGCGTAGAGTACTTAACGGTTATTATTTTTTCTTCCCCAGGCATCAAACTAAAGTATCCATCACTGAAGTGAGCAGGAAGAATTGCCTGTCCTGTACCTTCCAACAAATTCAATTTTATTCCTATAACGGGTGTCTTGCTCTTGTTAGATATTTTCCAGGATTGATTGTTTGGAACCGAAGACATCAAGCTTGCGGTTAATTCAACAGACGGAAGAGCATTAAACGCTTTAAAATCGCGAGCCCCGGAACCATTTCTCCAATAATCATTGGTAGAGATAATTCTTCCTTTCGAATCAACCAAAGATAATCGTACCAGGTATACCGGCACCACTATATTGTTACTGATGGGGTCTAGGGAAAGTTGCTCCCGGCTGTTGGGTTTCAACTCGACAGTAGTGGTAGCAGTGGCTATTTTTTTGCCGCTCAAATCATAAATTATATAACTCGCCTTTAAGCCAGTTAACTTTTCTCTACCACTATTAGTTACAATAATTTTATTATCGTGGCGATTTAATTGGATATGAACTGATTCACAAGCTTTTTTAGCACCAAAATATGAACCATGCGTCTCTGCATCCCAGGAATACGTTTGCCAGATCATACTGGGCCAAGCAGGATGCGACATCCATAGTAGAACTCCACTAGCATTTTGCCACATTTTATTATTCCATCCTTCAAATATGGCACGGTGAGATTCGTAATTAACCAACTGCACCTTACGCGAAAAATCATCAAGATTACCAGAACTACCAAATAGACTATCCACCGTTGTAAGATACCCTTGCAAATTTTGATTATTGCTATGCAGGTCATGATAGTGCCAGGCATCATTGATAGGCCAATGATCCTCTGGTTTTATGAACTTACGTATGGTTGTAGCAGTTGGAATCGAAAATGTCCCTATTTCTGTACTAAATCCTTCGGCATATTTTGTAAAGTAGAGAGACAGATCCGGAATGAAATGCCAATCTCCACTTTGCCTTAAGTTAATTTCACGGGAATTCCCAATATAATGTCTAGTTCCGTCTTCTTGCATTAATTGTCTATACAATTCATCTTCTATACCAATTGGCGCGTACCCTTCATTTCGAGGGCACCAAATGGCTATTGAAGGATGATTTCTAAAGCGCTTGATGGCGTCCAGCGAATTTTGAAGAAATAATTCTTGATCGAGTGGATTCAAATTATATCCTTCGGTAGAGATCCAAAAATCATTCCATACCAATAATCCATATTCATCGGCCAGATCATAAAAAGATGACTGTGTACTTTCTCCAGTCCAATTTCTTATCATGGTAAAATTGGCCTGTTGATGTAATTGAAAGTATGGCTCAAGTCTCTCTTTCGATACTCGTTTCATGCCGTCATCCATTCCCCAGTTTCCCCCGCGACAAAAAATACGAATACCATTCACTCTTATTACTAAGTAAGGATTAGTAGAGTCTTGTAACGTGATCAGTTGCTTAGTATCGACATCTTTTCGGAGGGAAGGAATAAAAATTCTCTTCTCGTATTCACGACGAGCTTGATTATCTAACAGAGGAACTTTTTCCTCCTGATCAGTTGGGCTATACAAGAAGCGCCAATTTTTTCTAGTTGTTGCATCTGCCATTAATTCGTAGGAGAGTTCTCTAATACCAAAACGAGTTTTTTGATAATCACTAATTATACCATTATTATTAGCAACCGAAATATGAGCCGTATGTAAATTTTGTTCACCATAGCCATTGGGCCACCAAAGCCTTGGATTTTTGATTTGCAAGGAAGGGAATTCCCTATTAGTGAATACCACAGGTACCTCCTGGCCAGGTGATACCTCTATTTTTTTCTCCAGTAAGATATCATCAATTTTCAATACGACTTTCACCTGCTGTGCCACAGTCTGATGATTTTTTACAGAAGTCTTTACAGTTAAAAATGCGGTAGTGGTATCAGGCAAGGGCAGATCGGTAATTATCTGAGGATCTCCCAGTGTAATATGGCCTGTAATTTGCAAGCGTACGTCTTGCCAAATCCCCATATTCCTATCGCGAATACCCGGCACCCAATCCCAACCTTCAGCCGAGATGAAAGTAGGACCATCGAGTGCAAGTTGTCCTCCGTTAGGTCCCATACCAGACAGTAGTGATTGCTCATGTGGAATACCAGGATTAGGTGGAGGAAGGATCTGTACCAATAAAATATTGGAGCCATTGTGATTCAAGACTGAGGTTACATCAAATGCAGCTCTTTTAAAGGCCCCGTGCAAAAGACCGATCTTTTTTCCATTAAGATAAAAATTAGCTTTATAGTTAATTCCATCAAAATGCAGCCAGGCCTTTTTCCCCTCCGCAATGACGGGACTATTGAATTGCAAACGGTACCACCAGATCTGGCGGCAAAGTGAGTCGGGGATATGCATATTATTCAATCCAATATAAGGATCCGGATAAACGCCCTGATTCACTAGTGTGGTCAATACCGTACCTGGTACTGAAGCATTATACCAATGGTTCGTATTGTAATTAGCCTCCATGGGAGATCCATTTCCAAGCATCACCATCTCATTGCTTGCTAACTCCCACCCTTGATTGAGAAGATAGCGATCATTCTCAAGCAGTACGGGATTACTATTTACTTTTACTTTAGCAACAGCAAATGGCTCATCGATAGCCCCCTTGGAATGAGGAAGCATACTGTCGGGAAGTGGTTTCAGCAACCCGTAGTTCTGACGATATTGCGCATTCAGATCATTCGATAGAAGTGCTGAAACTACTAAAGGAGCCACCACTAACAACCACTTATTTTTCATTCGGAATTTATTCATTAATCTCTTTATTTACAATGATGGTTTCCTTCATCCAACGATCGGTCCTGAAGGGAAAAGCAGGCCACCCCTCTTTATTTTGAAGATTGGTGATAACTGCATTAGTGAAGGCATATCGAATAGCCACAGGATCTTTAACAGCGGGAGTTTGCAATACAATTCTATTTTTTTCAATGGTGGCAGCGGCCGTATAAAAAACACTGTCTGGGCCAGCCAGCATAAAATGTTGTGGTGATTTTCCATCAGAAGTAGTAAGTCCTGTGCCCAAGGAAAATTTTTCAAACTCTATCATCACTTTACTATCTTTTGCTACCCAGCTTTTGAATAGAGGGCCTGAGGCGAGCACATTCTTTTGATAGGTATTTTTCAGAGCCAGAAAAGCTAATCTTTCGCCAACCGGTTTTTTATTGGTGGGATGTATATCTTCAGAATCCCCCACATCCATGGTGCAAACCATTCCCGTACCAGACACCCTCAACACACGAGACTGAGTTTCTCTGAATTTAGCATACCCGTTCTCTGCCGGATTATTTTTTTTCCAAGCATAAGGAGTCATTTGAACGAAGTAAAAAGGTAGCTCTCCTTGCTTAAAACAAGTACGCCAAGTATTGATCATGGCTGAATTCAAATAATCATACCCTTGGATATCGCCTGCATTTGATTCGCCTTGGTACCAAAGAATGCCTTTAATAGAAAAGGGTAACAAAGGATGAATGATCGCATTATAAATTAAACTGGGCCTCAGGTGTGGTTGCTTTTCCTCTGGATTGGCAAGATAGGGCTGCCAATAACGTACTCTCAGTATTGAATCATTCATTAATACTTCTTGAGGAATAAAGGCCTGACATGAAGCGCCGCCAAAAGACGCGGTCACCATCCCAATTGGAATATCTAATATTTGCTGTAATTGTCTTGCAAAATAATAAGCTACTCCACTGAAAGAAGCAACTGTTGAAGGATTACAAGTTCGCCAAGTAGCATTGACAGTGTCTCTAGGAGTGGCCGAAGTTTCCCTGGTTACTTTGAAAAGACGAATCCCTGAATAATTGGCCAGAGGGATCTCAGAAGCATAGTTATTAACCCCTTTATGCCAAGGGGGAAGTGCCTGCATTGTCATCTCCATATTACTTTGCCCACTTCCAAACCAAACCTCGCCAATTAAAATATTATGCAAGCGTATAGAGTCCTTATCAGTTCGTATTATCAGTGTATAGGCCTTGTAATCTCCCTTTTTCGCATAAGGTACACGTAAGCTCATTTCCCAGCGACCAGACTTATCGGTTATGGCACTGGCACTTTGCCCCCAGCTAGCACTTACTTGAATTTTTGCCCCAGGGTTTGCCCAACCCCAAATCGTGGAGGGTTTGGCTTGCTGGATGACCATGCTATCTTGAAAAACAGAAGCCAATCGAAGTTTTGCAGCCTTTATGCTAGGAATTTCTGCATTACTATTGGAAGCTATTTTAAATTCCTCTTTATTAGTTACTGGTTCTAGTAAAATCTCAATAACCCCTTCGTTAAAATCTCCAGTCTCGAAAACTAATTTTCTGAAATCCTGATTTGCACTATTTTTTGTCAATGGAAATTGTTGACCCGGTAAATAGGTTGCGGGTAGGTCTGCAAAAAAACCTTTTCCTCCTTTTAAAATGGTGGCACGCATTCTCTTTCCATTCTGGTAAAGAGTCGCCGATCTCCCATCAGCCCCTAATTGAATCTTTGCCTTTGTATGAAGTTGCCACCACAACCGGGAAATTCCTTTAGTACGAAGACTATCTTTAATAATAATTGACTCACTCCCACGGTTCAATTGTACGGTTCGGTAATAAAAGTCAACATCCCTGCTATAACAAGAACTTAGATCAAGAGTATATAATGCTTCATGTATTGAGGAAATACGTTTGACCAATTTAGCCTCACCCTGCTCATCTTGATCGGGTCTGGTATCCGGATTAATGATCAAGCAATTTTTTCCCTCAGCCCTCAAACGATAAAAATGCCAGCGACCAGCAATTGTTTGAACAGTGTCCCGGTCTTTATAGGAGGGAACGGTTTGCTTAGAAAAATAACCGGGATAAGTATAATCATCGCGACCAAGATTACCATAAGCCCACACTTCACCCTTGGATTGTACATCAAAACTACCAGCATCCAAATGTCCGTGATTAGCATTATTTCGACCACCATGTACGGCCACGTAGGTGGCATCTTTTGCAGTGCTAGTTTGCGCAGCCATTAAATCGATTCCTCTGGTATAAGAATCTAAAGAAAAATCTGGATTGCGGCTAGCAGAGATCATAGATGGATTATAGTAGATCATATCCATCCAACTCATGGTTTGTGTTTCTAAACAAAGAGTGGACTGCCATTTGGCGAGCGAAGTATCTCCATAATGATGCGCAAACCAAAAAAAAGAACGACTCCGTGAATTTTTTAATGGATCATCGCCAATATTAAGACTCGTAACGGGTCCAGATACATAAGCGGGAAACCAACCTGTTTTTTTAAACCCGTTATATTGATCTAATCCAAACGTAGTTCCTAATACACGCTGCATACTTTCAAAGGCAATCGTCGTATACATTAAACCATATGACCAATACATCAGCCCCTCTTCACTTTGTCCATCCGGTTCAAATGAACGGATATAATTGGGCAAACGATTTGCAGCCAATGCCACTAACTCTGCCATTAACGGGGGATCTGTTTCAAACATAGCCAAGGCGGCCATGATAATTCCTCCATTACAAATTCCGTTCCAGTTATGATGAGCCGTTGACCACCATATATTTTTCTTTAATTGTACTAAACCTGGTTGCAGCACATGCTTCATGACCGCTTGCTGTAAAACTTCTCTTCTGGAAGGGCCGAGATACTCAAACAATCCATCATAGGCCAATGCAATATTGAAGGCGCCGATTCCTGCATCTAAAAAATGTCTATCAGCCCCCCAATCAGGATAGGAAGCCATCTTTTCCAACTGCGTATAAGCTCTATGAGCATAGGACGTATCACTGGTAAGCAGATAAGCCATTACCAAATTAGGAAGTTGACTAGCAAATAAATGAATAGTAGGCACCCGCAATTTAGCATCATCAAGACCGTAGGTAAAAAGCGGTTGTGCAAGAATTGCATCGGCCTCCTTAATAACTTGACGATAGCCGATACCGATCAGTGAGTCGTTGGCTTGTAATAACCCTCTTACCCTGCTGATATCTGTTTTATCGAAAAACAACCTAGGATGTTGTCCCTTTAGTTTTGATTGATCAAGCATTGATAAAACAACGGTTGGCGTTGTCAGGGAATCAGACCCTGTTAAAAGTAATTCCCAATTTCCAGTATAATAGGCTTTGTCAATTAAGTTAATTCGGCGAATGTCTCCTTTCAACTTAGCCTGATAACGAAGGTCCTGGTATAAATAGAAAGAAAGCCAATAGCCAAACTCATAACGCTGGTGCAATGATTTGGGGAGTGTATAAAAATTATACCAATAGGTATCTACCCCACTTGCCTTTGCTATTTTCAATGCCAGTTGAGCTTGTTGCCAACTTTTATTAGCCGCTGCTTCAAATAATTTTTGAAAATCAGTGTAGTTGAAATTCATTGTATTATACAATGATACTTTATCGTCAATCCCCAGTTGCAAAAAGGATATACTATCCTCAAACACCTGATCGCCATTCAAATCATACGCTACAAAATCTATAAAGCCATTAGCATCTTTATCCTTATAAAAAATTGTTGGAAAAACAGCTAACCCTCGTTGCAGTCTTTCTCTTCCCCACCTTTCATAATTACCACCAAATCCTTGGAAGGCGTAAGCTAGTTGATCGATTCGCCAAGCCCCCCATTCAGCTCCATAAAGATGGATTTTCCCATCCCAGTTACCAATATATAGTTGTCCTTTGCCGCTATTATCCAAATCAAACTCCCCGCGATCCCCGGCTACATCTGCTTGTTTATTATGGTCCAGCCCCCCATTTTCTGTCCCACTTTTAAAAAGATCCTTTGGGTCATAAAACTCTACCCGTTCCCATCGATTACAATCATCATCTTCATCAAATACCAACCTACACTCTTGCCAGTCTCCTTTTTTAAACACAGAAGAATAGGCGGATTCCCTGCTTGGGAAGTACAGGTGATCGAGTTTCCTCCACCTTGCATCGAATAAAAATGTATCTGCTTGCAAAAGACCTCGCCAGTTTTTTAAGACTTGCTTATCTTGTTCGTAGGAGAATCCTTTGCCTTTGAATAAAAGGCTCATGTCGAAGTCAAATTCATTTCCAGGGCCATTGTCTCTATCCAGGTCCCAGGTGAGTGCTGCATAGTCTATATTTTTAGTGAAACGAACATCATAGGCTGTATCAATATTTTTGAAACCACGTGCCGTGGTGTCTTCCTTGTCTCTAAAAACCGGAGTGTCTACAAGACGAATGGCCCAATCAGTAAACCCATCTTTATTATCATCATAAAAAATGAATGGATTTTCCCAGTTGTATCTAAGATCATTGATCCTGAAACTGGAAGCATGCATTTTCAAGAAAGTAGAATTGCCTTGATAGTCTTTATAAAAATTAGCATGCCCGCTGTGCTCCCAAGCCTGAATCGTTAAACGATTCCAGTCTATATAATGCATGATCCCGTCTTCGTCATCATCGAAAAACCACATATAATCGGCTGACCAATCCCAATAATTGCGCAGCTTAGCACCTCCATTGTTTACTACTAATTGAATATCCGCTTTGTCATCCTTATTAGTATCACACCAGTCTACTGAAAAATCCCAGGGACCTGCAAAAATTCCATCGCGATTTCGATCTAAAAGGAGACAGTCATTATCCGTATCCCCTTGCTGATCGGTCCATTTCATGTCATCATCATCGTCAATGAATAATACTGGAACATTGTCATTCAGCAATGCTTTTATTACGTCGGGATCGCCATCCTTATCGAGATCCACCACTTGCTGTACCTGCACAACTGGTACCATCCGCCAGGGAAGCAGCTGTGTTTGTTTGTTCCAATAAGGAACCGGAGCTTGTGTGTTGCCTGCTACACTGATAAAGGTGAAACAGAAAACGCTGGCTAGTTTTAATAATTTCATTCTCGAATTTTTGAAATTTGTGCCACCGGCTTCCTGATAGCTACTAATTAACGGTCGTCCAGCTATCTAACGAGGAAATCGGCAATGCACTGGTTGTTAAATTCGGAAGAAAATCAATACGAACGGTCACAGGAGTTCCGGCAGGTACTCCTGTCATTTTAACTTGTACTTTGCCATACCAAGTATTAATACTGTTCTTGCCAGCCATAATAGACGAAAAAATAGGCAGCGTCTCCGACAAATAATTGATGGAAGTAGTAGAGCGATCTACCACTGTAAAACTGGCATTGGAGGGAGACACCAGTCTTGCATAAAAGGTTTTACCATTCTTGAGCATCGTCAGCGTCTTACCATCTGTACTGATTTGAGCCCCATCAGTTGCGGGAGATTGCATGATCCAATATACCGTTGAATTGGAGCCAGGGGTAAACTCATCTTGCACCATAATGGTTTGACGTATTCTGTTCAATTTGATGCCTCTTTTGTAGGCACTAACATCTCTGCTATAGGGAGAAGTCATATTGAGTATAAAAAATCCACCAGCGTTATCATTCGCCTGGTTGGAAACCGTGGCAACACCAGCGGGGTTTTGTTCAGGTCTTGCATCCGGATTGAATACCAAACAATTTTTAGCTTCTGTTCGTACGCGATAATAATAGAAACGACCCCGGTTAGTGGCCGAAGTAGTAGGTGCATCATTATAGGATGGCTGGGTTAGAGTGAAATAATCGGAAGGGTAAGGAGTTTCTAGTCCTAAATTCCCTTGTGCCCAGGTTTCACCTAAAGCTTGAATGAAAAAAGAACCCGCATCGAGATGACCATGACTTGCGTTGTTATTTCCCGCATGGATCCCTGCATATAATGACGTTTCATCACTGGTATTTTCAAATAAATAGCCATACTCTACTCCTTTAACATACCCGTAAGTAGGGATGGTCATACTACTTCCCTGATTGACCAATGTCCGATCGTAAAATAAAAGGTCGGTCCAACTGTTCATCTTCACGGTCCTGTTTGAATTGATCGATAAACAACGATCATAATGCGTTTTGGCCATCACCGGATCCTGGTAAAACTTAGAAAACCAAAAATGAGATAAGAATCGGTTGTTCTTTCCGACATAGAGATAATCATCCCCAAAGGTGGCCGTGCCCACCGGACCTGATACCAAGTAGGGGAATGCACCGGTTTTACGTAAGCCCTCCACATTGGTCAATCCGTAAGTTCCGCCAATAACTCTTTTCATAGCTTCCAGCGCTAGATAAGTATTGCTTAATCCATATGACCAGTAAGACATTCCCTCTTCGCTGGCACCATCAGGATTCAGGGTTTGAATATATCCCATCATATTATTAGCGGCCAAAGCAATCACATTTCCTAAAAAGACAGAGTCCATTTCGTAGGCAGCTAGAGAAGCCATGATCATTCCGCCGTGACAAATGCCGTTCCAGTTATTGGTACTTTGATACCATTTCCATGCACCTGTACCTGTTTCAATTTGTGTTTTCCCAGGTTGCAATACAAAACTTTTCACGGCACTGTACAAGCGATTCCGTTGTGCAGCCGTGAGGTAACCGTGTAAACCATCTAAAGCAAGGGCTACCCCTTTAGCAGCAATACCTGCATCTAAAAAATGACGATTCGCTCCCCAATCGGGATAACTACACATTCGGTCGAGCTGCTGCCAGCAACGCAGGGCATAACGGGTATCTCCGGTAAATTGGTAGGCTAACACGAGATAAGGAATCTGATCATTACAGATGGTATGAATATTTGTAATACGTAATCCGGCGCCGTCAAGCCCATAGTCAAGAATGGAAGAGGAAAGCAACGCATTTGCACGAATTATTATGTCGTCATAAGTAGGCTTAGCAAATAGATCAGTTTGAGCAGCCAATTTAATAGTATTGAGCTCTGCATTGGTATAAAGTAACCGAGGGTGAACATTCGCAATGCCGGTGTAAGAAATAGAGGCGCGTACCTGCGCCCCCGTAACCGGAAGACTCAGCGTAGCAGGATTAATGGAGGGATTGGGGGTTGGCGTGGGGGTAGGTGTAGGAACGGCCCCACCATTACTTTTTTTGTTACAACTAAATGAAAAACCAGCAACAAAAAAAATAAGCAGCAATCGCTTGAACGTCATGACGATTTGGTTTATAGTACTAGCTTGAAGTTAATTCCTTGTCAAGCAATATTAATTGCTGCAGAGATTATTATTCGTGCAAACGTTTGCGTAAATTGAGTTGAATTTATTCCGCGGATATTTGCAGCCATGATGAAGCAAGCTACCATAAAAGATATCGCACAATTAGTAGGCGTCTCTGCCTCTACTGTATCGCGCGCATTGAAAGGTAGCCCTGAGATTAGTGAGGAAACAATCAAGATTGTACAAGAAACTGCAAAAAGATTAAACTACTTTCCCAATAAAGCAGCCTTGAGTCTGTTACACTTCAAAACAAGGACTATCGGCGTAATTGTTCCCAATTTGGGCTATAGTTTTTTCTCTACTGCCTTGGAAGGAATTGAGGAAGAGGCTTCAAAAAGAGGATATACCGTAATCGCCAGCCAGTCCTTGGAATCCGAAGAAAAAGAGATCCGAAATGTAATTGACATGAAACGAAGCGGGGTTGACGGGGTGCTTATTTCTTTGGCGCAATATAGCAGTCAGTTGAATCACCTGCTAGAACTACAGTCTCAAATGCCCATCGTTTTGTTTGACCGGGTATCAGACAATATTCATTGTTCAAAAATTTTCGTCAACAATACTGCCGGAGCTTTCAGTGCCGTGGAGCATTTGATCAAGATCGGATGCAAAAGAATCGCTTATATGGCAGGTCCTAAAAATCTGCTGATCAGCAATAGAAGAAAAGACGGATATTCCATGTCACTTTATCGTAACAAGATGAAAGTAGACGAAAAACTCATCGTGCATTGTGAGTTCAGTCACACCTCGGCCATGAGAGCAGCGTTGAAATTGCTCAAATCAAAAGACCGCCCGGATGGAATATTTGCAATCAGCGACCGAGTGGCGATCGGCGCCATGGCCGCTGCCAAAAAATTAAATCTTCGAATTCCGGAAGATGTGGCCATTATTGGATTTAATGATGAGCCGATCGCCGCCTTGGTTTCGCCCAGTCTCTCCAGCGTCAGACAGCCGGCAAAAGTGATTGGACAAATGGCGGCTAAACTATTGATCGATCAAATTGAGGCTGACAAAGTGTTTACCCCAGTCATAAAATCATATATGACAAGACTATCAATAAGAGAGTCTACCAAAAGAAAATAACAATCAGTACTGGTTAGGATGTTTCCAGTCCCCAAAAGGTTTTTTGATGGTTCTTTTCAGGGGTATTTGCATGCCCTTGGTTTGCTCCAGCCAATCGTATAAGTCTTTGGCCATTGACCGTACAATAGGAGCATACTCAGGCTTTCCCATTAAGTTATGGATCTCATGAGGATCATTCTCGAGGTCATACAATTCATTTTGATCCCAAATGCCCATGTATCGAATGAACTTGAACTTATTGGTTCTTACACCATATACAGTAGGCGTCATAGGAAAATCATATTCCCAATAATATTCGTAGAATATTTTATCGCGCCAATTAGTAGTATCTCCTTTTAAAAGTGGTAAAAATGAACGGCCTGGCATATAGGTTGGTTTTTGTAATCCGGCCAACTCAAAAACAGTAGGCGCTATGTCAATATTTTGTACCATCTGAGTGACAGTTGCAGCTCCTCTCATTAATCCTGGTGCGTATACCAGGAAAGGAACTTTTACTGATTCCTCATAAAAATGTCTTTTATCAATCAGCCCATGTTCACCCCAACTAAATCCATTATCGCCCATATAAATGATAACGGTATTCTCTGCTAACTTGTTTTTTTCGAGATAGTCTATCACCAAGCCAATACTCTCATCCACTGCCATTAAGGTCTCTGCATATACTTGGATCATAGAGTCGATATTACTCCTGCTGTGGTACATGAAGTCCACGCCATGCCAGCTATTACGCTGTTGCTTTACCCATTCAGGCCAATTATATTTTCGGTAGGTAGTATCAGCTGTTTGCCAATAGGTAGTTGGCAGAGGATAGGATTTCCCTTTGTAGAGACCTTTATGTCGGGGAGCAGGCATGAACGGTGCATGAACAGCCTTGTGAGATAAATACATAAAAAAGGGCTTTCCCTTATCCCGTTTATCCAACCAAGTAATTGCATGTTCCGTGAGCAAATCAGTGATGTACGTTGAATCTTCATATTGAACAGCGCGTCCATTGATATTTAATTGGGGATTGTAATAAACTCCCTGCCCCCTGAAACTTTCCCAATGATGAAAACCTGGCCTTGGTCTGTCATCATCATCACCCATATGCCACTTGCCAAAAAAAGAAGTCTGATACCCTGCTTTCTGTAAATATTGGGGGAAATAAATTAAGCCATCAGGTTCGCCGGCCAGATTATCTACGATTGTGTGTACATGACTGTATTGTCCCGTAAGAATGGAGGCCCGACTGGGCGAACAAAGAGACGTCGTCACAAAGGCATTCTTCATATGCGCACCCTCCCTTGCCATGCGATCCATAGTAGGAGTTCTCTGCCAGGGTAGTCTTCCAGTGAAACCCATGAAGTCATAACGGTGGTCATCAGTCAAGATAAAAATTACATTCATCTTTCTTCCACCAGGTATAGAGGATAAAGACTGCGCTTCTCCATGACGAGGAGCGCGAGCAGCTACGTGATTTTCCCCTTGTGTTTCCTGCGATTTGGGATTTTGTGCAATTAGAGAAGTAGCACAAAGAATAAGTTGAATCGCCAATAATATTTTTTGGAATTTCATCAATTGAATAGTTGAGAAGTAAGTAGCTTATAGTTTAGAGCTGAATCGATTTTTCAACAGGTACTAATAGTTTAATCGCAGCCCATGCGATCAAATAAGCTACCGCGCAAAAAGCAAACATGATTGCGTAGCCAGTCTCAATTTGACTCACAGCCTTATAGTAATCAAACAAGTGACCACCCACTTGCGTAATGATCACACTTCCTATTCCTCCGGCCATTCCACCGATACCCACCACAGAAGCCACGGCCTGCTGAGGAAACATATCACTGACCGTAGTGAATAAATTCGCACTCCAGGCCTGGTGTGCAGCAGCCCCCAATCCAATTAACAACACTGGAATCCACACACTTACCGTACCAAAAGGTTGCGCTAACAATACCACCAGCGGCAATAACGCAATGCCTCCCATTGCTCGAAGTCTGGTTTGATAAATACTTCGTTTGCCAGCAGTGAGTAGTGTTGGTAAATAGCCACCTCCTATACTGCCGAACATTGTTAAACTATATAAAACCGTTAAAGGGAGTATGATTGAAACGCCAGTAAGATTATACTGGTCTTTCAAATAAGCAGGTAGCCAAAACAAATAAAACCACCAAACACCGTCGGTAAAAAATTTACCTAAAGTGAAAGCCCAGGTGGCGCGATACTTCAGTAAAACCAACCATGATATATTGGCTTTTTTTTCATGCTCCTGAGAATTGGAATTTGAACCAAGTATATATATTCTTTCCGCATCAGACATTATTTTTTGTCGAGAGGGATGATCATACATTCTTTGCCAAAAGAACCACCATACAAAACCAATGGCTCCAATGATTATAAAGGCCATCTGCCATCCCCAAACCTCGGCTATCCAGGGAACAGACAAAGGAGCGAGGATCGCACCAATATTGGCTCCTGAATTGAATATGCCTGTAGCTAATGAACGTTCCTTTTGAGGAAAATATTCAGCGGTGGCTTTGATGGCAGCAGGAAAGTTACCAGCCTCCCCCACTGCAAGCACAAATCGTGCAATCATGAATCCAAAAACAGATACAGGTACTGCAATAATTCCAAATACACCAAGAGCAGGCAGAAAGAATTCACCCATTGGAATAGCCAACGCATGCATCATGGCACCAAGACTCCATATTATAATTGCCCAGGAAAATCCAGACTTAGTGCCAAGTTTATCAATAAATCTTCCTGCCAGAAGCAAAGACACTGCATAGGTAAATTGAAATACGGATGCAATATTTGCATATTGCTGGTTAGTCCAACCAAATTGATCCTCTAGTGTAGGCTTTAACAAACTCAGTACCTGTCTGTCAAGATAATTTATAGTGGTAGCAAAAAATAGCAGTGCACAAATACGCCAACGATAATTACCTACAGAACCGGGTGAAGAATTAGTCATGAAAATATTTTAACTGGATAATTTATTCAATGCGCTTCAACCCTATTTGCTCCAACAATCCTCGCATTTTACTTTCCAATTCAGTATTGGTTGAAACTGCACTGAAAAGCGGTCCCCCAATACCAATAGTACTAACGCCAGCGTCAAACCAAGTTGTAAGCTCCGATAGTTTAATTCCTCCAGTAGCCATAAAATGAACTTTCGGAAAGAGTTCTTTAACAGACTTGATGAAAGAAGATCCCAACACTTGTGCAGGAAAAATTTTAATTAAACTACAACCTGCTAGAGCGGCTGCATTAATTTCAGTAGGCGTAAAGCAACCTGGTATATATAGTTTGTTATTTTCTTTGGCGATACTAAGCACCTCTAATGAAAAGACAGGACTTACTAAAAAATCGGCGCCCTTTGCAAGAAAAGATTCTGCTATTACGGAAGTAAAAATAGTGCCCACTCCTAGTTGTAAATCCGGGAATAGTTCATTTCTTCTTACTATCATTTGTGAAAAGTTCGAAAGTGCTTTATCTCCTCTATTGGTAAACTCAATTACTCGCACCCCCGCATCGTACAATGCTTTCATGCGCTCGAGACATACTAATAAATCGTCATGGTAATAGAGGGGTATTATTCCTTGCTGAAGCATTAATGAGCTAGATTGACTGGCAGTCATAAAAATAGATTTAGCGACGAATAGAACCTCCCCTATCCCCCTGTAGTAATGATTCAATTTCAGCCAGACTTGCGATCATATGATCACCAAAAACGGTATGCTTCCAGGCGCCAGTAGCAACCGCAAATTCTAACCCCTCCTGCGGGGTTTTATTTTGCATCAGGGCATAGATCAACCCGGCCGTAAAAGCATCCCCTGTTCCAATACGATCCACCACAGAAAGATCATATTCGGCAGAGGTAAAATGGGTAACCCCGTCATAAGCAATACCTTTCCAGCGAATTGCTGTTGGGCTGAGCGATTCACGCAATGAAGCAGCTACCATTTTACATCCAAAACGTTGTTGAATTTCTTTCAAATAAAGGGATGGAGCGTCTTTTAGCTCTTCCGAATAAGAAATGCCAAATAACTCTTGCATATGAGTATCCAGGCCAATAAAAACATCTACAAAAGGAAGTATTTTTTGTAATACCCTTTTTGCTGCATCTCTGGTCCACAGCTGCGCGCGATAATTCAAATCAAAGCTAGTGGTAAGTCCCTTCTCTTTAGCAATACGAAGCGCATTTGAGGTCTCAGTAGCCAATGATGTACTTAACCCGGCAGTGATTCCAGTAGTATGAAACCAACTAGCGTCTTTCAAAATAAATTCCCAGTCAAACTGTCCAACGGTAGATTGAGCGAAAGAAGAATCTTTTCGGTCATAAACTACCTGGGTGGAACGTACGGAGGTACCTTCCTCTACAAAATAAATTCCCAAACGCTCCCCAGTCCTGGCTACATGATCAAGGCCAATGCCTTCTTTTTTTAAATGCTGGATTGCTGCATCCCCTAATGGATTCGAGGGGAGTGCCGTTACCAATTTAGTGGGAATACCCCAGGCCCCCAGTGCCACTGCTACGTTAGTCTCCGCACCGCCATAAACGACATTAAATGAGTTTGCTTGTGAAAAACGAAGACGATCCGGAGGAGACAGGCGTAGTAAAAGTTCCCCAAAAGTTATAATGCTTGGTTTCATTTGGTAAGTTTTGAGTAGCTTACAACCTTAAAGTAGTAAATATTCTAGATTTGCCAAACAAAGTTGTTCACGCAAACGTTGAAGCAAAATAAAAGGCATTCAATAGATGGAACTTTTGCAGTTTTTAAGTTAGACCGATTTTTAAACCTTTCCTTTTAAGTCAAGTGTCTACCTTAAATAGTTAATATAATTCCTGATTATTAAGTAACGCTACAATAGCTAATTTAATAATCGAGTTAATTTCAAGACCACTAACCCAACTTTTTTCATCAACCCAAACAAAATGATAGTCTGACTTAAATTTATTATTGAAGAAAATATGATAGTGATTGACAGGAATTTAAACACATAATGATTACACCTTTATCTTTCAATACATTAATAGCATATATGGCCTAGTATAAATTCTAAAACTGTAATTACTTACAAAACTGAACTTTGCCCACGGAAACAAAATCTTCAAATAAAAAGTTCGAACTTGCTCCTGTCGGGACTACTTGTTATTTTAGAAAATAATAGAAGTTAACATGAGTTTTTCTCGCACTTCAATGACTGCTCTTATAATACTAGTAGTTACCAACTGCATAAAAGCTCAGAATATCAAATTTACAATTGCGGATGAATTTGACAGTTTGGGAGTTCAATATGCTACAGTTTGCTATAAAACAAAATCGCAGTATTGTACTTTTTCAGATTCCCTAGGTTTGGCAAGTTGCATAGGTTTCGATGACAGTTTAATTATTACTAGAACTGGCTATAAATCTAAAGTTATTCACCCAAAGGAATTGAAATATAATGATACGGTTTTTTTGAAAAAAGATGTAGCAGTACTCCCAAATGTCTTTTTAACTAAAAATGTAATAGATAACTCAGAATTTATTGGAAATACTAAAAAGAAGAATGGATCGATTTATTTGATCCCTAATTTGGAAATTGGAAGGAGTTTCATAACCAAAAGCAGTCAAAATATATTAAAGTCTGTATCGATTTTTTTAAGAACACGCCCGCAGTCTTCACATTTATTCCTTCTATCAATATACAAGTTCAGTGTGCAATTGAACAAACCTAGTACTAAAGTATTTGAGCAGGTTTATAGGATAAATCCATTAGATGATAACTCGTATAAACATATCTTTGAACTAGAAAATTCAATTACAATAGATTCAAGCTTTTTCGTAGCTATTAAATATCTTGGAAGTCAAGTAGTTACTGATAGGATTGAGCTTATCACGAGCAATCGCTGGAAAGACATTGCATCGTATGAGAGGTACTTTTCAGAAGAATGGGTAACAGAGCCAAATTTAATTTTTTTGAAAAATAGATTTAGTAAGGGAGCAAATAATATATTAATGCAAGTAGAAGTTTCAGCCGAATAAAAATTTAACCCTTTAAAATAAGAAAGACCCTCATACAGCAGGCTCTTAGCGTTATAGCAACATGTTTTTTAAATCAGACAAAAGAATGTTCGAACTCAGGCCTGTCGGGACTACTTGTTATTTCGAAAAATAATAATGGTCTTCAAGAATAACATTTAGATCAATAATAAAAGTTCATATGAATTTTTCGCGCTATTCACTTACGTTTCTTTTCTTAGCGTTGCTGCTCATAGCCTGCGATAAAAAAACTACACCGCCTCCTGTCGATACAACCACACCACCACAACTGACCATCAGCACGCTGCTGACGAACTATGAAATTATATGGGGATTCGATTTTCTTCCCAATGGCGATCTGTTATTCACGGAGAAGCGAGGAAAGGTATACCGTTATAGCAACGGTATTACAACTGAGTTGACTGGATTTCCGGCCGTACGCACAATTGGTCAAGGCGGATTACTGGATATAAGAGTGCATCCAGATTATGCCAGTAAC
>BJGL01000015.1 GCA_014190475.1 Bacteroidota bacterium
ATCGTAAATGAGCTTCCCATTTCACAAAGCACCGTTTCTCAACATCTAAAAGAATTGAAAGAAGCGGATTTGATAAAAGGGGAAATAGAAGGAACATCCATTTGCTACTGTATTAATGAAAAGGAATGGGAAAGTGCACGTACATTAATTATAAGCCTATTTGATAATGGTTTAACGATCAAATCTAAATGCTGCTGAATTGTATAAATCAATCAGCCTTTACTAACTAAAAAAGAAAAGCATGAAAACAACAGAAGAACTTAAACAAATTGTAAAAGATAAATACAGTGAGATTGCCCTGCAAGACAAAGCGATAAATATGTCTTCGTGCTGCGGAGCAGGTGGTTGTTCTACAGAGATTTATAATATCATGAGTGATGACTATTCTTCATTGGAGGGGTATAATTCCGATGCAGACTTAGGATTAGGCTGTGGATTACCTACACAATTTGCCAAGATCAAAAAAGGTGATGTTGTAGTAGATTTAGGAAGTGGGGCGGGGAACGACTGCTTCATAGCCAGGCATGAGGTTGGTGAAACTGGTAAAGTAATTGGTATCGACTTTACGCCAAAAATGATTGAAAAGGCAAGAATGAATGCAGAAGCCAGGGGTTATAATAATGTGGAATTCCGAGAGGGAGACATTGAGCGCATACCTATTACATCGAATGTTGCTGATGTAATTGTCAGCAATTGCGTACTCAATCTCGTTCCAAATAAGGATGGAGTCTTTAAAGAGATTTTAAGAGTCTTAAAACCAGGAGGGCATTTTAGTATCAGTGATGTAGTAGTAGAGGGTTCGCTGCCAGAAGGCTTAAGAAAAGATGCAGAAATGTACGCAGGTTGTGTATCGGGCGCAATTCAGAAAGAAGTCTATTTAGAACTAATACATACAAATGGGTTTGAAAATATTAGCATTCAAAAACAAAAGGCAATCAATATCCCAGAAGACATACTGAAAAACTACTTGAATGAAAAGGAAATAAATTCCTTCAAAAACGGATCTGCCGGTATTTTCAGTATCACAGTATTTGCCCGCAAACCAATACTGAATAAAAATTCAGCTTGTACCCCTGGCGGCGGGTGTTGCTAAATCATATCGTATGAAAAAAATATTAGTACTTTGTACAGGAAACTCTTGCCGGAGTCAAATTGCGCATGGCTATTTACAACATATTGGACTTGATAAGGTAGAAGTATATAGTGCCGGTATTGAAACACATGGAGTTAATCCGATGGCAATCGCAACTATGAAGAATGATGGTGTTGATATTTCTAACCATACATCAAATAATATAGCAGAGTATCAACACATAGAATTTGACTACGTCATTTCTGTCTGTGACAATGCAAAGGAAAGATGTCCAATTTTCCCAGGTAAGGCTATCAAACTACATCATAATTTTCCAGATCCCGCCAAAGCAAAAGGAAATGAGCAAGAAATAGAAAATGAATTCAAACGTGTTAGAGAAATGATTAAAGATTACTGCCGCCATTTCATAAAGGAAAATATAGAATAAACCGAATCCATATCTTTGATCCAAGTAATTTACGACGCATGAATTCGGTTCGTCACTTTTTTAATAAATACAGAAAAGAAATATTTGTAGGATTAATTGTTTTTTTATTCCTTCTCTTCAGAGATTTATTTAGATCGCTTCGTTAGTGGCAATCCTTTTATAGACTCATCAATTTGTCCATTGTTATAGACTAAATGTCCATTTACAAAAGTATGCGTAACCTTTGCGTGAAATGTGGTTCCTAGTAAAGGAGTCCAAGCACATTTAGACAAAACACATTCGTTAGTAACCGTCCACGCGGCGTTCAAATCAACGATTACTAAATCGGCGTAATATCCCTCACGAATAAAGCCCCTATTCTGTATCCCATAAAGTATAGCTGGATTATGAGACATTTTCTGAATAATCTTTTCAAGCGTAATCAGACCTCTCCGATAAAATTCAAGCATAATATTCAATGAAAACTGAATAATGGGCGCACCTGACATGGCTTTAAAATAAGACTGCTGTTTTTCCGCTAGTGTATGCGGCGCATGATCTGTTGTAACAATATCAATCCTGTCATCTACTAAAGCTTGCAGCAAACCAATTTTATCTTTCTCAGTTTTAATGGCGGGATTCCATTTAATTAAAGTGCCTAAACGCGCATAATCCTTATCTGAAAACCATAAATGGTGTACGGACACTTCCGTTGTAATATTTTTTTCTTCAAGCGGAATATCATTTCTAAACAAATGCGTCTCTGCCTCCGTAGTCAAATGTAAAATATGAAGTCGAGCATTATACTTATTGGCAATGGCAATAGCATTTTTAGTAGCCTCATAACAGGCCTTCTCGCTACGAATCAAAGGATGAAACTCTACTGGCACATCTTCCCCATATTTCTCTCGATAAATACTTTCGTTTGCTTCAACTAGTTGCTCTTTCTCAGAATGAATTGCCACAATTGATTTACAATTTGCAAGAAGTCTTTCTAAGATCGCTGGATTATCAGCAAGTAGATTACCCTTTTTGGTAAAATAAAGACCATCATCTGAAACGGCTAATAAACTAGAGGTATCCAGCTTTAATATTTCTTCCAGGTTATCGCCATTAACCCCTAAAAAAAAGCCATAGTTTGCAATTGACTTAGCGCTAGCTAATTTATTCTTTTCCTCAAGCGTTGTCAGGTTCAAGACATTTGGAACAGTATTTGGCATGTCGATAAAAGAGGTGATGCCACCTGCCACTGCGGCTCTGCTTTCACTTGTGAAATCAGCTTTATGCGTAAGGCCCGGCTCACGAAAATGCACCTGGCCATCAATAATACCCGGAATCAAATACTTTCCTGTTCCGTCGATTACTGTAGCTAAATCAGCAGGAATTTGCTGGCCAATCGATAAAATATATGAGTCCTCAATTAATACATCGCCACAAGTAATAGTCCCTTCGTTTACAATTTGGATATTTTTAATTAATGTTCTTCTTGCCATAAATGTTGATACAAAATATTAAATATCATATGCAGGACTAATCCAGACTAGCGTTTTCGGGTGTCAATGATGTATTGGATTTTCCATCCCCTGGATGACTTTACCAAACAAAACGCATTTACACCACTGTGGCTAAAAGTACCATTATAATAAAATCGATACGGAGTCCAAACAAATGCTAACGGCGAATCGATTTTAATATCCCCATACTCGATTATCTCATTTAATGCACCCTTTTTTTGTTTGCCTACTAAGGATGCAAAATTGCTGACCGCCTCCTGTCGTACACTCGTTTGATTCTCTTTGTTATTAATAATAGTTTGCATGATTGCCTCTTCCATAAACACTGCTGCAACAGCTATAGAATCAGCCTCCTGCATTCCCTTAAATAATTGATTAATCACCCCCTTAATTTCCTCCTGCGGATCTTGTGCAATTATCGGACTCATAATGAAGAAAAAGAGAAAAAATAAATTACTCTTCATAGTTAACATGATTAATAAGGGCGGCTTAGATCGCGCAAATGAGAAACGTGCGAAGCTATTGCTAATCGAACTTTAGGGTATTCGATATATGGGATTTGAAATTGAGCGCAGGTATCACGTATTATTTTACTAATAGCAGGATAATGTATATGAGAAATTCGAGGGAAAAGATGATGTTCAATTTGAAAATTCAAACCTCCTAACCACCAAGAAATAAATCGATTATGGGTAGCAAAATTTGCTGTCGTCTTCAATTGATGTATAGCCCACTCTTCCTCAACTGGCATTGTTTTCTTATCAGAGGAAATAAATGAAGTGTCTTCTACCGTATGGGCCAATTGAAATACAATACTTAATATAAAGCCTGTAAATAAACCAAACGCTAAAAAACCAAACAACCACGCTTTGAACCCTAAAATAGAGATCGGAATAATTATAAAAAAGAGAAAGTGCGTTGACTTAAAAAACCAAAAAGAGAGATGATCCTGTATTTTCATGGGTTTTAAAGGAACTTCTCCAATCTTCTTTGTAAAGTATTTTTTATAGTCAGTGAAAAATATCCACCATAAGTAAAGTAAAGAATAGGCGGCCCAAAAATACCAATGCTGAAAACGATGTATTTTATAATGGGTTTGTGAATCGCACAAGCGCAAGAGCGGCCTTGCTTCAATATCATCATCCACGCCATCAATATTTGTATAGGTATGGTGGATAATGTTATGCTTGGTCTTCCACATAAAATTATTAGCCCCCAACATATTTAAGGTGAGCCCAGCTAACTTATTGACCCAATTCCGGCTACTGAATGAACCGTGAATACCATCATGCATAATATTAAAGCCAACAGCAGCCGTAAGTCCTCCGAGCACTAAACACTCTACGATTGCCCAAAATGCCGGGGGTGTGAAAAAAACCAGATGAATATATACTGTCACATAGCTGGCTAATAGAAGTAATGCCTTACTATACAGCTTCCAATTACCGGTGCTTTTCAATTGATGAGATTCAAAATAGTCGGTAATACGCTTTTTAAGCTCCGCATGAAAAGACTGCGCCACATTATCGTTTAAACCGGACGCTTGTATTGTTTTACTGCCCTTGAACTTGGGTAGTTGCATAGTAGGTTTTATTAATAGGCACTAAAGATAGTAATTCAAAAACATAAAAGCTATGATTTAACTTTTTGATATGTACTCACGAAAATGAATTTCCATAACTAATAACTTAAATCATTAACAAGCGGGCAATGAAAGTTAATTAGTTTTTGTAAATTTCAAGTTACGAAACCCCTTCTATGATAAGATTTTTTCAAGTTCGATATTTTAATGTACTATTTCTTTTTCTGACACTCTACATTAATTATGCATCAGTAACTGGGGGATTAGGAGGAAAGTCCATCCGGGAATTATCAGACAAATACGATAATTTATTTACGCCTGCCCCACAGACGTTTGGAATATGGAGTATTATTTATACGCTGCTATTAATTACTACAATTCGTCCACTTTTTACCCAGCAATTAGCCGCGAATAAAATTTCATACTATTTCATTATCAGTTGTATTTTGAATGGGGCATGGATAGTGACATGGCAATTGGAATTCATCTCCCTTTCACTTGTTATTATGTTGGGTCTACTATTTATACTTTCCAAAATAACTCAGAATCAGCACTCACAAACACCGCTTATTGAAAAAATCACCTTTGGAATTTATTTGGGGTGGATCTGTATAGCAACCATTGCTAATACCACAACACAGTTAGTTGCGTTGGATTTATCGATATCGCCTGAATTACAGCGACAAATAACACAAGTCATCATTGTAATAGGCATGGGAATAACTTTATGGGTTGCCTCCACGCTAAAAAATTGGGCTATCCTGTTGCCTGTAGTCTGGGCCTTCTATGGAATTTATACAAAGAGGAGTACAGATCACCCAACCATTGCAATTGTTGCTGCTGGCAGTGGTATTTTTATATTTCTTACAATTGTGATACTATTTTTAAAAAAACAAGTTAAATAGCCATTATATCTACTATGGAAGTCCATCACTCCAACCACCCCACACACAAAAAGAAAGCCAAAGAATATCTAGTTGAATTCTTTATGTTGTTCACCGCAGTAACGCTGGGCTTTTTTGCCGAAAACGTGAGAGAAGTTTATGTTGAAAAAGAAAGAGCACATGAATATGTAACACGCCTCGAAGAAGATATTAAAAGTAATGTCTACTTTATTGACTCGCTGCTAGCATTCAATTACGGTATAGAATATCAAATGGATTCCGTATTAGTTGAGTTAACAAGTAATAAAAGTAGTTTTGATCTCGCTTTTTTCTATAATCACGTGTACGGCAGCTTCCCCCGTTTTTTGAGTAAAAACGACACGTACGAACAAATGAAAAGTGCAGGTTTTTTGCGCTATATAAAAGATCCAGCCTTATTAGCGCTGATTATCGACTATTCAAATGAAGCCGAAGCTGCAGAGTATAGAAGTCGAGAACAAGAAGCAAGCTACTTATTGGGAGAATATGCGTCACTTCTCATAAAGTGGCAACCGCCCTCTGTAAGTATCAAAAAATATCTTCAAAACTTTGAATCCAGCAGAAGTAGGCTGGGAATTCCTGATAGTTTGGTTAAACAAAATGAAAAACTAAGTTTATTTAAAGAAGATAAACCTGTTCTAATAAGCGGGGCAGCATTAGAAGCTTTTAAAAAGGAGATGATCCCAGCTATGGGTCGTCGATTGGGGCTTATGAAAACCACACTTAGCTTTTTACAAAGAACTAAATCAAAAGGTACACAGGTCCTTAATTACTTAGAAAACCACCATAACTAATAGCCGACCACTTATCATTTTATTTTGCTGAAGCCGGGATAATAAAGGAGTTTTGCCCCGCATGTACAAACTAATCTATCTCGCACTCCTTCTTGTATTAACTCCAGCAATTGCAAAAACGCAACAAGGGATAATTCTCCGTAAAGCTGCAGCGGTCCGTACTAGTCAGGCGCCAAAAATTGATGGTAAAATAGGAGATTCAGTATGGCAACAAGCCACTCCACTTACTGATTTTATTATCAATTCTCCAGACTTTGGAAAACCATCAAAACTTAATACTAAAGTTTGGGTTCTCTACGATGATGTTGCTTTGTACATCGCAGCTAAACTACAGGACGATCCCAAACTGATTCGAAAGCAACTAACGGCCCGGGATGGAGAACAACGACAGGATGTAGACTATTTTGCAGCGTATATAGATACCTATAACGATAATCAAAATGGTTTTCAGTTTGCAGTAACCAGCCGAAATGTGCAATCAGATGGAAGACTCTCCCCCTCCATTCAAAGCCAATTTGGACCACCCAGTGATTATAGTTGGGATGCGGTGTGGGAAAGTAATGTTCAATTTACAGCGGATGGCTGGACGCTAGAGATGCGGATTCCATATATCTCATTACGTTTTTCAAAAGCAGTAGAACAAGCATGGGGAATCAATTTTCAACGCTTTAGTAGAAGACTGAACGAAAGTAGTTATTGGAATTCGATAGATCCGAACGAAGCTGGTTTTGTAAACCAATTTGGAGATTTAACCGGAATCAGTGGCATTGAACCACCGCTTCGCCTCTCCGTGTTACCCTATGTAACGGCAGGTTTTAGAAATACACCTACTAATAAAGGAAATGTAAAAGAAACCCTACGAAATGGCGGTATGGACTTAAAATGGGGCGTAAATGAGAGCTTCACGCTTGATGCCACTCTTGTGCCAGATTTTGGACAAGTAATTTCCGATAATGTAATTCTGAATCTCTCCCCTTTTGAAGTTCGCTTTCAAGAAAACAGACCCTTTTTTACAGAAGGTACAGAGCTATTCAATAAAGCTGGACTATTTTATAGCAGACGAATCGGTCTTACACCACGTGGTTATTGGGGAATAAAAAATCAAGTAGCCAATGACCCCAACTTAAAAATTATCAATAACCCAGGTGTAACACAATTAATAAATGCTTCCAAGTTTTCTGGACGTAATAAAAAGAATTTGGGCATCGCTGTTTTTAATGCAGTAAGCGCTCCCATGTTTGCAACCATAGAAAATACAGCAACTGGAAAAAGAGAGAATATCGAAACAGAGCCATTAACTAATTATAATCTCATCGTACTAGATCAGGCACTAAAGGGACGCTCATCCGTTACTTTCACAAATACCAATGTAGTGCGAAGTGGGATTTCCAGAGATGCAAATGTATCTGCCTTAGATTTTGCTTTGTTTGATAAAAATAATCGTTATTCATTAGCAGGAACTGCTCGATACAGCACCATTAAAAGCCAAGACCCTTATGACGGGTTTACCACTCGATTAAGTTTTAGAAAAGTGAGTGGAAAAGTACAGTTTAGCTTGGCACAAAGTGTTGAATCAGATCGTTACGACCCCAATGATTTAGGATATCTGCAGGCTCCTAATGAATTCAATACAATTTTAAATGCCAGTTACAATCAGTTTACACCAACTAAAAGATTTTTAAGCTACAGATACACACTAAAAGCTTCTAACTCTTATTTATACAAGCCTTTTGCTTGGCGAGAAGTTGAAATTGGAGCTACTGCTTTTTATTTCCTGAAAAATTTCTGGGATGTCAATATCCAATATTTAGCTAAACCCATCTGGCAAAATGATTTTTTTGAGCTGCGTACTCCAGGCCGCTCTGTTCGATCAATGCCTTGGCACTATGTAGGATTTACAGGAAGTACAGATAGCCGTAAAAGATTTTACTTAGGTGCAGAAGCCGGGTATGCAACAACGCCTGCCTTCAATAATGCAGAGTTTATTCGATACGAATTTTCATTTCGTTATCGATTCAATGATTGGTTTAGCCTCACGTTAAGTAGCGAGGGAAGTCGAGATATGGGTAATGTGGGTTATGCCTTTCGGAGAGAAGCAAATGGCGAGCCTATCATCGGATGGCGAGATGTATTCCAGCAAACCACTATACTCACAGGATTACTCAACTTTACACCCCGAATGTTTCTTACACTTCGAGCCAGACATTACTGGAGTCGGGTTACTTATGAAAAGTTCTTTAATGTAGACGCAAAGGGATATTGGATTGACCGCCCCTTTATAGCAGGCGTTGATAATAATTACAATGCATACAACCTGGATGTTTTCTATACCTGGGACTTTATGTATGGCAGCAGATTGATTATTGGGTGGAAAAATTGGATGCCTTTGGATTATAGTATTGACGGAAGTCGCTTCCAATCCTATAGTAAAAACTTAAGGGAAGTACTCACTACACAACAAGGCAAAGAGTTAACAGCTAGACTTATATATTTCTTGGATTACCAGAAATTAAAAAAAAGAAATAAGTCCCAATCCGCGCAATAGTCATTAAAACTTTCGGTAGGCTCCGCTTAAATACATGTTTGCCTCTGTTTCTCTAAATGCAGATTGTTCTTTATCGTAATGCAATGTTTTACCTGGAAAACGTCCCGCAATAACACCTAACAATATTGTTTCAGTCAGTTTTGCAGCATAAGTAAATGGAGCAGAACAAGCGGCTTTCCCTAAACATGTATTGATGAACTCATGATAGTGTAAAGGGGATTCTTTTGCATAATCACGAATGGGTTCACCTAAACTACTTTGTGGATCAAACTGCTTAATAGAATACTCAGCAACTGAATTCCCAACCAACAAGCGAGGCAACTGCATAAAATGGGGCAACAGTAATCGCTTCCCATTTTCTCCAATGAAAATAGCACCCTGATCTGGAATTGAAACCCCGGGAGGTAGCTGTAATTCAGGCGAATCAGCAGGACCTTCTACCCCATCATACCAAACCCATTCAAAAACTGGTGTCGTGTAAGCTGTTCCTTCAAAAGTATAATGCACCACGTTTCGTTCTGGGTATCCAAATCCTGTGGCAGGACGACAGTTATTTGTGATAGTACTAGGAACCCCCAGCTCTAAGGCATTATAAGGGGTGTCAAAAATATGAACGCCCATGTCACCCAGCGTAGCACAGCCATAATCCACCAGCTTACGCCAATTACCAGGATGGTAATAGCCTTTTTTATAAGGCCTTTCTGGCGAAGTTCCCAACCATAAGTTCCAATCAAGCGTAGTCGGAATGGGATCATCGCCCAATGGAGCAGCACCGTTGTAGCCCCAGTTTTTATTGGACCAAGCAATCACTTTACTCACCTTACCAATCAATCCACCACGAATCAATAATGTGGCCAACTTATAATCATAAAAAGAGTGAACCTGAATCCCCATTTGTGTTACAAGACCTTTTTTCTCGGCAACACGACGCATTTCTCTTGATTCAGCCACATAATGAGTCAGCGGTTTTTGACAGTATACCGCTTTCCCGTGTTTCATGGCAAGTAAGGAAGCGGGTGCATGGGTATGGTCGGGAGTAGACACCACTACAGCATCAATTTTCCGGTGAATCTTTTTAAAGAGTAATCTATAATCACTAAATACTTTGGCATTCGGGAAAAGCTTTTGTGCAGCAGCCAGGTAATTTTGATCTACATCGCATAAGGCAACTACTTCAACCTGCGGATGAGAGGCAATTGCTTTCAAATCTTCCATCCCCATATTCCCCACACCAATATGTGCAGTACGAATAATAGATTTACCCGCTCCGCGTGACCAACTTGAAAACGGCAAAAAAGAGGCACCAAGCGCCATAGTAGAAAGTTTAATAAACTCGCGTTTTTCCATATTAAAGAGGCTTAATTCGAATATTTCTAAACCACAAAGAACTTCCATGATCCTGAAACCCAATAAATCCTTTTTTGAACTTTCCATAATCAGGAGACAATCCCCACTTTCCACTTGATTTCTTGGCTATCCAATCTTCTGACCAGGGAACAAATCGTACAATCAATTTTCCATTCAACCAATGCTGCACTTCCTTCTCTGTAAAAATGATACGTGTTTCATTCCACTCTCCTGCTGGGCGAGTGGCTTTTTGTGAGGCATCGGGTGGGTACATAGCATAATCAGCTCCCGTAGACTGTAAGGGTTGAAGCTTGTGAGGATTCACGGTTACTCCAATGCTTTTATTATAGGAAGTGATATCATGAAAATCAGTGTAATGTTCGTCATCAATTAATTGGTACTCAGGTGCAACTTCAGGTATACCACGATAACCTTCCGCTATATGATAAAAGATTCCACTATTTCCTCCGGGAGGAATTTTCCATTCCACCGCTAATTCAAAATTGTCGAACGCACGAGCCCCATAAATAATATCACGACTTCCTTTATAGTCATAGTCCTTTTCTAAAATCATTGTTGTGCTAAAAGTCATCTCTCCATTCACCACACCCCAACCCGGTGGAAGTGCCTTTCCGTTATAAGCGCGCCAACCTTCCAACGACTTGCCGTCAAATAATTGGATCCATTGATTAGTTGAAGCTATTTTTTTTGGCGCTTGACAACCTGCAAGAATTGAAAATGCAAGGATAAGCAAGGTTACATTTCGCATATTATAATTCTCTAATTTTAAAATTATTCCAACGAACTTTAATACCGCCTCCCGAATGAATCTGCAAGGCAATACTACCCTCTCCGGCACCAATTTTTTCATCTTGCAGTTGAATCATCTTGTGACCATTTAAATACGTAGTAACCTGATCCCCCTTGACTTTAATTCTGAGTTGATTCCAATCTTCCATTTTTAAATACTTTTCATTTTTAGGGTTTGGCTTGATGAGCCAGCCACGACCATAGGACTCATAAATTCCTCCTGTATGTTGCCCCGGTGGCGCCACCTCTACCTGCCATCCTTTAATAATTACTCCTTTAACAGATGAACGGAAAAACACACCACTGTTTCCATTAGCCTCTTGCTTAAACGAAAGTTTTAATACAAAATTCTTGTACGCTTTTATGGTAGACAAATAACCATACTCCTTGTCCGGTCCGCTTTCACAAATCAAATCACCATGATCGACATACCACTTTTCAGTACCATGAACTTGCCAACCAGCTAGATCTTTACCATTAAATAGAGTGGATTGAGCGTTTATGGTGGAGAAGCCAATACACATGGTTAAAGCAAGAAATAGCTGAACTACTTTCGTTTTCATAAAAGAAAGTTAAGGAAAGATTTTCGAGTAAAAGTGTACCTTGTAGGCTTAAACCTAAGAATTAAAAAAAGGTCTGATTTGCTATAATACACAAGCATGAAACCTACCACTACCCTGCCAATCCTCCTCCTGACATGTATCCTGATAATAAATGGGTTCGGCTGTAAAAAGAACAATAGCAGCCAAGATTCTTATCCTGCCATTCAGGCAAAGTTTGGTACCCGCATTGATCCTGCTAATCTTGCTAATTATGCTAACCAAGGCAAACCCGCCTATATACTAAAAGACAATACTGCCGGGAATAATATCAGTAATGCAAAAGCCACGTTAGGTCGTGTGCTATTTTATGATAAGCAGCTTAGTATTAACAACACTATTTCTTGTGGTAGCTGCCATATCCAAAAATTTGCATTTGGAGATACAGCGCTAGCCAGCTTAGGAGTAGAAAATGGAAGAACTGGACGTCATTCCATGCGACTCATCAACGCACGATTCGCGAACGAGGCAAAATTTTTCTGGGACGAACGAGCTGCCACCCTTGAACAGCAAACAACAAAACCTATACAAGATCATGCTGAGATGGGGTTTAGTGGTCAGAATGGACGCCCAGCACTAACAACTTTACTAACTAAACTTCAAAATTTAGACTACTATAAAGAACTCTTTCAATTTGTATATGGTAACCAAACAGTAACAGAGTCTCGACTACAAGAATGCTTATCGCAATTTGTACGCAGTATTCAATCTTTTGATTCAAAGTATGATATAGGCAGAGCGCAGGTTACACAAGAGCAACAAGCATTTCCCAATTTTACACAGCAAGAAAATATGGGAAAAAATATGTTTTTGACGCCACCACAATTTAATGCTACGGGAGTTCGGACCGCTGGTGGTTTGGGTTGTGCTGGCTGTCATGCAGCGCCTGAATTTGATATAGACCCAAATACAGGTAACAATGGAATTATTGGAAACTTAAATGCTCCCGGCATTGATATTAATAATACCAGGGCTCCTTCACTTCGGGATTTAGTGGGAACAGATGGGCAGCCTAATGGACCAATGATGCATACAGGAGGAATCCGAACATTACAAGCAGCTATTGGTCATTATGGGCAAATTAATCTTGCTCCGGGTAATACAAGGTTAGATCAACGACTGCGCCCCAACGGATTTGGACAAAACCTAAATCTGAATCAACAAGAAGTAGATGCGGTGATTGCTTTCCTGAAAACACTCACCGGATCAGCCGTATATACAGATCAAAAATGGGCTGATCCATTTCAGTAAATCGCTGTATGATTAAAAGATTTTTGTGTTTACTCTGTGCAACGGGATGGGCAGTGTTTCTATTAGCTCAATCACAATCCCCCAAACCCTCGCCTGCACAACTTGCCTGGCATCAATTAGAATATTACTGGTTTGCACATTTTGGACCGAACACCTTTTCCGGTGAAGAATGGGGAACAGGGAGCGAATCGGCTTCACTGTTTAATCCTACAAAGTTAGATACGCGTCAATGGTGTCGGTTAGCAAAGCAAGCGGGAGCAAAAGGCATTATCATTACAGCAAAACATCACGATGGCTTTTGCCTTTGGCCCAGTCAATACTCCACGCATACCGTCAGAGAAAGTAATTGGAAAGATGGAAAAGGAGATGTATTAAAAGAACTATCCGAGGCTTGCAAAGAGTATGGATTAAAATTTGGGGTGTATATATCGCCCTGGGATCGTAATCACCCTGATTATGGAACAGCCGAATACAATCAAATATTTGTGCGAATGTTGAAAGAACTCTTTACGCAATATGGACCCATCTGGGAATTATGGTGGGATGGCGCTAATGGAGAAGGACCTAATGGGAAAAAGCAAGTATACGACTGGGAATTATACCGCAAAACAGTACAAGAGCTTTCACCCCAAACTTTAATTTTTAGCGATGTTGGTCCACATATCCGCTGGGTAGGAAATGAAAAAGGCATTGCAGGAACCACTAATTGGAATTTATTGAATACAGATGGATTTGAAGCAGGACTCAAGGGGCCTTCCACTGATACACTAAAAAATGGAAATAAATTTGGTAAAAACTGGATTCCAGCAGAATGCGATGTTAGTATCAGACCCGGGTGGTTTTGGAAAGAAACAGAAAATAAAAAAGTAAAATCAGCGGAACAATTATTTCAACTGTATTTAAAAAGTGTGGGAAGAGGCGCCAATTTGTTACTGAATATACCTCCAGATGCTACCGGCAGGATTGCAGCAGAAGATTCAGTAGCATTAGTAGCATTAAAAAAACTGATTGATACAAACTTTAAAAAGGACTTGCTAACTACCAAAGGAACCAACCATACCCGATCTAATCAAGCCCTTGAAATAAAATTAAATAAGCCAACACAGGCAAATTGCATCGTCCTCATGGAGAATCTAAAAAATGGGCAATCCTGCAGTCAATTTAGTATAACTTTTTATGACAAGAATAATCTGGAGATTTCAACAATTAAGGGAACAACCATAGGAGCAAAGCGTATTCTTACATTCCCAACAGCAGCAATTAGCAAAATTAAGTTGGCGATTACGGAGCAAAAAGCCTCTGTTGAACTTGAACGAATATCTTTATATCAAATTGATGAAAATTTAATTGAAAAAGAATAATCGAGTGTATGTCCAACGTACGTCTGTTTCAGTTAAGCTTACTTGTGCGTGATTACGACGAAGCTATTCAGTATTATACAAACGTACTTGGATTTCAGTTGATAGAGAATACGATATTATCGGCAACAAAGCGTTGGGTTGTTGTTTCTCCAAATCCAGAACAGGCTTCGCTTTTATTAGCCAAAGCCGCTACACCAAACCAGGAAAGAGCAATTGGAAACCAAACCGGAGGTCGTGTGTTTTTATTTTTACACACCGATAATTTTGAAATAACCTATAACAAGTATTTGAGTAAGGGTGTAGAATTCATGGAACAACCAAGAATAGAAATGTTTGGTAAAGTTTGTGTCTTTAAAGATTTATATGGAAACTTGTGGGATCTTATTGAACCCGTTCACTAATAAAATAATTTATATGAGAATCACGTTAACACTTTTGGGACTGTTTATTGGACTTTTTGCGCAAGCACAAGAACAGCCAGTCAAACAAATAGATAAAAAGAAAAAAACGTATGAAGTACTTGCTAGTTGCGGTACTTGTAATTTTAAATTGAAAGCAGAAGGCTGTCCTCTTGCAATCAAGTGGAATGATAAAGTTTATTTAGTAGAAGGAACTTCAATAGATGATCATGGTGATGCCCACGCAGATGATGGATTTTGTAATGCAATTAAGAAAGCAAAAGTGCAGGGCACATTTGAGGGAGATCGTTTTAAATCTACATACTTTGAAATTGTAAAAGTGAGTAACTCAAAAAAACAATAACATAGTTATTGACAGTCCCGACGATTACAAATATTCCTGAAAATCTTTTGGTAGGGAAACATCTTGAAATGTCCCTACAACAAAACCGGACTTCCGAGCTTTGGGGATCATTTGGCCCTCTTATAAAAACAATATCCAATCGGCTTGATACCGGTCGGTATTCCTTACAAGAATACCCCGCTCACTATTTTGATCAATTCAACCCTGCGCTCATTTTTAAAAAATGGGCATTGGTGGCTGTAAAGGATCATACAAATGTGCCAGAAGCATGTGAGAAATTTACTTTACCCGGTGGCAGCTATGCCGTATTTCATCACAAAGGAAATGACATGCAAATTTTTCAATATATCTATAGCAGCTGGCTGCCTCGCTCTGGATACGCACTTGACCAGCGACCTCATTTTGAGTTGCTGGGCGATAAATATAAAAATGGAGACCCCTCATCAGAGGAACACATCTATATTCCAATTCGGAAATTATAATTAGACTAGCGGCCCGCCTTAAGGACTTCTACTACACGTTTCATTTCCTCCGTTGTTCCTACGCTCAACCGAAGCCAGGTGCTCTTTTCCTCGAAAGAACGAGCTCCTACTATTTGATGAGACTGTAAAAAGTTTGGTATCGGTTTTGAATAAGCAGCACCATCAAAATAAACAAAGCTGGTAACAGAGGGAATAAATGGAATTTTTAATTCAGCTAATCCTTGACAGAAAATTTCTTTCGCTTTATGATTTTCAGCTTTGCAGAAAACAACAAATGCGTGATCGTCCATAGCAGCTAGTGCACCACGCATAGAAACTGCAGAGGGACCCGCGTTTGCCCAAGCTTGTAACTCGTTCAAACTTCGAATGAGAGAAGGTTGAGCTAGTAAATAGCCAACACGAGCACCCGCCATCCCGTATACTTTTGAAAATGTTTTTGCAATAATCAAATTAGGCTGCTGGTTGACCAGATGAGCCAAGGAAGCTGTATCATAATAATCAGTGTAGGCCTCATCCACTAATACTATACAAGACTTGCAGGCTTGCTCAACAAACTTTTCCAACGTTTTTTTATCATGCGCCGTACCTGTTGGATTATTAGGGTTACATAAATAAACCAGACGCGTTTCACTATTAATACTAGCCAGCATTCGCTCCAGGTCATTGTGCTTTGTAGCAGTTAATGGAATCAACTGCGTGGCTAAACCCATTTTTCGTGCAGCGGGCATCCATAATTTAAAAGTAGGCTCTGAAGCTATCACATGCCCTTTTTGATAAGAGGCCCATAGGCAAACCAACCCCAATAATTCAGAAGAACCCGCCCCCAAGGTAATATGCTCACGCGTATGATTAGTAAGCAAACCTATTCGTTCGCGTAATAACCCATTCATGTCCCATTGATAGCGATTGGAAATAGCTACTGCCTCTTGCATAGCTGTACGGGCCAGGGGCGAAGGACCATGTGGGTTTTCATTGGCACGTAAAATAATAGCTCCCGTGTTATCGGGTAATGACGCACTGGCAACCCTACTCAATGGAGCCCCCATCAAATCGCGAGCCATTGAAAAAGAAAGCATTGCAAATGCAGATTTCTTTAATAACTGTCTTCGTTGCATATTCCCGGTATTAGTAGCCTTAAATTTAGTTAACTTTCCAGAAGAAATTAAACCGATGATTTTTGAAAAATTCAGAAACAGAATAAGCGCAGTATCAACCATACTAGTGGTAGTGATAGGAGCAGGACTTTTGAGTAGTCCAGGATGTAAAAAAGCAGAGGGGCGTGCAGACTTCGAGTTGATCCAGGACGAGATTCTAACTCCTAATTGTGCATTTAGCGGATGTCATGCTTCAACCAACGACGCAACGTATGCGCAGCATAAATTAGTGCTTTCTGCAGGTAGCAGTTATGATGCCTTGATTAATAAATCACCTCAGCATCCCACCGCGCTAAGTAATGGGTGGCTATTGGTAAAACCGGGAGAAGTAGACAAGAGTTTTCTATTTCATAAAATAACCTGCGAATCAGGTCATCATGCAGGCAATATTGGGGCTCCTATGCCTATGGGTGGCAAAGTACTCAGCCGAGGTCAAGTAGAATTTATCAAAAGATGGATCATTGCGGGCGCCAGCAAAACCAGTTCAGCAGTAGATGATGCAATTTTAAAAGACAGTGCCGCCTGCCAGTTGACAGTTGAACCACTTCCCCCTCCTGCACCCGGCACAGGATTTCAAATGACCATCGACCCATTTGAAATTCCCAAAAATTTTGAACGCGAAATCTTTGTAAGAAAAAATACGCCGAATAGTGATACGTTGTTTGTAAATCGAATTCAACTTAGAGGAGCTTCAAATAGTCACCACTTTGTAGCTTATACATTTAGAAATGAAAATTTACTTCCGCCACTCAATACACTGAGAGATTTACGCGATCCAGTAACAGGTGTATTAAATCAATCAACGGTCCTACAAATGCAGAATCACATCTTTCTGGGAGGAGGCACCGATGTAAACACAGATGTTACATTACCTGCAGGAACTGCAATTAAGATCAAACCGAATCTTCCGATTGACCTGAACTCGCATTACTTCAACTTCACGAATTTGGTATTACAAGGTAGGAATTATGTGAACTTTTATACGGTTCCACGTTCGTCAGTACAATATGAAGTAAAGATGCTTGATTTAAATAATCTTGAAATTTATATCCCCCCTTTTACGCGGAGAACCATCTCCAAAAACTTTACATTCCCCACCCTTACCCGCGTTGTAATGCTGACTTCGCATTTTCATAAGTACGGGGAAAAATTTGTAATAAAGATTTTTGGTGGCGCTCGCAATGGTGAAATCATATATACCAATACTGACTGGGAGCACCCCCTCGTAAAATCGTTTACAACACCGATCGTACTACAACCAGGAGAAGGACTTACCTCAGAAGTAACTTACTATAATACCAGTTCAGTGGCCGTTGGATTTGGCCTGACCAGCCAGGACGAAATGAATATCATCTTTGGCTATTACTATTAATAGTATGTGGACAGAAATCAATAATCAGCTATATCAAAAATTTGTCTTCCCCGATTTTAAGGAGGCGTTTGATTTTATGACTCGTGTTGCACTGGTAGCTGAAAAAATGGATCATCACCCTACATGGACCAATGTTTGGAATACCGTGGAGATATGGTTGAGTACGCATGATGCTGGGAATATAATCACGGAGAAAGACAAAGAGCTTGCTAGTGCAATTGACCGTCTATTGAAGAATAGTAATTAAAATCTCTTATATGGGAAATGCTCCCCGCCGTAAGTTTTTACAAGGGCTTAGTCTACTCTCCGCTTCCACGATGATGGGAGGTTTGGCATCCAAAATATGGGCTGCCGACCTAGAAACTACACTGAAAAATGTTCAATCACTCTCGCCAGACCAATTGGCTACAGAGGAAGACTTTTGGTATTTTATTCAGCAATCGTTTACCGTATCTCCAGGAATTATTAACCTCAATAATGGTGGCGTTTGTCCTGCTCCCCGCACGGTGCAGGAAGCCATGAAGCGCTACTACGACTATTCGAATGAAGCGCCGAGCTATTACATGTGGCGTATTCTGGACCAGGGACGCGAACCCTTGAGAAAAAGACTAGCAGCGCTGTCTGGCTGTAGTAAAGAAGAGATCGCCATTAACAGAAATTCTTCAGAGGGCTTAGAGACTGTCATATTTGGCTTGACGCTTGAAAAAGGAGATGAAATTGTTGCAGCCAGACAGGATTATCCCAATATGGTCAATGCGTACAAACAGCGAGAAGAACGCGATGGGATAAAAATGGTCTGGATTAGTTTGGAATTACCCAGCGAAGACGAAGACTATCTGGTTAGGCAATATGTTAACGCATTTACCAGTCGTACTAAAGTAGTACATATAACGCATGTCATCAACTGGAATGGCCAAATCATCCCCGTAAAAAAAATTGCAGAGGAAGCACATAAACGTGGCATAAAAGTAATTGTAGATGGAGCACACAGTTTTGCACATTTTGATTTTAAAATCCCTGAATTAGGAGCCGACTATTTTGCCACAAGTTTACATAAATGGCTGTATGCCCCAATTGGTGCTGGAATGCTTTATGTGAAAAAAGAACATATTGCTTCCCTCTATCCGCTTTTTGCTGCCAGCAATCCAAAAGAAGATAATATTCGAAAATTTGAAGCACTAGGTACCCGTCCATTTTTTATCGAACAGGCAATAGGCAAAGCCATCGATTTTCATGATCTACTTGGAATAGAGCGAAAAATGAAGCGACTTCATTATTTAAAAAATTACTGGATGAACAAAGTCAAGGAGGTGCCAGGGGTTAAACTGAATACATCCTTGGACGCCCGATGGGGTTGTGCGATTGGTAATGTAATCGTTGAAGGAAAATCGCCGGCTTCACTAGACAGTTTCCTACTTGATAAGTTTAAAATCCACACTGTAGCCATTGAATGGGAAAACATCAAGGGAATTCGTGTAACACCCAATGTGTATACTACCCTAAAAGATTTAGATGTATTAGTTGAGGGAATAACTCAATTTGCTAAGGAATCCAGAAAAGGCTGATATGCAAAAATTTATAACCCTGCTATTTATTGGCTTACTATCGATACAGCTGATAGCGCAGCCACAAAATGCCGAAAAAAGACTACAGCAATTGGTAGAGAAAACCCCTGCAGTCGGTTTGGCGGTGGTAGTTGTCAAAAACAACAAAATTATTTACAAGCAGTCCCTGGGCTATAAAAATCTAGAAAATAATCAACCCCTTACCGATCAATCATTATTTCGTATAGCATCCATTTCAAAATCCTTTACAGCAACGGCCTTATTACAACTGGTAGAAGAAAAAAGAATTACACTAGAAGACGACGTAAGTAGTCTACTTGGTTTCCCGGTACGAAACCCCGCCTATCCCGATAAAATAATTACGCTTCGTCTTTTATTATCGCACCGTTCTTCACTGAATGATAGCCAAGGTTATTTCAACTTGGATGTGATCGATCCGGCAACCAATCCGGATTTTTCTAAATGCTTTAATAATTATGCGCCAGGAGCAGGGTATCAATATTGCAACCTCAATTTTAATATTGCAGGAACCATCTTAGAGCGATTAACAGGGGTTCGTTTTGATGCCTATATAAAACAAACCATACTCAATCCACTTGGAATTGAGGGTGGGTATTGTGTAGACTCGCTAGATAATCAAAAATTTGCAACACTGTACGAATACAAAACAGCAGATAATAAATTTCTACCCAGCGCGGGAGCATACGCTTCCCGAAGTAGCGAACTAAATAGCTACAAAATGGGCAGAAGCACTCCTCTCTTTTCCCCTACCGGAGGATTAAAAATTTCAGCAACCGGACTTGCAACCTATATGATGATGCACTGCCAAATGGGTAAATACAAAGGGGGTCGTTTACTAAAGAAAAAAACAGCTAAAGTCATGCAAACACCTCTCTCGGCAGATGGATCAGATCAATATGGTTTAGCCCTTTGGAAAACGGATAAACTAATACCTGGACGCACACTTACAGGACATACCGGTTCAGCATACGGACTAAACAGTGCTATGTTCTTTGATCAGCAAAGAAAAAATGGAATGATCGTAATCTGTAATGGAAGCCGGGTAACCTACAAAGAGGGATACCCGATTATTATACGAGAAGCCTTACAAATTCTTTATGAGGAATTTTTGCAATAGATAAATTGCAAACAACTATTCATAATGAATAAAAAACTGATCAGCGCTACGCCGCACTTTTGGAAGCTTTAGCAACCAATCATTGACGAGGTCTCTTTGTCCTAACGGTAGCATTAATACACTGCGAAGACCCTGCTTTTCCAATGTAAGAAGTTCATCTAATGCTGTTGGATTAAATCCCTCCATAGGAGTGGCATCCACCCCTTCTAAAGCAGCAGCGGCAATACCTACGCCAAAAGCCAAATAAGCTTGCTTAGCCGCCCATTCTTTATTTTCTTCGAGTGAACGATTAGCCAATAAATTTTCCAACCCGCGTTTAAACCCACTTATGGATTCTGCCGTTACCCCGCGCGTATCCATTATTAATTGCATGTAAGCTTCTACTTGAGCAGGCGTAAATTGATTCCAGGCACAAAAAACTAAAAGATGTGAGCAGTCCACAACCTGTGACTGATTATTGGCAATCGGCAAGATTTTTTTTCGTAATTCCAAATCTGTGATCACCAAAACTGAAAGTGGCTGAAAACCCATAGAAGTAGGGGCTAATCGAATTGCTTCTAATACTTTCTCGACTTTTTCAGGTGCCACAGAAGCTCCACTCATTTTCTTACAGGCATATCTCCATTGCAACGCATTAACTACATCCATAGTTCACAATTTTTTAATAAGGCCGCAAAGGTACGACTATCCTTATCTAAAATTGATGCTTGATAGCTTTCAGTGCCTCGTATAGTTTATCGAGGTCTTCTTGCGAATTAAATGCTTGAATAGAATACCGTAAATAGACATCAGACCCATGACGCATCACTGGCACCTCAATATGATATTGTTTAAAAAGTATAGATTTAATTCGCTCTGCATCGTGCGTAGGTAGTTTAAAACTACATAGCTGAAGAATAAACTGATCATTCAGCGGAGCCAGCGGTGAGGCACCTAATAAATCATAAAAACGCGGTGCATTTTCAAGAACGAGGGCTCTACAAGCTACTGATACCTGATCCCAATTAAACTTTTGCATGAATTCCAAAGCGGCAGGAATACATAAAAAGGCAGAAAAATCTCGGGTACCCTGTGTTTGATGATAGTCTAAAAAGGCAGAGTGAGAGGGATGATCACTTTTGTAACCCCAGCTAACTACTAGTGGATCCAACAAGGCCTGTCTTTCTCTTTTAGCATACAAAAAGCTACTACCCTTTGGTGTCATCATCCACTTATGACAAGCACCCGTATAAAAATCAGCACCCAAGGTCTTTAGATCAAGTGGAAGTTGTCCTGGTGCATGTGCCCCGTCAACAAAAGTGAGCAGGCCTCTTTTTTGGGCTTCTTTCACAACCAACTCCACTGGAAAACGTAAAGCAGTACTACTGGTGATATGACTTAAAAAAACAAGTTTAGTTTTTGAAGTAACTCCTTTAAAAAACTGATCAACAAATTCCTCATGAGAAACGAGTGGCAACTGTATGGGCTGCTTCACATAGTGGGCCCCACTCTTACCACAATAAAACTCCCAGGTCCGATCACAAGCACCATACTCAAGTGATGTAGTAAGAATCTCATCACCAGGTTGTAAGGCTAAACTTTTTGCCACAATATTTACAGCATGCGAAGGGTTAACCACATAAACCAAATCATCGGAATCGGCATTGACATAGGAAGCCAATGCTTTGCGAGAGGTATTCAGGTATTGCGGACCCGTCTCCACAATAAATTGAACAGGCTCCTGTTCTAATTCTAACTGAAAACGCTGGTATTGTTCAAATACAGGACGAGGACAAGCGCCAAAAGAGCCAAAGTTCAAGTAGGTAATATCAGAACGAAGCAAAAATTGTTGGCGCAGGGCTTGCAGCATAGCTAGATTATTTCGCATTGTTTTAACGGGAGGTTACCTCATCAAATGATGTATCATATTCGCTTCGAAGCGTTCCCATCCAGCGATCCCAAAACAAAAAATACAACCCATAGTTACCTGTAAAATATTTATGGTGCTGATTATGCGCAACTCCGGTATTGATCCAGCGCCCCACCCAAGTTTTGTTAAAGCCTTTGGGATAAAGCTCCCATCCTAAATGTCCATAAACATTATAGATAATAGAGAGTAGAAAAAATAACAGGAGATGCGTTCGGTGGATGGGAAATAAAAAAAGGAAAAGCGCAAAAATGCCTACTTCCAGGAAAGCTTCTAACGGATGAAAAGCGTAGGCAGCCCAGGGTGAGGGGTTAGTAGAGCGGTGATGAACCAGATGAAACCAGCGAAACAAAACAGGATGATGCATCAATCGATGGATCCAATAGAAATAGGCATCATGAATAAAAAATAAAACAGGAAATAAAGCAAAGTAATAAAGCCACCCTCGCTCACTAATTTGCGAATAGAGTTGCGTATAAGGACGAACGGCAGGATTAAAAACCAGGAAATAAGGAATTAGTGCAAATAATAAAATAGTAAAGGAAGAATAGAATATTTCTCGCCAATAATCCCGATTGGAAGGAAACTTGATTTGGATTTTACGATGTTGGATACGAGATCGAAAAAGTATGTAAAAGAATAAAAAAGCAATCCCTGCTACAAAATAATAGCGACTGCCCACCTGCTGTATCAAATATAAATAGCGCTCTACTTGGGCTGTCATGATACAAAATTACTCATTCAGGCTGATCGTATTCACCTTTCAAAGCATAGAACCCAAATATTAAAAAACTACCAACAATAAGAGGGGTCAAAATAAATGCATAAATAATAGCAGGAATCTTATCTGCAGCCTGACTGCTCTGAAACTTAGGAATAGCTTGGGACATCAACAAGTAATACCCACTAATGATCCCGATCGCCATCCATCCTATTCCCATAAATCTTCGTAAACGATTGAGCATATTAATTTTTTTGTTGAGGTGTAGCCTGAATATAAAGTGCCCCAATAATAAAACTGACAGAAGCAATTACAATTGGATACCAGAGTCCTTCTAAATAGGGTTGCTCATAGGGCAAAGGGAGGTTTTGCTGTAGAGCCGTTTCATTAGCAATTGTTGCCTTGGTTGAAAGATAGGTAGCAATAGCAGGAAGCAGACCACCAAAAATTCCATTTCCAACATGATAGGGTAACGACATAGAAGTATAGCGGATAGCCGTCGGAAATAGTTCAACCAGAAAGGCAGCAATGGGACCATAGACCATGGTAACAAAAAATACTTGCACAAAAACCAACCCTACCATTTTCCAAAAATTGGCAGTATCCAATACCAATGTAACAGGAAGGGTTCCTCCACCCGCAGCAAGACCTGTTTCATACATTGCCGTATAAAGTGGCCGATAACAAACTATTGCCATCAACATTCCAGTCAACATGATCCATTTGCGACCTACTTTATCGGATAACCAGCCGAAGAAAATAAAAAATGGAGTAGCAAATAATAACGCCCACATGATTAGTTCACTGGCCTGCGCTACTTCCACTCTCAACGTGTTTTGAATAAAGCTCAGTGCATAAAATTGCCCAGTATACCAAACTACTCCCTGCCCCATCGTAGCCCCCAATAATGCTACTAACACAAATTTGAAATTGTATTTTTTAGTGAAACTATCCCGGAGCGGGTTGGAAGAAACTTGTCCACTTTTTTTTGCAGCTAAAAAAAGTGGGGACTCCTGCATGCGCAAACGAATCAATATAGAAATCCCAACCATTATAATAGAAAGCCAAAACGGAATACGCCAACCCCAATCAGCAAATGAAGCAGCAGACATATTTCCTTTCACAGTGATAATTACCAGCAAGGATAAAAACAATCCAACTGTTGCAGTAGTCTGGATCCAAGCAGTCCAAAATCCTCGTTCTCCTTCAGGTGCATGTTCCGCCACATAGGTGGCTGCCCCTCCATACTCACCCCCTAACGCCAAGCCTTGCAATAAACGCAACAACAAAACTAGTATAGGTGCTGCGTAACCAATGGTAGAAAAATCAGGAACACAGCCAATCAAAAAAGTAGAGAGCCCCATGAGTACTAGTGTAAGCAAGAAGGTATACTTACGACCCACTAAATCTCCAAGTCTTCCAAAAAAAAGTGCACCAAATGGTCTAACTACAAATCCTGCTGCAAAAGTGGCTAGCGTTGATAAAAGCGCAAGGGTTGGATTGCCAGCAGGAAAAAACTTAGTTGCAATGATGGCAGCTAAACTTCCAAATATGTAAAAATCATACCACTCGATCAGTGTGCCCACCGAGGAGGCAGTGATTACTGAAACCAACCCTTTTCGACTTTTGGGAGTGGAAGACATGGTAAGTTTTGATCAAGATAAACAAAATATTGGTCAAGTGATACAACCTAAAGCACTGCTATTCATATTATTATAGCGCTAATCGGAAAATATTTGGTTTTTAAACCATTTTGTTTAATATTTACATATCAATAGTTAAACAATCATGGAATCACATAGCATTTCAATAAACGGACTGCACCTTACCCCTGATGTAAATCTTTTTATTCAGCACTTACAGGATCAGATGTCCGCGTACAGCGAATTGGAAAATTGCAGAGTAACCTGGGAGTTTTTTAATAACGAACTAGAATACGAATAAGATAAGGTTGGATTGGTTGGTTAAAAAAAGGCTGTCCGATTGGACAGCCTTTTTATGTTAGAAGCCTTTTGTTTCAGGTTTGCTTTCCGTTTTTAATTCGGCTGGCATTTGCACCGCAATCATTTTTCCTTTTGCATTTAATAAAAGGTTAGCTGCTTTTTTTACATCAGCGCCACTGAAAGCATTAAAATATTTCTCGGCATTCACCACTTGATCGGCATTTCGTTCTCCTAATCTTATTTCTTGCAAAGCAGATAGCCAATATTCATTCTTCTTACTATCCACTCGGTATTTTTCAATCCATGCTTTTTTTACTTTGGAAACATATCCCGTATCCACTCCGTTTTTAGCCAAGGCTTCAAGTTGGCTGCGGAATGTTTTTACCAGTGTATCCACCTTAGCGGGACCGCAAGGCAACTGGAGGATGAACTGGAAATTACCAACCGGCAATTTTGCTAACTGAACCTGCGTACCGCCGCCATAGATTCCTTGAATTTTTTCTCGCATTTCTTCTATGATAGAAATATTCATCACTTCGCTCAGGCCTTCTAGCTGAAGTGCTGTGGTGGCATTGTAAGGAACTTCTCCATGAAAAACGCCCAGAATCAAACTCTTGTCGTCTTTCCCTTTCTTAAACTGGAAATCATTTTGTCCTTTGAAGGGACGCACTTTGTTGTCAACATAATTTTTCGGTTTTGTAGCAGGTAAACTGGCTACATATTTTTCCAGTAACGATACAACCGTGTCTTCATTAAAACTTCCCACCATCGTTATGTGCATTCCTGCTGCATCACCCAATTGCTCTTTGTAAATAGCAACCACGCGGTCCAGATTTATTTTATCGTAGTTGGCAGCGCGCGGAACTGCTGTGGGCGCCAGCGGATTGTTTTCGTACAACACTTGATAGAGCGTATCGATAAATGCAATTTGTGGATTAGCACTCAGCATCGCTACCTGCGCTTTACTTCGTTGCAAGAAAGACTTATATAATGCACTATCTCTTCTTGGTTCAGTAACCGACAGATGAAACAACTGAAAGAAACTCTCCAGGTCCTTTTTACTACTACTTCCACTGAACCCAGCTGTATAGGGACCAATTACTGGATTGACTGCAATGGATTTACCTGCCATAGCTTTTCGCATATCGGTAGGCGAAAACGCACCAAAGCCCATACTGCCTACTACGGCCGTTGCATTTTCAGCACTGTATTTATCTTCTAACGAATAGGTAGTTAGCCCTCCATATCGAGTAGTGGAGAATAAAATCTGATCATTTTTAAAATCAGTAGGCTTCAAGGTAACCGTCACTCCATTAGACAACGTAAGTTCTGTTGAACCCAATAACGCATTGCGAGTAGTGCGTGTTACTTTACCAGCCTGCGGAGTAGTAGTCAGCAAGTTGTTTGCAATTGCTTTTTCTTCATACGCTTTGATAGAGGCATCTTTTTCAACTGCCTGTAAAACCGAGTTAATAGTTGCTACGGCTGGGAGTTTATATTTTTCATCATTCTCCAGTCCAGTTACATAAGCAAACGTATTTTTCTCGTTTCTATATAAATCAGTGAGCGCATTAACCTCTGATAATTGAATACCTGGTAGCATTTCTTTTACATAGGTAAATTCAGCCTCGATGCCGGGAATAGGCTCTTGCTCCGTAAAGTTTCTAATGTATTCATCTGCATAAACAGCCGACTCTGTTTTATCACGATTGTTCCATTGCCGTTCGTAGGTTGTTAGCATATTTTTCTTAGCACGCTCCAACTCTGCTGAGGTAAAACCAAAACGTTTCACTCTTTCCACTTCTGTCATTGCCGCCTGTAATCCCTTTTGCACATCTTGTGTTCCGGTTGATCCAGCAATATTGAAGGACTCGTGAAAGCGCGCATAGCTTTGGAACCCCGCAGCTGCAAATACAAAAGGAGGATCCGCTTTTTGCGTTAACTCACGAAAACGATTATTGAGTAACGAAACATAAAGATTGCGAATCAGGTCTGCGCGATATTCCCCCAATGTAGAAGTGGGCTTAATAGCACGAGCAGGGAAATTGACACTGAACTCAAAACCGGTTGCTTCTTTATCAGCCACTACCATGGCATGGGAGGAAGTATAGGGCGGTACGCTTGCATAATCACGTACACGCGGTTGAGCAGGATTTTTAAGACCAGAGAAATGTTTTTGAATGTAGCGCATGGCTTCTTCTGAATCAATATCTCCCACTACCACAACTGCCATCAGATTTGGGCGATACCAGTCTTTATAAAAACGACGAATTGCATCTGGCGGAAAATTTTTGATGATACTGTCAACACCAATTGGTAATCGACTGGCATATTTGGATCCTTTAAAAAGTTCAGGGTAAACTTTTTTGAACATGCGTTCGTCCGCACTTTTTCCTAAACGACTTTCCTCCAAAATGATACCCCGCTCACTGTTGATATCCTCATCGAGATATGTAACCTGATGCGCCCAGTCTTCGAGGATTTGAAAACCTTTATCCAAATTGCCCGGCTGATCGGTTGGAATGGGAAGTATGTACACAGTCTCGTCAAAGCCAGTGTAGGCATTCAAGTCTCCCCCAAACTCCACACCGATGCTTTGCAAATAAGAAACAATGTCATTTTTCTTAAAATTTTTGGTTCCGTTAAAGGCCATATGTTCTGCCATATGCGCCAGCCCCTGCTGGTCCTGATCCTCCATAATGGACCCGACATTTAAAACCAGGCGGAGCTCCACCTTTTTCTCGGGCTTTTTATTGGAGCGGATATAATAGGTCAGCCCGTTTTCCAACTTGCCAACTTTTGCCTTGTTATCAATTGATAATGAACCACTTAGAGAATTTTGGCCATTTACACAATGGGCTGCAAAAAATAAGAAAAGTGTAAAAATGCTGAGTTTCATGAATTTGACTGTTTTATCAAAAATAAGCCCTCTGGACCAACAGAATCAATCAGTTGGGCTGTTTAACAAAATAATGGCGGGGCAGGGCACTCAAATGCAATGAGAAGCAAGATTTTAATTACCTTTCCACTCTCAAAAAACTAATCTAATGAGAAAGTGCCTGATCGCATTCCTATGCGGATTATTGGTGAGTTTCCAGGTGTCCGCTCAGAACAAAGTAATTAAAGGACGTGTAACCGACGAAACCAGCAATCCAGTTCCTAACGCTTCTGTTGTTATCAAAGGAGCCAAAGCGGGTGCCGTTACTGATGCAAACGGTAATTACAGCATTTCAGTACCGGGTTCAACAACCACGCTTGTTTTCTCCTCTTTGAACTTCGCAAACCAAGAAGTGGTAATTGGCAACAAAACTGAAATTAACGTTCAGTTGAAAGCTTCTATCTCTACCCTACAAGATGTTGTGGTGGTGGGATATGGAACCACTAAAAAAGCAACATTGACTGGTTCAGTTTCAACAGTAAAATCTGCTGAAATTGAAAACACGCCTTTTACCTCTGTAGATAAAGCATTACAAGGAAAGGTAGCCGGTCTGCAATCAGTTGCATCTTCCGGACAGCCCGGTGCAACACAAGAAATTGTGATTCGTGGGTTCAGTTCCATCAGTGCAAGTAATCAACCTCTTTGGATTGTAGATGGCATTATCTTAAATACTGGTGATATCTCTCGTTTACAAACCACAGCTAATATTTTGAGTACACTAAACCCTAACGATATTGAATCGGTTTCTGTTCTAAAAGATGCAGCTGCTACTTCAATCTACGGAAGCCGTGGTGCCAATGGAGTTATCATTGTTACCACTAAAAAAGGTCGTAGCGGAAAAACAAGAGTTCGTTTTGATATGGAAGCAGGTAAAAGTGATATCGCATACGAGAATAGCTTATACCGCCCCTTAAACGCACAAGAATATCTTGACCTGACTCGTGAAGGATTGGTAAACTTAGGCGCCTCTCCCGCTGCTACTGCTTCAACCCTGGCTTCATTGGGTCTTGGAAGTGGAGTTGACTTCAACTGGTATGATGCGGTAACCAGAATCGCAGGTCAACGTTTATACAATATCAGCTTAGATGGAGGAAATGACAAAACAAGTTTCTTTATTTCTGCTGGTAATTTTTTCCAGGAAGGAACTTCTATCAATTCTCAGTTGAAAAGAAATTCTTTCAATGTAAAAATCAACAACAAAACAACAGAGAAATTAACCATCGGGGTGAATATGAACGGGGGTGTGGTTAGTCAACGTGCTCCGCTTGCAGGTGGCGCATTTGGTAACCCAATATTGAGCGCCTACTTCTTACTTCCAACCCGTTCTGCATACAATAAAGATGGCTCTTATAACCTCATTTCTTCTACATTGGGTGGCTTGCATAATACAATTGCACTTTCTGACATTGATCGTCGCTTTTTGCGTGAAGTGAGTTTGCGTGGTGCCGCTAATGCTGAATATAAATTTTCTGACAATTTGAAATTCCGCAGTAACTACGGTGTTGATTATAACACAGCTGAGGAAGATCAATACAACAACCCCATCCATGGTGATGGACAGGCCACAAACGGTCGTGCATTTTCTTACTACACACGTTATTTCAATTGGACCTTTACCAACACCTTGGATTACACAAAAGATTTAACTAGCAATGGTGATCTGTCATTATTTGTTCAGGCCGGTTTGGAAAGCCAAAAATCAGCTGGTTATTTTAGCTCTCTACGCGCTGACCAATTCCCACCTTCACTCACCCTTGTTTATCCCACATCCGGAGCAAGCCCTGTTTTATCTAGTGCCACTATAAGTGATTATACTTTTGACTCCAAGTTCATTAACGGAAATTTGAACTTCCAAGATCGTTTTGTGTTTTCTGGTAGCTTCCGTCGTGATGGATCTTCCCGTTTCAGTGCCGCCAATCGTTATGGTAATTTCTGGTCTTTGGGTGCAACCTGGAACTTAGAGCGCGAGAAGTTCATGGAGAAGTTCACATTCATCAATCAATTGAAATTGCGTTCTTCAATTGGAGTGAATGGTAACGCAGGTATTGGTAACTACGATTCTCCTCCTCTTTATGGATTCGGCTTTAACTATAATCAAAGTCCGGGTAGTGCCCCTACTAACGTGGGTGACCCAAATCTTACATGGGAGTTGAACAAACCTTTTGACGCGGGTATCGATCTTTCGATCTTTAAGAGTCGCGTAAACATCACATTCGATTACTACGTACGCAAATCAGAAGGGTTGCTTTTGAATGTGCCCCTTTCTTTGACATCCGGCTTTGGTTCTGCAAGACGTAATATCGGATCTATGGAAAATAGAGGTATTGAGTTTGAGGTTAATTTAATCCCCGTACAAACTAAAGATTTGCGTTGGGAAATTGACTTCAACTACGCTGCCAACAGAAATAAAATTACCAGTTTGCCTGATGGAAAAGATATCGGAAATGGCTCCTACATTCTTCGGGTTGGACAGGCAAGACTTACCTACTTCCAACGGGTATATGCCGGCGTGGATCCAGCAAATGGGGATCCTCTTTGGTATGCTGATACAACACTTACTACAAAAACCAATACGTACCCAGGTGCAGGAGCACGTGTGTTGGTAGGACAAGCTCTTCCTAAATTCTTTGGATCTTTCAGCAACACAATTACCTACAAAGGGTTCTCTGTAAGCGCACAGCTTTACTACAACTTTGGTAATTTGGTGTATGATTCTTGGAGTGGTTTCTATTTAGGATCAGGGAATGGTGCCGTTTACAATAAAGTGGCTCGCCAGTTGAACCGATGGACAAAGCCTGGTGATATCACTGATATCCCCCGTTATATATACAATGGTAATAGAAACTTTCAAAGTGCATCCACATTTAACTTAGCGCAAGGCGATTATATTCGTCTGCGTGACTTCCAGGTTGGGTACGACCTACCAAAGCAAGATTTAAGCAAACTGAAAATTGGAGCATTACGTGTGTATGTACGTGGTAGTAACCTCTTGACATGGGTAAAAGACAAGCGTCTTGCATTTGACCCAGAGCAAGGAACTTCGGCCACAACCAATCTAAACGTATTTATACCCAAAACAGTCACTTTTGGCTTAAACGTAACGCTCTAATTCAATAAACTTGAAACTACCTGTTATGAAAAATATAACTGCAAAAATTCTTCTGGTTGCAATGGTGCTAACTACCTTTTCTTCCTGTAAGAAAAGCTTTCTGGAGCTAAACCCTCCAGCAAACCTGACTCCAGAACAAGCATTGAGAACTGAAGCTGATTTGTTAGTTGCTTTGCGTGGTGCCTATGCTGGACTACGTTCTACAGCTATGTACGGTCGTTCATTAATGGTGATTGGAGATATGATGGCTGATAATACCTATCAGTCTGTTTTGAACACTAACCGTTATACCCTGTTCAATAACTACTCTTACAACTTGACTGATGGAGATGTTTCTGGTTTGTGGTCAACAGCCTATGGAATTATCTTGAGAACTAATAACATCATCAATGCCAATGTAAGTGGCGCTACGGTAAATCAAATTAAAGGTGAGGCCCGTACTATTCGTGCGCTCTGCTATTTTAACTTGGTGCGTTATTTTGCAAGACCTTTCACAGACAATCCTGCCGGACTAGGTGTTCCTATCGTAACTGTGTATAATGCAGATTTGAAACCAGGTCGTAATACTGTAGCAGAAGTATACGCACAAATTCATGCGGATCTGAATTCTGCCTACAATCTGATGACTACCTATTCTAACTCTTCACAGTTCAGCAAATTTGCAGCCCGTGCGTTACAAGCTCGCGTATTCTTAACGCAAAATGATAAGACAAATGCCAGAACTGCTGCATTAGATGTAATCAACAATGGTGGATTTACATTGATTACAGCAGCGGGTCACGGTGCTTATTGGGCTAACCCTGTTATTCGTACGGACAGAGTTGAAACAATTTTTGAGGTTTCTGCAGATGCCGTTGCGAACAACGCATTTGATGCTTTATCTTACATCTATAGCCAAGCCGGTAACTACGGTGATATGCTTTGTGCAGATGACCTTTATGCTTCGCTTGAGGCTGCTGATGTTCGCCGTGCATTATATGCAACAGGTGTTCGTGGTGGATTGCCTTCTGTATTTGTAAACAAATACCCCAACTTTGTTGGAGATCATTCTGATACAAAAGTGCTACGTCTTTCAGAGATGTATCTAATTGTTGCAGAGGCTACCACAAATGAAACAGAGGCCAGAACCTACGTAAATGCAATCACTGCACAACGTGGTGCTACTGCAATAGCGTCTACTGGTACAGCTCTATTTAATGATATTATGGCTGAGCGTAGAAAAGAGCTGGCTTTTGAAGGAGAGCGTTATATGGATATGCAACGCTTTAAGTTAGACATTAACCGCGGTGCCAATTACCCAGCTGCTGCTCGTGCTGTTCCTTATGCTAATTTCAGACGTGTATTCCCAATCCCACAAACTGAAATTGACGTAAACCCAACTATCAAAGCACAACAAAATCCTGGTTGGTAATTCAGGTATTCAATAAATTACAAGCCGTCCGGTTTCGGACGGCTTTTTTTATTCAACAATAAATAGCCATGTTTCAAGAGAAAGAATTTGATACCATTATTAATAGACGTCGCTCCAACCGACGCTTTGCAGCAGATATTGCTGTGCCAGATGCCGTAATCGAAAAAGCATTACAGCACGCAATACTAGCGCCTAATAGCAGCAACATGCAATGCTGGGAATTTTACTGGATTCGATCTGCTGAAGAAAAAGAACGATTTGCAGCATACTGCTTAGGACAAGGTGCAGGGAGAACCGCGCAGCAATTAGTGGTGTTTGTAACAAGAGGGGACCTCTGGAAAAAAAGAGCACGATGGAATAAAGAACGAATTCAACAGAGTATTACTGGTGAGCCCACCAAATTGCAAAAAAGAGGATTGGATTACTATGGTAAGTTAATGCCACTGGCTTATGCAAACGATCCGTTTGGATTTTTAACCCTGATCCGAAGAGCCATCAGTTTTTTTGGAGGTCTTCGAAAACCCTTTATGCGGTTTGGGGGTAGAGCCGATCAACGTATCACTGTTCATAAATCCTGTGCATTAGCAGCAGAGAATTTTATGCTATCGATAGCGGCAGCAGATTTTGATTCATGCCCAATGGAGGGTTTTGATGCGAAGCGTGTCAAAAAAGCATTGAACCTTCCCTGCGGAGCAGAGATCAATATGATTATTGGAGTGGGCAAAGGCACTGCTGAAGGAGTATGGGGGCCCCGCTTTAGAGTTCCTTATGAAGAAGTGGTTACCGTAATTTGATCCAGCTCCGCTTTAACAAACTGCATTAGCTGCTTAATGCGCGGACCTGAGAAATCAAAGGAAAGTCCAGCCGCTTCAAATAAGTTGGGCAGAGTTCTTGTACCCCCCAATGAAAGTGCTTGCAAATAATTTTCAAGTGCAGCAGTTGGGTTTTTCTTGTATTGCTGCCATAAACCTATGGCCCCTAATTGTGCAATACCATACTCGATATAATAAAAAGGAACTTCAAATAAATGAAGCTGGCGCTGCCAAAGGACGCGACGGTATTTTTCAAGCCCTGAAAAATCAATAAGGGGAGAAGTAAATTCTTCTACAATATTCATCCACTGTTCTTCACGCTCGGCATGGGTATGCCCAGGATGTGTATAGATCCAATGCTGAAATTTATCAATGGTAGCAATCCAAGGGAAGATGGTGATCACTCTTTCTAGCTGTTGCTCTTTTGCTCTTTGTAATTCAGTTGGATCTGAAAAGAATACTTTCCAATGATCCATGCTAAATAACTCCATGGTCATACTCGCTACTTCAGCAATTTCGGTAGGATATTCTTTAAATCCATTAAGCGGAAGTGAGTGACATAAGAAAGAATGAATGGCATGTCCGCCCTCATGTACCATGGTGGTAACATCATCGAGGGTACCCGCTGCATTCATAAATATAAATGGAGCCCCACTGACAGCCAGTGGACAATTATAACCACCAGGTGCTTTGCCTTTTCTACTCTCGAGATCTAAATGTCCCATCTCTTGCATACGAGTGAGGCAGGCAGCAAAAAATGGATTCAAGTTCGTAAAACAGGCAATAGTTTTTTCGACTAACGCAGAGGGACTAGCAAATGGCCGAAGCGGTTTGGTTCCAGTAGGCTCTGCCTCTAAATCCCAGGGACGTAATTTGTCAACTCCTAATTTTTTTCTTTTCTGTTCGTATAACTGGTTCACCAAGGGCATCACATGATCACGAACTGCTTCATGAAACTGTTCACAGGTAGTATGATCATAATCAAATCGACCTAACTCCATAAACCGATAAGCCCGATAATCTGTAAAACCGGCATGTGCTGCTATTAAATTTCTCTTTTCAAGTAATTGATCAAACAAATCATGTAAGGATACCTGATCCTGAAAACGACGTTCTGCAATTTTTAAATATACTTCTTCACGTACAGAGCGATCCTCGTCTTCTAAAAATAAAGCCGCTTGTTGCAACGTATATTCCTGTCCTTTTACCGTTACAGACATTTTACCGGCAATCACTCCAAATTGTTGCTGTAACACATTTAGTTCAGCAATTACTGGAATATTTGCCTCTCTAAAAAGATCAATTTGTTTACGAATACTACGTAGAAATGTAAAATAGGTATTGGCATTTAACGATGCAGTAAATGGACAGTCAATTAATTTTCGATTCAACCGATCAGACCAAGGCTGTATCATAGGTTGAATCTCCAACATAAAAAAGTTGAAAGACTCTTCCAGTGCTTTGTTCTCCGTATCACAGGTCATACGGATCTGACGCCAGCAAGCATCTTCACTGATAACAGACTCCAATTCGCTAACATCCCGAAGCCATTGCTCCAATTCAGCAAGCGAAGAAAGCGAACGACTTTCGAGTTCCTCAAAAAAAGGAGCTAAGCTATTCCAGTCTGTCAGCGTAAAATCAACTGGCAAATAATGACGGGGAAGTTTTTGTATATCCGCAGAATACATAAATACGAAGCGATCTACTCAGCTCCCTCAGAGAGCTTTAATTCAATTTTTGCATTCTTTAATTGCGTAAACCACTTGACCATTTTACGACGATCGCTATCATAAACCCGATCAAAATCCATATCAGGAAAAACTTGTTTAAAGTAGTTCTTTACTGCTGCAGCATCTTTTTCTGCAGGTAAGGCAAGGGTTGCTTTTTCCATAGCCTTGAATACATCTACCAGATTTACGTTCTCCCGAATGGTATACACTTCGATACTTTCTAGGTGAGAAAACTGGTGAACACGGGTAGATACGAAGCGTGTACTGCTATCTTCCATCGAACGAACAATACCGCCATCCGCTTTACTACTGACCAGCTCAAACAGACCTGGCAAACCACTAACGGCAACTAACTGATTATACTCCATTTCTTTATAAAATGATAAGGGGGCAAAGATACTCGACTACCGTCAAATCCCTACCTTTAAGATCAATTGAAACGAAAGTAAATTTTCCCAACTTCGTCAAATTGCTTTAAAATTATAGTATGAAAAAAATAGCCCTTTTTGCCATCCTGATCAGCTGCAGTGCCATTTCCTTTGCACAACCTCCAGGTGGAGGCGGTGGTTTCCAACGTCGTACCCCTGCTGAGCGCGCAGCCGTTATTCATCAAAAATTGGATAGCGCATTTAAATTAGAGTCTGCTAAATTAACGATGATTGACACGGCATTAACGGTTCTATACAGAAAGCAAGATGCGCGTATGCAGGAAGTAAGAGATATGATGATGAACGGAGGTGGAAATATGGACCGCGAAGCCATGCGTGAAGAAATGCAAAAATGGAGTGGTGCACAGGAAGAAATTTTAAAAGCTGTGCTCACCGCTGAACAATTTACAATCTGGAAAGATCAAATATTACCATCCATGCGTCCAGCCCGTCCTGCCGGAGCAGGTGGAGGAGGTGGTGGAGGTAATTGGCGTGGTGGCGGAAACTAATTTAAATTTTTAGTGTGCCTCAAGCCAGTTTTCACCTTGACCACACTCAGCAATTACAGGGACCCCATTGGGGAGTTCTAGTGCTTCTTGCATAGAAGCAATGATTAAAGGCTTTAATGTAGCAGCTTCGGAACGTAATGCATCAAAGATTAATTCGTCATGGACCTGCAAGATCATTTTACTTTTTAAACCGGCCGCTAGTATAGCGTGATATACTTTTTGCATCGCTAATTTGATCATGTCAGCAGCCGTACCTTGAATAGGTGAATTAATGGCATTGCGCTCAGCAAAACCACGCACCGTAAAATTAGAAGAGTGAATATCCCGCAGCCAACGTTTACGCCCTAACAAAGTTTCAACATACCCTTTTTCCTTAGCAAAACGAATAGTACTATCCATGTACTCCTGAATACCAGGAAACTCGCGTTTGTAATTAGCAATAATTTCTTTAGCCTCCGTACGCGATATCCCTAAGTTATCTGCCAAACCAAAAGCACCTTGCCCATAAATAATACCAAAGTTCACACTCTTGGCCTTGTAACGCATCTCTTTAGTTACTTCAGACTCAGGCACATTATAAACACGAGCAGCGGTAGCCGTATGAATATCTTTTCCTTCTTTGAAAGACGCACACATATTGGTGTCTCCGCTAATGGCAGCTACTATTCGTAATTCAATCTGAGAATAGTCCGCAGAGAGTAAAATATGATTTTTGTCCCTTGGGACGAACGCTTTTCTAATTTCTCGACCTCGTTCCGTACGCACAGGAATATTCTGAAGATTAGGATTATTACTGGCTAATCTACCTGTAACGGCAACTGCTTGTCCGTAAGTAGTATGTACACGCCCCGTTTTAGGATTGATCAATTCAGGCAGTGCATCAACATAGGTTGATTTCAATTTAGTCAGCTGCCGATACGTTAAAATATCAGCAACTATTTCATGCCCCTTGGCTGCTA
>BJGL01000016.1 GCA_014190475.1 Bacteroidota bacterium
CAAGTGGATTCAGTACAATATCAACAGGCGTACCATCCTCGAGGAATGGCATATCCTCTTGACGAACAATCTTGGCCACAATTCCTTTGTTACCGTGACGACCTGCCATTTTATCTCCAACCTTCAGCTTACGCTTAACAGCCAGATAAACCTTTGCAAGCTTCAATACACCAGCAGGCAATTCGTCACCAATACTGATATTGAATTTCTCACGCTTATAACGTCCTAACTCCTCATTGAATTTAATACTGTAGTTATGCAACAAGGTATTGATGCGGTCGTCAGTTTTCTTATCACCAGTCCATCCCAGTGGATTGACATTGGCATAATCAAGTGCACGCAAACTCTTGTCAGAGAATTTAGATCCTTTTGGAATTTGAATTTCTCCAAAGTTGTTGCTAACCCCAGCAGAAGAATGGTCTTTCAAAAGCGCCCCTAACTTTTCGAGCAATACTTCTTTGAGATCATTTTCATTTTTCTCATGTTGCTTTTCTAATTTCTCAAGCGCAGCTTTCTCACGCACTTTTGCATTCTTATCCTTTTTAGCACGCTGGAAGAGCTTTTTACCAATCACAACTCCTTCTACCCCATTCGGAGCTTTTAGAGAAGCATCCTTGGCATCACCCGCTTTATCACCGAAGATGGCGCGTAATAGCTTTTCTTCTGGAGTCGGATCGCTTTCTCCTTTTGGCGTTATTTTACCAATCAGAATATCTCCTTCTTTTACTTGTGCACCAATACGAATAATTCCATTTTCATCCAGGTCTTTTGTAGCCTCTTCTGAAACGTTAGGAATATCCGGAGTCAATTCTTCTTCTCCTAACTTAGTATCACGCACTTCCAATTCATATTCAGAAATATGAACAGAGGTAAACAAGTCTTCCTTCACTACGCGCTCACTGATAACAATCGCATCCTCGAAGTTGTAACCTTTCCAAGGCATGAAGGCAACTTTCAAATTTTTACCAAGTGCTAATTCGCCATTTTGTGTAGCATATCCCTCGGTTAGAAAATCGCCCTTCTTAATCTTTTGCCCTTTCTTAACAGCAGGACGAAGATTAATACAAGTCTCTTGGTTAGTCTTAATGAACTTAGTGAGCTTGTATATTCTTAAATCATCTTCAAAGCTTACTAACTTTTCGCTTGCGTCACGCTCATAACGAACGTGGATTTCATTGGCATCTACAAACTCAATGACACCATTTCCTTCGGCATGAATTTGAATTCTTGCATCACGGGCAGCCTTTCCTTCAAAGCCAGTTCCTACAACAGGAACATCGGGACGAAGAAGTGGAACCGCTTGGCGTTGCATGTTTGATCCCATTAGGGCACGGTTTGCGTCATCATGCTCCAAGAAAGGAATCAAGGACGCACTCAAACCAACGATTTGGTTAGGAGCCACGTCCATATACTCAACTTCACTCTTATCGAGAATTGGGAAATCACCTGTTTCACGGCTCACTACTTTATCCTCTACCACATTTCCTTTTTCATCCAATGAGGTATTAGCCTGGGCAATTTTTGCTTGGTCTTCTTCTTCTGCACTTAGAAAGGCCAATTCCTTCATGTTTACTTTACCTTCTGCAACCTTTCTGTAAGGAGTTTCGATAAAGCCCATAGGGTTGATCTTCGCATGAACACAAAGTGTTGAGATCAGACCAATGTTCGGACCTTCTGGAGTCTCAATAGTACAAAGACGACCGTAGTGAGAATAGTGTACGTCACGCACCTCGAATCCCGCACGCTCACGGCTTAATCCACCGGGTCCTAGTGCTGAAATACGACGCTTGTGAGTAATCTCAGAAAGCGGGTTGGTTTGATCCAGGAACTGAGAAAGCTGTGAGGTTCCAAAAAAGGAATTGATCACAGAAGAAAGTGTACGCGCGTTGATCAGATCAACCGGAGTAAACACTTCATTATCTCTTACATTCATACGCTCACGAATGGTACGAGCCATACGAGCTAAACCAACTCCAAACTGTGCGTATAATTGCTCTCCCACCGTACGAACACGACGATTGCTCAAGTGGTCGATATCATCAATCTCGGCTTTACCATTGGTAAGACGAACAAGATATTTAATGATCAAAATGATATCGTCCTTCGTTAATGTCTTCTTTTCTAATGGGAGATTTACATTCAACTTTCGGTTGATTTTGTAACGTCCCACTTCGCCAAGATCATAACGCTTATCACTGAAGAATAATTTATCGATGATTCCACGAGCCGTTTCATTATCGGGCGCATCCGCTCCACGTAATTGACGATAGATGAACTGAACAGCTTCTAATTCACTATTAGAAGTGTCTTTGTTCAAGGTGTTGTAAATAATTGCATAATCACCCCCTACATCTTCGCGCTGGATGAACACACTGCTCACTTCCAAGGAAGTGATTGTTTCAACAGCCGCTTCATCTAACAGGGTATCTCGCTCCATCACAATCTCATTCCGCTCAATGGAAACTACTTCACCAGTATCCTCATCCACAAAATCTTCAACCCAGGTACGAAGTACGCGAGCCGCCAAGCGTTTGCCGATATGCTTAGATAAAGTTTTCTTATCTGCTTTTACCTCATCCGCCATGCCGAATAACTCAAGAATGTCCTTATCCGTTTCGTAACCGATAGAACGCAGCAAGGTAGTTACAGGGAATTTTTTCTTACGATCGATGTACGCATACATCACGTTATTGATATCCGTTGCAAACTCCATCCAAGCACCCTTGAAAGGAATCACACGGGCAGAGTAAATCTTTGTACCATTGGGGTGAACAGATTGACCAAAGAACACACCAGGTGAACGATGTAATTGAGAGACAACTACACGCTCAGCACCATTGATTACAAAAGTACCACGGGGAGTCATGTAGGGGATGTTACCCAAGAATACGTCCTGTACAATTGTTTGGAAATCGACGTGCTCCTCGTCATTACAGCTCAAACGAAGTTTCGCTTTAAGCGGTAACGCGTAGGTAAGTCCTCTCTCCATACACTCTTCAATGGTGTAACGGGGAGGATCAATAAAATAATCCAAAAACTCTAGTACGAATATGTTTCGAGTATCCGTAATAGGGAAATTGTCTTTAAACACGCGGAATAATCCTTCGATGTTACGCTTATCAGGCGTAGTTTCTAATTGAAAGAATTCTTTGAAGGATTGAATCTGGACTTCAAGAAGGTCCGGAGCTTCTGCAAGGTGTTTGATCTTACCAAAGTCAATTCTTGCATTGTTTTTTGTAGAAGACATACGCTTAACCGGTTTTTTTCTACGTTCGGACAAAGAGAACACTCTGCGATCTTCGTACTTTTTTTTACAAAAATCGCTGTGAATGAATCACTTACGAATGGTCTACAATGTCGAAAATAAGTTTGGCCAAAATAAAGGATTGCAAAGGTAAGGATTGGAAACGGATGTCCAAAATTTGTTCCCACAAAAATCCGGCCAAAATAGAAAAACTTCCTCTTTACTTTTAAAAAAGGCGGGGCTAAACTTACGGTATGCCCCTACGAACAAAAACCAAGCCCCCAATCAAGTTAAGCCTAACAAAAAAAAATCAAAGGGGACTTTTACTAATCCTGTTGGGGGTAGGCATTTACTGGTTAATTTCTCGATTGCTTTCAAATGATATCGAAATAAAAATTAAAGAAAATGAATACAAAGTATTGTATATCAATGATATAAAAGTCGATGAACTTGTAAATAATGAGGTGTTCAAGAACTGGAAAGACACCCCCTGGGCAATGAGGAAACAGCAGGAAAATCGGAATTGGCGTCAACAAGAAAACAGGCCAGCGGTTGCCAGACCCTTCAAAAAAATAGATCTAAACTCGGCTGACTCAACCACGCTGGAAAAGCTCCCAGGAATTGGCCCAGTCCTATCGGCAAGAATAATCAAATACAGGAACAAATTGGGAGGCTTCCATTCCCCTACTCAGCTCAAAGAGGTCTATGGAATGTCCGACTCTACGTATGGAAAAATAAGTACACAAATAGAAACTGCAAACGCAAGCTTAAAAAAAATTGCATTGAATGTTGCCGATGAAAAAACAATTGCCACACACCCTTATATTGGTTGGCGTAATGCCAAACTAATAGTACGATATCGACAGGCGCATGGCGCCTATATGACTATTGAGCAGCTGGAATCAGTATGGGCTTTGGAAAAAACCAAACTTGATCGGCTACTACCCTATCTCAGTTTTGATTCTATTGCCAGCAGTAAATAAAAAAGCCCACCGAAATACGGCAGGCTTTTTTATATCGTGCAGGAAAGATCTTAAGCGATCTCTACTTCAGCACCAGCTTCTTTCAACTTAGCAGCAATTTCTTCCGCTTCTGCTTTAGAAACATTTTCTTTTACTGTTTTCGGAGCACCGTCTACCATATCCTTCGCTTCTTTCAAGCCAAGTCCGGTAAGGTCTTTCACGATTTTAACAACATTCAACTTAGAAGCACCACCATTCTTCAGGATCACATTGAAGGCAGTCTTCTCTTCAGCAGCAGCTGCGCCACCACCGTCGCCACCACCTGCTACAACTACTGCAGCAGCAGCGGGTTCAATTCCGTAATCATTTTTCAGGACATCAGCGAGTTCCTGTACTTCTTTCACGGTCAAAGCTACTAGGCTTTCCGCGAGTGCTTTTACATCAGCCATTTTGTTTCAATTTTTACCGTTTTCACTGCTAGGTAGCTCCAACGGCAGGTTTAAAAAAATTTGCCTTTGTTCGTTTCTATCAGAAACACCCTCAGGCCTGGGTATTTATTTCAACCGTCACTGGACGATAAAATACTTTACTCGGCAGCCGCTGCTTGCTTTTCGTGGTGCTGCAATAATCCAGCCAACACACGCTTTGCAGGAGATTGCAACAATCCGATTACTTCACCGATCAATTCATTCTTGGTCTTGATCTTAGTAAGTGCCACCAATTGATTGTCGCCACTGTAAACATCTCCATTGATGAAAGCCGCTTTCAACACGGGCTTATCACCATTACTTTCCTTGCGGAAAGAAGAAATGATCAAAGCTGGCTCTTTTGGATTTTCTGAGAACAGTAATGCAGTTACACGATGTAATGAATCGTACATGCCTGCATAACGCTCGTTGTCTAAAGATTCAAGTGCTTTTTTGATCAAGGTGTTCTTAGCTACTTTCATCTCAACGTTCTTACTGAAACAAGCACGACGCAATTTGCCCACTTGTTCAACAGTTAAGGATTCTGTATCGGTTACATAGAAGTTGTTGTACTGAGAGAATTTTCCCTTCAGCACTTCGATCACTTCGTTTTTTTGCTCTTTAGTCATTGTATTGAAATTAGACTGTGGTAATTAGGTTTAAGAGGATCAGTTGATAAAAGCTTTGGTGTCAATAGCGATACCAGGACTCATGGTAGAGGCCATACTGATACCCTTCAAGTAAGTTCCCTTTGCGGAAGAAGGCTTTGCTTTGATAATTGCATTGAGCAACTCTTGGCTGTTCTCAGCAATTTTCTCAGGAGCAAAACTTACACGTCCAATGGAAGCGTGTACGATACCTACTTTATCTACTTTGAATGCAATTTTTCCACCTTTAACATCATTGATTGCAGCAGCTACATCATTGGTAACAGTACCTGTTTTAGGGTTTGGCATTAGGTTACGAGGACCTAATACTTTACCAAGTTTACCAATTTTAGGCATCACGCTGGGCGTTGCGATGATTACATCCACATCTACCCAACCACCTTCAATTTTTGTTACAAATTCATCCAACCCTACGAAATCAGCACCTGCTTCTTTTGCAGCAGCTTCTTTATCGGGTGTACATAATACTAATACTCGCTTGGTTTTACCAGTTCCATGAGGAAGTGTAACAGTTCCACGAATAGCTTGATCAGCCTTCTTTGGATCTACACCCAGACGGATATGCAAATCAACAGAAGCGTCGAATTTACAAGTGGTGATTTGCTTTACGAGCGATGAAGCCTCCTTAAGGGAGTATGATTTATTGGCGTCCACCTTTGTGTCGGCCACTTTTCTTTTTTTACTTACAAATGCCATGATTCAGTTCTTTAGATTGACAATTAATTTTCCCAGGGGGCTTTTCCGTCTACATTCAAACCCATACTGCGCGCTGTTCCCGCTACCATTTTCATGGCGCTCTCTACAGTGAAACAGTTTAAGTCGGGCATTTTGTCCTCTGCAATTACCTTGATCTGGTCCCAGGTAACTTTTCCAACTTTTGAGCGGTTGCTCTCTTTGGATCCTTTCTGGATTTTAGCAGCTTCCATCAACTGCACAGCAGCAGGAGGTGTTTTGATAACAAAATCAAAACTCTTGTCAGAGTAAACAGTGATGAGAACGGGGAGTACTTTCCCTTGTTTGTCCTGGGTTCTAGCATTGAATTGCTTACAGAACTCCATGATGTTAATTCCCTTGGAACCTAACGCAGGTCCAATAGGAGGTGCGGGGTTGGCTTGGCCACCCTTGCACTGCAGCTTTACAAAGCCGGATACTTCTTTTGCCATGTCTTACAATTTATTGGTTCAAGCGTGCTTTTTAGGGCACTCCCAAATTCCTCGTAGAAAGAACTAATTGGGGCGGCAAAGTTAGGCAGATCACGCCGATTTACAATACAATCCTTTGGTTTTTTTTAAGCCCCTCATCCTATTGAATTTCAAGCAATAAAAAAGCCTCCCGCAGGAGGCTTTACTTATTTTAGGACAAATATTAGCTTAATTTCTCCACCTGCATATAACTTAACTCTACAGGCGTAGCACGACCAAATATCTTAACTGTAACCTTTAGCTTTTTCTTTTCGTCATTAACCTCTTCAATAATACCATTGAAATCATTGAATGGTCCCTCGATGATCTTAATGGTTTCACCCACAATGTAGGGCTCCATCATACTGATGCCGCCCGCTTCACTCATCTCGTCCATTTTACCCAGCATCTTGTTTACCTCAGCTTTGCGCAAGGCAATTGGATTTTCCTTTCCCAAGAAATGGATTACGTTAGTGGTGTTTTTGATCACATCCCGAAGATCATCACTCAGCTTCCCCTCCAAAATCTCAATCATCACATATCCAGGATAATAATTTCTCTCCCGCATCACTTTTTTACCAGCAGCAACTTTATATACTTTTTCAACGGGGAGAAAAACTTGTTTCACCAACTCACTCCATCCCCCACGACTGATCTCTTTATCGAGATACTCTTTTACCTTTTTTTCTTTACCACTGATAACGCGCAGCACATACCATTTGGTTTCAGCTTGCTGTGCAGTGGTTGTATTTGTAACTGCTTCCATTAGAATAATTGTTTATAGATAAAACGCAATCCGTTACCTGTTGCAAAATCCATAATCAATACAATGAGTGTAATCACCAGCGTAGCAGCTAATACAATCATTGTGGACTGCTGCAATTGCATCCAAGTTGGCCAGGTAACTTTTTCAGTCAGTTCGCGAAAACTGTCTTTCACGTAAGCGGTTATCTTATTCATACGTTTTGTTTTGCACGGGCAGAGAGACTCGAACTCCCATCAACGGTTTTGGAGACCGCTATTCTGCCATTGAACTATGCCCGTAAGAATCAAAAGTCACCGGCTGTTCGGAAATACCCTGACAACCAATGACTTTTGAGAATACAAATATAAGCGATTACTTCAGGATCTCGGTAACCTGTCCGGCACCTACCGTACGTCCACCCTCGCGGATAGCGAACTTAAGACCTTTTTCCATCGCAATAGGCTGAATCAACTTAACAGTGAGGTTGGTGTTATCACCAGGCATCACCATTTCAGTTCCAGCTGCTAATTCTACTTCACCAGTTACGTCCGTTGTACGGAAGTAAAACTGAGGACGGTATTTTTGGAAGAAAGGAGTGTGACGTCCACCTTCTTCTTTGCTCAATACGTATACCTCAGCCTTGAATTCTGTATGTGGAGTGATTGATCCAGGCTTCACGATTACTTGACCGCGACGAATCTGTGTTTTTTCAACACCACGCAGCAATAATCCGGCATTGTCTCCTGCCTCACCTTCATCAAGGATCTTGCGGAACATCTCAACACCAGTTACTGTTGAAGTCAGCGGATCAGGAGTCAAACCAACGATCTCTACTGATTCACCCACTTTAATACGACCACGCTCGATACGTCCTGTAGCAACAGTACCACGACCTGTGATAGAGAATACGTCCTCTACAGACATCAGGAAGGGCTGATCAACTGGACGGGGAGGTAATGGAATATAAGAGTCAACTGCAGCCATTAATTCATCAACTTGCTTAACAGCAGCTGCATCACCCTCAAGGGCTTTGATTGCAGAACCTTTGATGATTGGTGTGTTGGCACCATCAAAACCGTAGAAAGTCAACAGGTCGCGAATTTCCATTTCAACCAGGTCGAGCAATTCAGGATCATCAACAAGGTCAACCTTGTTCATGAATACAACAATCTTAGGTACACCTACCTGACGAGCAAGTAGGATGTGCTCTTTTGTTTGAGGCATCGGACCATCCGTAGCAGCCACAACAAGGATAGCACCGTCCATCTGGGCGGCACCGGTAATCATATTCTTTACATAGTCAGCGTGACCAGGACAGTCCACGTGTGCGTAGTGACGGTTTTCAGTTTGGTACTCTACGTGTGCTGTGTTGATGGTGATACCACGCTCCTTCTCTTCAGGGGCAGCATCGATTTCATCGTACTTCTTGGCCTGAGCCATACCTTTTGCAGCCAAAATTGAAGTGATGGCAGCAGTCAGGGTAGTCTTACCATGGTCGATGTGCCCAATGGTACCTACGTTAACGTGGGGTTTGTCCCGCTTAAAGGTCTCTTTTGACATTTTTATCGGTTTTTAGGTTGTGTTGACAATTTATATTTACTAAATTCTTCTACTTCTTGAGCCGTTGATGAGAATTGAACTCACGACCTCTTCCTTACCAAGGAAGTGCTCTACCCCTGAGCTACAACGGCTGATATAGCCTGAGAGCCAACTTCCGACTATTCTCAACTGGAGCGGGAGACCGGGCTCGAACCGGCCACCTGAAGCTTGGAAGGCTACCGCTCTACCAAATGAGCTACTCCCGCTTTTGATCCCTTTCGGAACCGTCGTGATTTCAATTTATCTCAACACACTATAAAATATCCGGAGATATTCAATAGCGTGATGTGGGCAAGGATGGATTCGAACCACCGAACTCCGAAGAGGACAGATTTACAGTCTGTTGCCGTTGGCCACTTGGCTACTTGCCCGCCCTGAGCCACCTGCCAGAATCGAACTGGCGACCTACTGATTACAAATCAGTTGCTCTACCAGCTGAGCTAAGGTGGCCTGCTTTCGTAGCCAATTGCTGGTGAATTGGCCAAACCTGATCGCACGATATCAATTTCATATGATCCGGGCAATAAAGAGCTACCCCAAAATTTTGGGAAGGCAAAGGTAAGGGAATTTGGAAATTGGAAAAATTTTAAGACGATTTTTTACCCCTTGGGGGGAAACAAAAAACCATTGGAACCAAGGAACTTGGAACTAGGACTGCACTCGATCCTTTTTTCGCTTCATCTGGATAACCAACGAGGAGAAAGCATCTTCAAATGAATGCTCAAAACTTTTGCTACTGGTCTTGACAAAAAAATCGAAACGGGGTACATGCACCCGTATCTCCACCACTTTGTCCTTGATGTGATGGGCGGGATTGTCCAGCTTGAGAAATACACAAACAGCAGTGATCCTTTTTTCAAATGCAGGTAGTTTTTCAACTTTTCTTTTAACCAGTTCAATCAAACGGGTATCAGGCGAAAAGTGCACGGTCTGGATTTGTAAATTCATAGTCTGTTAAGTTACAATACCCAGACAGCCACTACAACTATTTACTTGGACTTTGACAGATTTTTAACGGCGAGGATGGGCCTTTTTATGCACCTCCTTCAGCTTCTCAATGGTGTTATGTGTATAGACCTGTGTGGCCGCTAAACTGCTATGTCCTAATAACTCTTTCACGGCATTGAGATCGGCACCATGATTCAGTAAGTGAGTGGCAAAACTATGTCGAAGCACATGCGGACTTTTCTTTTGTACGGTGGTAGCCGCAGCTAAGATTTGATTCACCAACTGCCAGGCATAGCGAGGATACATTTTTTTACCTTTTTCCGTGAGTAACAAAAATGGCTCCCGCTCCTCAAAACGTTCATTTCTCTTTGTGATATAGTCTTGGATCAATTGAATCAAATCTGTATGCAAAGGGAGTATGCGCTCTTTATTTCCCTTCCCCAATACTTTCAGTTGCGCTCGATTTAATTCAACTTGCTGATCTTTCAAATTGATGAGTTCACTCAAACGCATCCCCGTGTAATAAAATAAAGTTATTAGTAAGCGGGTATTCATCCCCTTCCAATCTTCACTGGAGACAGCTACTAATTCTCCTAATGCAACTGCCTCATCCTCCTTGATAAAAACAGGTAGCGATTTTCCCATTTTAGGAGCTGTTATTTGGGTCATGGGACTTATGGAAATAACCCCTGTGCGTAATAAAAATTTGTAGAAGGACTTCAATGCGGAGATTTTTCTGATAATACTACGAGGCGTCACTCCAACTTCCCGCAGCGAGGCCAACCAACTTCGAATAAAAGAGGGATTAACCTGAGCGATCAGGTCGACATTCATTTCTTGTCCAAGAAATTGAGCCCAATCATGCAAGTCCTTGCTATAAGCTATTTGGGTATGTACAGAGAGTCTTCGTTCAAATTTTAAATGATCAAGAAATAATTTGATCAACTTATCAATTGCTCCCTCTTGTTGCATCACTAAAACTACAAAACTTCTAAAGCCAGTACATAAAAAAACCCGCAGGGTTACTGCGGGTAAATATTTGAGTTGGATGTAATCAATTAACCTTCAATCTTTCCGCAAGCTAATTGCTGACGGTAGATCGCCTTGAGGACCTCTCCACGACGCTTAACAGAGGGCTTTGTATAACTCTGACGCTCACGGAGTTGAATCAGTACTTTAGACTTTTCAAACTTCTTTTTGTACTTCTTCAGTGCCTTGTCAATGTTTTCGCAATCTTTAGAATCGATAATTAACATAAATAATACCTCCTTTAATGGAGGTGCAAAGTTAGGGGAATTTTGAAATAAAAAAAACTACTCGATCTTTTGTCCTCTCAAAGCGGTAGAGACGGCCTGATCCATCACCCTTTCAGCATAAGGACGGCTTATTTCGTTCAATGCCTCCATTCGCTCATGCACTAGGTCTTTATCTTCCATCGTAAGTGCCAATTGAAGGGCCTGCATAGCTGCGGCTGTTGAGGAAAGCTCTTCTTTTGACAATAAACTGGCGTACTTGGTCACGAACTTCTCAGTTGTTTGTAAAAGTTGTTCCCCCTCCGTGCGGGCTTCTACCAGCGCACGTTTCTTAATATCATCCTTTGCATGGGTGATACTTTCCAAGAGTAACCGCTCCACTTCTTGATCCGTTAATCCGTACTGTGGCTTGATAGCAATTTGCTGCTCTACCCCACTGCGAAGTTCCTTGGCACGTACGGTGAGAATACCATCCGCATTGATTAAAAAAGCAACCTCCACTTTAGGCAAGCCCGCGGGCATGCCTGGTATACCGGTTAGATTAAACTCACCTAATTTTCTGTTGTCCTGCACCATATCACGTTCTCCTTGGTAAACAGAAATTCGCATACTACCCTGGCCATCCTGTTGTGTAGTATATTGACGGGCTACCCTGGAGGGAATTTTTGAGTTACGTGGTATTAACACATCCATCAAACCGCCCATGGTCTCTATACCCAATGACAACGGCGTAATATCCAACAGTAAAAAATCTTTATTATTTCCTGCCAATATATCTGCCTGTACAGCGGCCCCTAATGCAACCACTTGATCTGGGTCCAATGTATCATGAACTGGTCTGCCAAAAAATGCCGCCACCTTTTTTTTGATAGCAGGCATGCGGGTGGAGCCTCCCACTAGCACTACTTCCTCAATGGATGCAGCAGTTAGCTTAGCGTCGTTCAGCGCATGTTGACAACAAGTCAAGGTTCTTTCAACCAATGGTACAATAATCTCTTCAAGCTGTGCTTGGTCAATTGAAAATGTATGACCCTCCACTGCTACCGCTGCCTTTGTAGCAGTAGTCAATTGATGCTTAGCTTGAACTGCTGCAAGACGAAAAGATTGCAAGACTGCACTATTTTCTTTTGGAGGTCGCTTAGTTTCAGGTAGCTGTTGCAACCAAAAGTCGACAATTGCACGATCAATGTCATCACCACCTAAATAAGTATCGCCATGCGTAGAGAGAACTTCAAAAATACCATTGTTGATTTGTAAAATTGAAACATCAAAAGTTCCACCCCCTAAATCATACACAGCAATTGTTTTACTTTCCTCCGGTGATACGCCCAATCCATAAGCTAGACTAGCAGCGGTAGGTTCATTGATAATACGCAACACATCCAGCCCCGCTAATTTACCAGCATCTCGAGTAGCTTGACGTTGCGCATCATTGAAGTAAGCGGGCACCGTAATTACAGCTTTAGAAATGGGTGTCTTTAACATATGCTCCGCCCGTTCTTTCAACTCACGCAGAATAAAAGAAGAAAGTTCAATAGGAGAAAAGAACCGTTGATCGATCTGCACTTTCACCAAACTCTCGGTATCCTCATCAATAATTTTATAAGTAAATAAATCCTGGCTCAATGCTAGATCCTTGTATGACTTCCCCATCAGTCGCTTCACTGAAAAAATTGTTCGGGAGGGATCAGTTTTCAAAAAATGACGGGCCGCCTCCCCCACTGTTATTTCACCATGCTGGCCAATATGTAATATGGATGGGACTAACGCTAAACCGTTCTGATCTTTTAAAACTATCGGCTTTCTCGTATCCGGATGAACCAGCGCCACTAAACTGTTGGTAGTTCCTAAATCAATCCCCACAATCATTTCTGCTTGTTGCAAACTACCTGTAGCGATATTAATTCCAATTTTCGGCATAGACGAACTTAAGAGAGGTCGTAAAAGTAACGCTTAAACTGCTCTAAAGTTTCAATTCATCATCGCTGCAGGTATACTTTACCTTCGGCGATCAGTAAACCACCAGCAATTTTTCGGTAAGGAGTATTTTCCCCGCTATTGTTATTGGCTATGATACGACAACTATAAACTCCATTGGCTAGGCGGTGCCCACCCTGATCACTTCCATCCCATTCAAATAATGCAACGGTTCTGCCAAGACGAAGTGGACCCAATTCTGTGGAACGAACCACCCGAACCAATTGTCCGAGTGAATTGAAAATCTGTAATTGCGCATCAGCAGGAATTGTATTTCCCCAAACAGTAAAACTAATTCGTGTGCGGGTACTAAATGGATTGGGATAAAATGAAAGTTGAAAATCAGGAGAGAGTGTTGCTATTCTGAACGTAACTCGATAATCCAATGATCCTGCTTTATTACCTGCACGGTCCTTTGCACTAACCATCAACTCGTAGAGCCCCAACTCAGAAAGAAATGGCCTGAATTGGACTAAGGCCTTGTTATGAAGCGCCCCCGGTGTAAATGGAAAAAAACGTAGCGTATCAGTACGGTAGTTGAACCGCCGCGTTGCTCCACTTGGATAGCGAAGCGATACAGTAACTAATGAAGTGTCATCCAGGAGCAACCATTTTGATTCATCTAATAAACTAATTAGGATATCAGGCCGTGGAAGAACAATTTGACCATTTGAAATATGTTTTCCATCGAACGTAACATCCAAAATGGGAGCCATTCGGTCGGGACGAACAAAAACTGATTGGTAAGCGATATTATTAAAATGGAATTGCTCTTGTTGACCCGGTGGTGGATTTACCTCCAACTTCAAAATATTGGCCCCTATTCGATTGGCACTCGGTATTGCAGCTCCTACCCGTACGGTGTCACCTGCCGGTAGCGGCCGGGTTTTAGCAAGTTGAAATTGTTGCATCAGATTATCTGCACCCGTTATTTGCAGCTGTACCCCAACGCTATCGAAATCAACCTCGCTGATATTTTGAAAAGCCATTCGGAACACAATGGGCTCTCCTTGGTCAACTGTATCTTTTGTATAGAAATACTTGGTTGGAGATAAAGCGCCCTCTGGAACTGGAGTAAAGAGTAATTGCCATTTTGAAAGTTGATAGGGCGTATAATGAAACGTATCAAGCGTATTTAATTGAAGTTGCAAGTAGGGATATCGTGAAGCCTCTATGGTATTTATCGGGATCACTGATTGAACTGGAGTAATCCCAGTCTGCACAAGTGTTGAGTTTCCTTGCTGATCCAACCCTATCAGCGACAGTTGAACACTATCCCGATTGGGCAACTCGGCGTTTCCTTGCCATTGGAGCGCTTGCCATTGACGAGCAGGACCAAATACAGGAGATTTCACTACTCCCAGCGTATCGATTGTAGAAATATCTGTTGAGAAAAAAAGCTGATCATACATCCCATTGCTAAATGCAAAACGGGGTAAAAATTGCTGCGGCTGATTTTTTTTATAGACAAAAGCAAAGACCCGATTACGGTTAAAAGAGTCAATAGAGGTGAACCCTTGTTGATACAAACGATGATAGACCGAATTGCCCGCTCCTAAAAACAACTGATCATTTTTCCAATCAGCCGCATAAGCGTTGGAAGGATAATTCGTCTCCATGATATTTCTAACCACCACATAATAACCATCCGGTATGCTATCTAAGAACCCAACAATTCTTCTACGTACGCCGGTATCTGCAATATTGAATTGAAAATTGTAGGCGGCCCCCACCGCTTGCGCAGCCGTTTGCACACAGACAGGATCACTACCAAAACGACCCGGCTGACCGGGTAATGCATTCAACAGCGGACGTAAAGAAACAGGATGTAGCACATTGAACACAAGGCGATTTCTGGCACACGCATACATCACTACATCTAGCCCATTCAATCCCAGATAGAAACCTGCCAGCGCACTAGTGGCTGTAAAAAACACTCCATTTCGAATATTGAGATGGTTGCTGCGCGTTCCAAATCGCCATTGACGGGATATACTATCCAAACGAACACCCAGCGTGTCCGATAATAAGTGTTGATAAAAATGAGATTGCCCCATTCCGGTTGCATTACCATTGAGATAGAGAAAAGAAGACAGGTTCCAGTTAGGAGACAAGGATCCCGTTATTGGAGCAACCCTCCAATAATAAACCGTATTATTTCGGTAGGAAATAGCAGGATTAAATTGTACTAATCCCCCCACTGATTGAACAGTTGAGGTTACCAGCAATGGAGAATTGAAAAACGTAGTAGTGTCCAACTCCAAACGGAAAGTACGTGGTCCTGTATATAGGGATGCTGCAGAGGCACTAAAAACAGAAATCGGTTTGTTTACAATTGCATAAGGGCTAGGATATACCGGCCGCAGTTCGTCATCAGCAACCAAAATAGACACTGCACTACAATTATTATTTTCATTCAGTTCAGTAATTGCATTGTCTGGATCAACACAAACCCTAATTTGATTGATCCCCTTGTCACGAGCAGCATTAATCGGGATTTGATAGTTGAGTGTATCTGCATTAAATAAATCAAAAATGGTGTCCCGTTTCCAAAGCTCCGTCACACCATTTGGCAAGGTTCGGTTGATAGCAATCACCAACGGTCCTTTGGTAGCACGACCTGCGTTACGCACAATCACACTCAAATTATAATATCCATCTGCCACTGATACAGGAGATGGGCTTACACGTAGCTGCTCGGGTTGCATGAAAAAATCCGGACGGGTACTGGTAGCATAAAACCGAAGTGCAGGATCACCATTCAAGGCTGTTTGTTCCGCATGAACACGAGCCAAAAAATCACCAGCACCAGCAATAGAGCAGGTTTGTATAGCAGCCTGATTCATCAACTCCCCTACTGTTTGACCGTAATGGGTAACGCTGGCGGCCTTAAGAAAGGCTTCATTTTGCAATTCAAGATAATTCACTAATCCAAGGCTTGTCGAAGCAATGGTGGCAATGCCGCCTCGTTGTGGGGCCAATACAAATTGCTCTGAAATTGTTTCCTTTTCAACCAAACGAGTAAGATTAAAGTTGAAAAGATTTCCAGCCCTACATCCAAGCATGATATAAAAGGGATACTTCCCCGGGTTATTATAACCGGAAGGGTGATCAAGGTTATACTCTAATGTATTAGCCGTGGAGTGTCCAAAATAAGTCATCAGCCCAATTCCTTCTTCAAACAACTGATAAATTTGTTGAGCGCTTAGCTGGGCTACAGGAGCAGGACTGAGTTTGCTGAATGAATGAATACGGGCACCATAAAAAGTATCTTGCAAAACGCGCGCAAATCGATTCATTGAACTAGTGATTGCTTGTCCAAGACTCTCCTCGCCTACGCCGATTATGTGTACTACATTTTTTGTCCACGCTCTTGAAACTGCCGATACGGTATTATCGCGAAGCACTTGCTCAGCTTGCTTTACTTTTTCTAAATAATCAGCAATTTCCTCCGCATTGATCACCGATACTCTCCCTATAGGAACGCTGGGATTGATAGCCACTCCTGGTTCGGTAGCTAGTAAAAGATCAGAGGCAGGCGACCCAAAACTTGGAATAAAAGACAATTTATTTATGTCAGGATTATTTTCTTGTCCTCTCTCTGCAGTGTATAAAACCCCCTTACCTAACAATAGCACTGCTTTTAGTGGAGAACTGTATTGGCGGCGAGCCCAATGGATAAAGTTGCGTACTGCATTGGGGTGCCTCTTAATTCCATAGGCAAATTGATCTTCCAGTTGATCAATAAAATACAATTGCGCATTGTAAGAGCCCCCAGCCACTGATGCGCGAAAATCTCTGTATTGCTCAAGTACAGGCACACCAGATGCCGTTCTTTCCAATGCGGAATGAGAGACAATCAAATAATCTCCTTGACGAGATGGCTGGCTGTAATCAATAAGATTTCGAGTAGTCAGCGCCCCAATCGTTGTAGCGGTGCTAACACCCACTAAAACCAACTTTCGTACTTGCGAAGCCGGTTGCAAATAGACAGCCACTTTACCTTGAGAAGTTAATACTGATTCATAGCGTTGTCCATTTGACAAATCCAGTAATAGAGGCGCTACTCCCCCGTGTTGCACACCCTCTATTTCAAGGTACTGTCCGTTTGTTGTGGCGGGCAAAGAAAACTGAAATCGACTTTGCCCTCCAAAATTGAACCGACGTGCATACTGCAAAGTGGCTTGTGCAATTACTATTCTGTCCGAGGATACCGCTTGCTGAGGACTGACCGTAACCTGCACTTCACCCGTCGTAAATGCTGATACAGGGACATCCATTTCCCAACGCGCCGTGGAAAACTGTTGGACTACCTGGCTTCTTAATTCAAGATTATTTGCTTTTACAATAACCGTCCGATTATTAGGAGCATTACCCGCTATGTTCAATTTTAATTTAGGAACTGGAATACTCCCCGATAAGACTGGATGCAAGTTCCTAAAATCAAGAGAGCGAACTTGACTTGTATATAAATCACTACTACTCCAGCCCTCCCCAGGATCAAAAGCTGAGGAATAAATATAGCTGCCAACCACCGTAGCAAATCCTTCATTTATTTTTTCTCTAAAAAAAATATCCTGCGTATGAATAAAGTAGGGAACAGGACTTACGCCAGAAGGAATGACATTTGCAACCGGCAATAGACGGGGATGAGTTACAGAGGGATCCGCGGTCAAGAAATAGGTTGCAGAATCCGTAAACAAACTCCAACGACTATTCAGTTGGTGGTCGGGGGAATTATATAGAGTTTGATCAGTACTTCCATCATTGGTTTCTCCCCAAAATTCAAGATAGCCATCTATGGAAAGTGTGCCGCTTTGAGCAGTGGTATAGAGCGGCACTTCCGCTCCGTTTCGCCAAAGCGAAAATTGTGAAACAGGGACTTGCGATAGACCTAAACGTGCAAGTGTTGGCTGATCAATTCGATACAAACCATCCTGCCCTATTTTAAATTTAAAATAAGTAAGCCCATACTTTATCCACTCGTTTTGGTAGGGCTGTGCCTGTACCCGTCCCAGGTTGATGAGCAAAAAAAGGGCGATACCCCCAATAAAACGGAGCAGGATACAAGGCATGATCAATCGTAAAGTTAATGCTAGATGGTCTTATTGTAAAAGGGGTATATTACATTTGCGAAAATGCGCGTATAATGAATTTGCTGGATGAACTGAGTTGGAGAGGTATGATTCAAGATATCATGCCCGGCACCCGGGAACAATTAGAAAAAGAGTTGACCACCGGGTACATTGGGTTTGATCCAACGGCAGATAGTCTTCATATTGGGAGTTTAGTGCCTATTTTACTACTTGTTCATTTCCAAAAAGCGGGGCACAAACCCATCGCTTTGGTAGGCGGTGCCACTGGAATGGTTGGTGACCCAAGTGGTAAAAGCGAAGAGAGGAATTTACTGAATGAAGATACCCTGCAAAAAAACATTACTGGCGTCAAAGCGCAGTTAGAGCGATTTTTGAATTTTTCTCCAACACTTCCCAATGCCGCAGAATTGGTTAACAATTACGATTGGTTTAAGCCTATTTCATTTATTGACTTTTTAAGAGACACCGGCAAACACATTACGGTAAACTACATGATGGCCAAGGACAGTGTTAAAAAAAGAATTGAGGGTGAAACGGGGATCAGCTACACTGAATTTGCTTATCAGCTCATGCAAGCCTATGATTTCTACTGGCTATATCAACATAAGCATTGTAAACTTCAAATGGGTGGCAGTGACCAATGGGGAAACATGACAACGGGAACTGAACTAATCCGAAGAAAATGCGGAGGCGAAGCATTTGTATTCACCAACCCCTTGGTTACAAAATCCGACGGCGGAAAATTTGGAAAAACTGAAGCAGGAAATATCTGGCTTGACCCCGCTAAAACTTCTCCCTACCAGTTTTATCAGTTTTGGTTGAATGCAAGTGATACGGATGCAACTCGCTGGATCAAGTTATTTACTTTTTTAACGCGAGAGGAAATTGACAGCATTACTGAATTGCATTTACAAAATCCAGCAGCACGAATCCTCCAGCGTAAGTTAGCCTCCGAGATTACCATCTTTGTGCACGGTCAGGAGGAGCTGAACAAAGCAATTGAAACCACTGAGAAATTATTCGCAAATCAACAGGCACCCATTGAGTCCTTATCTGAACAAGACTTGGAGCAAATACAAGGTGTAGTAAAAGTGGAAATTGATCGTGCCTTGTTAGAGGAAGGAGTGGATATCGTTAGTTTGCTTGCAAACACAGGGATATTTCCAAGCAAAGGAGAAGCAAGAAAAACAGTACAAGGCGGCGGTGTAAGTATCAACCGGAAAAAAGTTGATTCGGTTGATCTAAAAGTGAATGCAGCATTCCTTTTACACAACCGGTATATCCTTATTCAAAAAGGGAAAAAGAACTATTTCCTGATTACCGTAAAGGCCGTTTAAAATTTCAAAATCCATTTGGGGCAAAAGCCGAACTGCCCTATTTTTGCACTCCCGTTTACGGATTGGATTGACCCATGGTGTAACGGTAGCACTACAGATTTTGGTTCTGTCTGTTAAGGTTCGAATCCTTATGGGTCAACTGCAAACCCTGGCAAACTTGCCAGGGTTTTTTATTCGAGAGGCGTGCAAAGCTTGCTTTGCAAAGCGTCGAGAAGAAAAAATAAAGCCCGCAAAGCGGGCGGGGTTTGCTTTTGAAACCCGCCCCTGGATCACTGAGCTCCGCAGGAGCGAAGTAATCCTTATGTGTCAACTGCAAACCCTGGCAAACTTGCCAGGGTTTTTTATTCGAGAGGCGTGCAAATCAGATTAATATCCTAATTCCCGCATGCACTGCCCTAAACTTTCCTTCCAATCTTTGATGATTACCCCATAAGTAGCCACAATCTTGGTGGTGTCCAATACAGACCAAGCCGGTCTTTTGGCAGGCGTTGGGTACTCGGCAGTTGAAATTCCCTTGATAGGAGTAGTCAATCCTGACAATTTTCCAATCTCAACGGCAAATTGAAACCAACTGATTGTACCAGTATTTGAATAATTGTATATACCTGGAATCCAAGTATTTGAAGACGCTACCTGAAGTATTGCATTAGCCAGATCAGCAGCATAAGTTGGAGATCCCAGCTGATCTTGAACCACGCTAATTTGCGGCTTATCCTGAAGCAAGCGGATGATTGTTTTTACAAAATTTTTGCCGAACGAAGAATAGACCCAGGAAGTACGAATGATTACAGCATTAGGATTAACCAACAACGCTTGCCGCTCCCCTTCCAACTTAGTTTGCCCATAAACACTTTGTGGAGCAGTAAAGTCCTCCTCCTTGTAGGGGCAGGTGGCTGTTCCATCAAAAACATAGTCAGTTGAAACATGAATAAACCTACACTCATTAGCTGCACAGACAGCAGCAAGCACACCTACCGCCTCTGCATTGATTTGATAGGCAAGATCACGCTCTTGCTCAGCCTTGTCAACAGCCGTATACGCTGCACAATTAATAAGCACAGCTGGTTTACAGCCTTTAAAAAAATTACGAACCAGCTCAAAATGATGAATAGGCAAATCCTCACGGGAGAGGAAAAGAAATTTGAAAGCTGGCCAATTGGCCTCCAGCTGTTGCAATTCCTTTCCCAATTGCCCATTTGCTCCGGTGACTAAAACGAGCGGCCTATTATCATTGGCTTCCATCACTGGCCGGAAAAATAAAAAGGTGAATCAAAATCTTTCAAAACAGGAAGCACTTGGTCCTTTTCAGAAACCAATTCTTTCCCAGACTGAACCCTCCAATCAATCTTAAGATCAGGATCTGAGAATAAGATCCCCTGTTCGCTGGGTTTATGATATAGCGCATCACATTTGTATAAAACCTCTGCCTGCTCGCTAAGCACAGAAAAACCGTGGGCAAAACCACGCGGTACCAGTAATTGCTTTTTATTTTCACTATTCAATTCAATGGTCAACACCTGTCCATAAGTGGGAGAACCTCTTCGAATGTCTACCACTACATCCAGGATACTACCTCGCAATACGCGAATTAGTTTTGTTTGCGCATGGGGTGGTGTTTGAAAATGTAAGCCTCGAATAACGCCATAGCTTGAGGACGATTGATTATCCTGCACCCAACGAAAATTGAGGCCTTGTTCTTGAAATGTATGTTCGTTGTAAGATTCAAAAAAATAACCGCGGCTATCCCCATGGACCTGTGGTTCAAAGATGAGTAAACCCGGAAATTGAGTAGTCGTAAATGGCATGTTAAATTGTCCAGTATTTTCGATTATGAATAACACCCTTGAAGGCTCCTGTCAAATCTATGACCAAAGCAGTACCAAACGTGCAATTGCAAAAATAGCTTTCTCCGAGCTCTTTATACACCGCATGATTGACAGCAACGATAACCACCTGATAGCAACCATGAGGCTGGCGGGTTAGCGACAATCCGGATACTTGCTGTAGCAGTTGTGTGTCCACGAGCGGATCAACCAGCTCCACCACTATATTATTTTTCATCAACAATTTAGCCAGCTCTACCGACTTTGAATTTCGTACATCCTTTACATTGGGTTTAAAGCTAGCTCCCATTATCAAAACACGTTGGTCATTTTCTTCATTCTTCACAGTTTTCAAATGCTTTAGTACTTGTGCAGCTACGCGCGCTACCATTCCTTCGTTAATCCGTCTAGCTTCCTCAACAAGGGGTGCATTTATACTTTGTTGCTTGAGTAGGTCAAGCAGGTAATAAGGATCCACACTGATACAATGGCCTCCGGCTAAGCCAGGTCGAAATGGTAGAAAATTCCATTTTGTAGCCGCCGCCTCCCAAACAGCACCTGGATTAATCCCTAATTTCTCATAGACAGCGGACAGTTCATTCAGCAACGCAATATTTACATCGCGCTGAATATTCTCTGTCAACTTTGCGGCCTCTGCAACACGAATCGACTCACAAGCATGCACCCCAGCCGCCGTAACATGCTGATATAACTGAGTCATAAAATACAAAGTAGCAGGATCGGAAGCAGCCACTAACTTAATAACCGCCCCGATGTGATGAACAGCATCACCTGGATTTATTCGCTCGGGAGAATAGCCCATTGAAAAATCCTCCCCCATTTTTAGTCCTGAAATTTTTTCTAAAATAGGAGCACAAAATTCTTCTGTACAACCTGGATAAACAGTAGATTCAACTATTACACAATCCCCGGATTTTAAAAATTCTCCAACTTGCTCTATCGCTCCTTTTAAAGAACGCAAATCGGGCAAATGATTTGAATCCACGGGCGTAGGAACAGCAATGATATAAACGCAGGCATTGGACAGTTGCACTGCATCATTGGTAAAAAGGGGTATTAGGTTAGGGAGCTGAGGAAATACAAGTTCTTGATTTGAATCAAAGCCACTTTGTAATTGCTGTATACGAACTAAATCACTATCATAGCCAATTACACTAAACCGTTCTGCTAATCGCAAGGCAAGCGGTAATCCTGTATAGCCCAACCCAATCACCGCAATGGAGTCTATTTTTTCGAGAAATCTATTTAGCGGTTTATTGCGCATAGCCATTAGTTACCCAATAAAATCCAACACAGCACGAGTTATAGTAGCTAGTTGCTCCTGATCGAGTTCAGTATGAATGGGAAGAGAGACCACTCGTTCTGTCAACCAATCAGTAACGGGCAAATGCGGAAGTGAATTTCCAGATAACCCAAACATCTTTTGCCGATGTCCAGGCACTGGGTAATATATCATGGAGGGAATTTGCCTTTCATTGAGATAGGCCACCAATTGATCTCGGTTTGTTCCTTCAAGCAATAACGTGTACTGATGAAAAACATGTTTAGCATAAGGAGCCCTATAGGGCGTTGTCAAAGAAGTGCAATTCGCAAAAGCCTGATCATAAAAATCAGCAGCAGACCGACGCGCAAGATTGTATGCATCCAGATGTTTCAACTTAATCGATAGTATTGCGGCTTGTATGGCATCCAAACGGCTATTACAACCTACTACATCATGGTAATAACGCTTACTTTGTCCATGGTTGGCAATCATAGTTATTTTATTTGCCAACACGCTATCGTTGGTAAATATTGCCCCTCCATCACCAAAGGCACCCAGATTTTTTGAGGGGTAAAATGAAGTACACCCTATATGCCCCATCGTACCCGTCATTTGTTCCGTTCCATCACTGAACTGATAACGCCCGCCAATTGCTTGAGCATTATCCTCGATTACAAATAAATTATACTCTTTTGCGATCTGAAGAATTTCCTCCATGGGCGCAGACTGCCCATATAAGTGAACGGGTACAATGGCTTTCGTGCGAGGGGTAATTGCACTACGCAACGAGGCAGGATCCATACAAAAAGTACGCCGATCTACTTCAACAAAAACTGGCTTCAACCTTAATAAACCAATTACTTCTGTTGTTGCGATGTAGGTAAATGATGGTGTAATCACTTCATCGCCAGGTTGCAAGTCCAATGCCATCATGGCAATTTGCAAAGCATCAGTACCATTGGCACAGGGAATTACATGTTTAGCCCCCAAGTAGTTTGCAAGTGACTGAGAAAAAGCAGAAACAGCTGGCCCATTGATAAAGGCACTGCTCTCCATCACTTTTAAAACCGCATCATCCACCTCCTGCTTGATTTTGAGATACTGTGTTTTAGTATCTACCATTTGAATGGGTCGCATAGATTGATCAATCAGTGAGGGACAAAAGTAACGAAATGGGCACAGTTCCATTGAATGGAACTAACTTTGCAAAACTTCAATTTGCTCAACTTGTATCTGATTTTCTATCATATTTTTTTGTTTCTATTCAGAGTAGGTCTTTGGACAGCTGCACCCTTTCATGCAAAGGCAAGATGCTGGGTAAAGGGGCGAATTGGCATTTTCAAAAAAATGCGAGCCCAAATTAACCCACAAGACCGCGTAATTTGGATGCATGTTGCCTCACTTGGAGAATTCGAACAAGGAAGACCGTTGATTGAGCGACTCAGAAAAGAATACCCCAACCACAAATTACTACTCACTTTCTTTTCGCCCTCAGGCTATGAAATAAGAAAGAACTATGCCGGAGCTGACTGGATATTTTATTTGCCGTTGGATGGGCCTAAAACAGCAAAGCAATTTTTAGATATTGCCCACCCTGAACTTGTTTTATTTGTCAAATATGAATTTTGGTTTTTTTACTTGAAGAAGATAAGCTATCGAAAAATCCCGCTTCTTCTTGTTTCGGCTATATTCAGAAAAGAGATGTCTTTTTTTCGCTGGTATGGAGGCATCTCTCGAAAAATGGCTGCCCGCTTTGACCATTTGTTTGTTCAGGATAAGCAATCCTTGGAACTACTTAAAAACATTGGACTTGGATCGATCAGTTCAGTTTCAGGAGATACGCGGTTTGATCGTGTGGTTGAAATAGCAGTTACTCACGCACCAGTGGAGGGCATTGAGCAGTTTAAAGCCAGTAACCCATTACTGGTAGCCGGCAGCACTTGGCCAGGCGATGAAAAGGTGATTGCACGTGCGTTGCAAAATCCTGGCAATTCACAGCTCAAAGTGATTATTGCCCCCCACGAAGTGAGCAATACTCATTTGAATGAGCTACGCGTGCTTTTCACTCAATCTCAACTATATTCCGCTTACTTACATTCGCCGGATCCACATGCAAACGTTTTGATTATAGATTCGATTGGACTTCTCTCCAAACTATATCATTACGCAACCTTTGCCTATGTAGGGGGCGGATTTAAATTACCTGGTATTCATAATATTTTAGAGGCCGCTGTATTTGGCAAACCGGTTTTCTTTGGACCACATCATCAACGCTTTTTAGAAGCGATTGAACTATTGGAACAAGGCGGTGCCATTGCACTAACAAAAGAAGTAGATCCGGGCTATACATTAGGACTTCACCTGGCATCACTGCTTTCCGATACACCTAAACTAGCTAGCATGGGATCGGCCGCGTACCAATATGTACATGCAAAACAAGGCGCCACTGAAACAATTCTTGATTTTATCAGAAAAAAATGGACATTCGAATAAAGTCACCCTACCTTTCAAAATAAACCAGCACGGAAGATGTTTATAGAACCCAATAACAGCGGTGAAAGAAGAGGCAGCATTGAAGTAATCTGCGGATCGATGTTTAGCGGCAAGACCGAGGAGTTGATCAGACGCCTGAAACGTGTTCGCATTGCCAACCAGCGTATTGTTGTTTTCAAACCGCTAATTGATAACCGATACGCGGAGGAAAAGATTGTGTCACACGACACTAACTTTTTTGACTCAATCCCAATTGGTGTTGCAAAAGAAATTTTTGATAAAATTGAGGATGCCGAAGTGGTGGGGATAGACGAAGCACAATTTTTTGATGCGGAAATTGCAGATTGTTGTGACCTATTAGCATTTCGGGGAATTCGCGTGATTGTGGCAGGTTTAGATATGGATTATTTGGGTAAGCCCTTTGGACCTATGCCCCAAATTTTGGCAAAAGCAGATTATGTAACTAAACTACATGCCATCTGCCAACAGTGTGGAGGAATCGCCAATTATTCCTATCGGAAAGTTGCCAATGAGGAGCAGGTGATGCTCGGCGCAACCGACTCCTATGAACCCCGTTGCCGCAAGTGCTACCAACAGTCCTAACGTATGGGTAAGATTTTTTCACTCATAAAAAAAGATTTCTTGCTGGAACTTCGGCAGCAGTACAGCTTCTATGGCTTACTGTTATATGGAGCCTCCACGCTTTTTCTTCTTTTTATGGCACTCGAATCGCCCGAAGCCAACGTTTGGAATGGATTATTTTGGATAACGCAACTATTTATTTGTATCAATGCCGTCGCTAAAGCCTTTCTGCAAGAGAGTAAAGGAAGAATGCTTTATTACTACACCCTCAACCACCCTACCAGTTTTATACTGGCAAAACTATTGTACAACGGAATCCTGATGATGGTGATGAGTGCAATCAGTCTTTTCTTTTTCTTATTACTAATGGGGAACCCTATTGACAAGATGGGGGCTTTTATTGGAATGGTTTTTTTAGGAGGGTTTAGCTTGAGTTTAGTGTTTGGCTTTTTGGCTGCCATTGCTGCCCGTGCGCAGCAAAATGCCGCTGTAATGGCAATACTGGGCTTTCCCGTAATAATACCACAAGTCATTCTACTGATGCGTTTATCATCGACTGCATTTTCACCTTTATTGAATATCCCCACACCTACTATCCTATTGTTATTGGCACTGGATGCACTCGTTATCCTACTGGCTGTGATCCTGTTCCCTTTTTTGTGGAAAGACTAGGATTGTAACGCTGCCCTTTTGATCCCATCTCCCTAATTTTGCAAAGGAAATTCATGAAGAAGCACTGGTGGAAGATATTGTCGGTCTGCTTGCTTGCCTACACTTTTATAGCAGGCATGTTGGGACCAGTGCCCCGTCTCCCCTTGTTACAGGAAACCATTCGCAATTTGTATTTCCATGTTTGCATGTGGTTTGCTATGATGATACTCTTTACAATTTCCGTTGTGCATGCGGTCCGTTATCTCAGAACTCTTCAACCAAAATTTGATCGCAGTTCACGTTTATATGCCGGTACCGGAATTCTCTTTGGATTATTGGGATATGGAACAGGAGCTATTTGGGCCTCCTTTACTTGGGCAGATCCCAATATTCCATTAATCGACTCCTTCAGCACCATTGCCAGAGACCCTAAATTGATCGGTGCTGCAGTGGCATTACTGGTATATGCCGCCTACATGGTACTCAGAGATTCTATCAATGACATTGATAAAAGAGCAAGGATTAGTGCCGTTTACAACATTTTTGCATTTGTACTACTGTTCCCAGCCATATGGATATTACCCCGAATCTTACCTAGCTTACATCCGGGTAATGAAGGCAATCCTGCATTAGATGTAAAAAATGATATCAGTTCAAGTATGCGGATAGTTTTTTACCCAGCCGTATTGGGATGGACATTGCTGGGCGTTTGGATTACTCAACTCAAAATCCGCTTACAAAAGTTGGAGGATAAAAAATTTGAATCATGAAGAAATTAGTACTACTAACCATTGCCATATTCTTTTTCTTTTCGCAACCACTATTAAGTCAAACCCCAAAAACTGAGATGGCCGAGCTGATGCGAAGTGATGGCCGTATTTATGTTGTGATTGCCGTAATCCTGGCAATTCTGACTGGATTAATTCTCTATTTGGTTCGACTGGATAGAAAGATTGCAAAAATGGAGAAGGAAAATTAAGCCAACTATAACGATTGCTCAACCAAAAAAACAATTTATGTCGGACAAGCATTACAGTTTTTTCGGAGCCGTAGAAAGAAGTTTCGATAAGGCAGCCCGATTTACAAAATGGGATTCCGGATTACTCAATCAAATCAGACAATGTAATTCGGTGCTTCAGCTCCGGTTTCCTATCAAAAGAGATAATGGCGAAATTGAAGTTATCGAAGCATACCGCGTGCAGCACTCTCACCACAAAACACCCTGCAAGGGAGGCATTCGATTTGCAGCAGAAGTAAATCAGGATGAAGTGATGGCCCTGGCTGCGTTGATGACCTATAAATGCACCATCGTTAATGTACCCTTTGGGGGCGGTAAAGGGGGAATTAAAATTGATCCCAAAAAATACTCTGCTGGAGAACTCGAAAGGATTACCCGTCGATATACTTCAGAGTTGATCAAGAAAAATTTTATTGGTCCGGGCACGGACGTACCTGCACCAGATTATGGAACGGGAGAACGGGAAATGTCCTGGATACTTGACACCTATGTTTCCATGCGTCCTGGCGAAGTGGATGCAGCGGGTTGTGTTACGGGAAAACCGATAACGCAAGGTGGAGTTCGTGGAAGGAGAGAGGCAACCGGGCTTGGTGTTTTCTATGGTACCCGAGAAGTATGCAACATTCCCGATATCATGAACAAATTGGGTTTACCAATTGGTATCGAAAATAAAAGGGTTGTTGTACAGGGTCTTGGGAATGTGGGATACTGGGCAGCTCATTTTTTCCAAAAGGCAGGTGCTAAAGTAATTGCTTTGGCAGAGTATGAAGGCGCCATTGTTGATGAAAAGGGCTTGGATGTTGAAGCCGTGTTTCAACATCGGAAAAAGACGGGTTCTATTTTAGATTACCCAGGGGCAACTAACATTAAAAAATCAACAGAGGCACTAGAATTAGATTGCGATATATTGATTCCAGCCGCACTGGAGAATGTTATTAATGGCGAAAATGCACCTCGCATTAAGGCAAAGATTATTGGAGAAGGCGCCAACGGACCACTAACTCCAGAAGCAGATGATCACTTTGCAAAAAAAGGAACCATTGTTATCCCTGATATGTATTTAAATGCAGGCGGTGTAACTGTTTCCTATTTCGAGTGGCTAAAAAATCTAAGCCATGTTCGATATGGTAGAATGGAAAAGCGCTTTACGGAAAATGTTAATAGCAGCATTTTAAATCAACTTGAAGAGCTAACAGGCAAAAAGTCAAATGACCATGCCAGAAAATTGATCATGCATGGTCCTGATGAAGTTGATCTTGTTTATAGTGGATTAGAGGAAACGATGATCAATGCTACGCATGAAATCATGAATGCATGGAGAGAAAACCCCGCAATACCAGACATGCGGACGGCAGCCTATGTAGTTGCAATTAATAAGGTTGCAACCATCTATGCAGAATTGGGAATATTCCCATAAAGCTTTCCTACTACAACATGAAAAGCTGTCCAACTCGGACAGCTTTTTTTATTTGAAAGAGTGGTACCCCCCTTTCAGTCAACAGCCAGCACCGGCTGAAATTTGCCCCACCCCCATCTTGAATCCCGTTGCGGATAATACGTACTATAGCGCTCCAGCAATGTTAAAATCTGATCCCGGGTATAAGAAGGAAATCGGCTCCACACTAATGCTGTCATGGCCGCCATAGAAGCGGTTGCAACAGATGACCCTCCGATCGTTGAAGGCTCGTTACCGCGATCTGAAACAGTTAGGGGGAAAGTAGCATCTCCAGCTCTTTCCATTTCTACCACAAAATCCACTTCCGGACCTGAATGGCAATGTGAACAAGCTTCAAAGTTTGTGAATTGTTTCACCCCTGTCACTGCTTGTACTTCGGGAAGTGTTGCTGGGAAAATAACACCCGCCCAATTAGCGGTAAATGAAAATGAAGTTCCTGCCGCACAAAATATCAGCTTCCCTTTAGCATGCGCATATTGGATGGCATCTCTGATTTGGGAACTCACTGTAATTCGTCCCATACTCATACTAATAACCTTTACATCCGCACGACGTGCAGCCATAGTAAATGCATCACTGACACCCTTCACTTCACGGGCTTCATCAATGAACACATCTGCTGCTGCCCTACAGGTAACAAGATCGGTATTGTATGCAATCCCCACCATATTCCCCGATGTGCCACGAGGTGCAGCCAATACTCCTGCCATGGCTGTACCATGTCCACATCTGTCCTCAGGCGTTTCAGGGGGCCCCACATTGATAATCCCTAAAAATCGTTGGCGAGGCAGTGTTACCAATCGCTCTAAAGTTCTTGCACCAGAAAACCCCTGATTAAAATTTGCTCCAAGGCTTTCCTGCCCATACCCGATTCCTGTGTCAATTAAAAAAACCTTAATTCCTTTTCCTGAAACGTATCGCCAGGCATCCAGGATACCATGCGCTGGATAATTCCATGAGGCTTTGGCATTGGGGGCAACTACACCATAATGCACACCGGCCATTAAACCTCGAGTAGGGAGATTAGGATTACAACCACTAGATCTTTCCTGCGCTGCAGAAAATAAAAATTGGTCGTATCCCATTGGCTCTACATAACGCACCAATGGAGAACTCAATAGATAAGTTAATGAGCGAGGATTTTTAATAACAATATTAAATACGGGTAGAATAGCTTCCTCCCAGGGAACGAGGTCTTCCTGTTGGAGCGAGGGGCTAAGCGCTTGCTCAATTTGTACTATTTCATTTATTAAATACTGTTTGGTGCGCAACCAGTTCCCTTCTCCAATATCAATAAGATGTAATTGATTTTCTCGAAACGAATTGCCGGCGGTTTGGTATCCCACTGCTACTACCCCATTGCTTTTTTGAATAGCAGCCCAAAGCAGTGAAGGAGATAACGAAGCCCATTCAAAACTTCCTTTCTTTACTATTGAATTTTGAATTTCCAAATAAACAGAGTCAATGCCTGGTTTCTCATATCCATCACGTAAGGTCATTGACGATGAATCTGACTTTCGACAGCTGAGCAGTAAGCAAATAGCCGGTAATAAAAAAAGTATATTTTTCATAGGAATGATTTGACCGATAATCTAATCGGCAAACCTTCCTAGCTACAAGTGGCTTACACAGGAAAATCTGGTATTTTATTTAATGTAAACAGTTGCCCCTCTTTTCGATGCCAACCCTGACAATAGGGGCCATTGATAATAAGCAGGTAAGAAACTGGAACTCCTATATTGTACTGCACCACTTGCTCCAACACAGCATCATCTAATTTGACGGTTGGCGCTTTGCATTCAATAAGCATCCAGGGGGTATGAGTGGGATCGTAAATCAGAACATCAAATCGCTTGTTTACTAAGCCAACTTGAATACTTTTCTCTACTGCAATAAGTGAGGTCGGGTATTGATGCGTTTGAACCAACAGTTGAAGTACCTGCTGACGCACCCATTCCTCTGGTGTCCGCTGTACCCAACGTTTTCGAAAAGGATCAAACAATTGCGCTACACTACCCTGTTGACGCTCACGTATTTCCATATGGGGATAGGCTAACTCAATCATGCATCGAAGTTAATTGGTTAACTTTATGGCATGAAGACAAAAGAGGAGATTGTTCAGAACTGGCTTCCCCGCTACACAGGAGAAAACTTGGAAAGCTTTGGTAAGTATATTTTGCTCACCAATTTTAGTCATTATGTAACGCTGTTTGCCCAGTGGAATCAAGTAGAAGTAAAGGGGATTGGCAAGCCTATGCAATGCGCAACCGCCAACGATATTAGTATCATCAATTTTGGAATGGGCAGCCCCACGGCCGCTACAATCATGGATTTATTGATAGCTGTAGAACCCAAGGCCGTACTTTTTTTGGGAAAATGTGGTGGATTGAAAAAACGTAATAAGCTGGGAGATTTAATTCTTCCCATAGCTGCTATTCGGGGAGAGGGAACTTCCAACGACTATTTTCCTACCGAAGTGCCTGCACTACCTGCTTTCGCCCTGCAAAAAGCAGTTTCTACTACCATACGTGACTATGAGGTGGACTATTGGACGGGCACTGTTTATACCACCAACCGACGCGTTTGGGAACACGATGAAGAATTCAAAGACTATTTACAGAAAATCAGAGCCTACGCCATTGATATGGAGACCGCCACCATTTTTACCGTAGGCTTTTTTAATAAAATTCCTACGGGAGCCCTTCTTTTAGTGAGTGATCAACCCATGATACCTGAAGGCGTTAAAACGGAGGAAAGCGATAAAGAGGTTACCCGGAAATATGTGGAAGATCATCTTCGAATTGGGATCGATTCGCTCAAACAATTGATCAACGACGGATTAACAGTTCGTCACCTAAAGTTTTGATTCACTGTTCACTGCACTTACAGTTTGAAATAAACTTGGAAACGGCTCCTCGATTTATTAACTTTGCACACCTATTAAAAGCAGTCCTGCCAACCAAACCCGGCGCCGTAAGGCCGGAGAGGAATCTCTAGGATCATTGCCTTCCGTCCGGAATGCGTTCGCAGAATTGGTAGAAAATACTAACGCATGAAGCTTTCGCAATTCCGTTTTGATTTGCCTCTTAATCTTATTGCGCAGACCCCTGCCAAAAAAAGAGAGGATTCCCGCCTGATGGTGGTTCACCGTCATACCGGTGTGATTGAAAACAAACACTTCCGTGACATCATGGATTATTTTGATGACAAGGATTGTTTTGTAGTAAATAACACCAAAGTTTTCCCTGCACGTATGTACGGGAGAAAAGAAAAAACGGGAGCTAAAATCGAGGTGTTCCTGCTCAGAGAGTTGAACAGACCCAATCGTCTTTGGGATGTGATCGTAGATCCCGCTCGTAAAATAAGAGTGGGCAATAAACTTTATTTTGGCGATGACGAGGACCTGGTTGCTGAAGTAATTGATAATACCACTAGCCGTGGAAGAACTATTCGTTTTTTATGGGAGGGTGATGAGGCCAGCTTCAGAGCGCAACTAGAAAAATTAGGAGAGACTCCCCTACCCAAATACATAAAACGTAAACCAGACGAGGAAGATAAAGAGCGTTATCAAACTGTTTATGCTAAGCATGAAGGAGCAGTTGCGGCGCCCACAGCCGGTTTGCACTTCAGCCGTGAGTTGATCAAACGATTAGAGATTAAAGGAATTCGCTTTGCAGAAGTTACACTCCACACAGGCCTGGGCACATTCCGCCCGATTGAAGTGGAGGACTTGAGTAAACATAAAATGGATGCGGAATATTACCGTATTGACGATACAGCCTGTAAGATTGTAAACCGTGCTAAAGAGTACGGCCACCGTGTTTGTTCTATTGGCACCACTACCATGCGCGCTATGGAGTCTTCGTTCACTGCACAGAAATTTTTAAAGCCATCTGAAGGTTGGACCAATATGTTCATTCACCCTCCTTATGACTTTAATATTGCGGATGCATTAGTGACTAACTTCCATCTTCCCAAGACCAGCTTGTTAATTATGACCTGTGCTTTTGCGGGATATGAATTGACCATGGAGGCCTACAAAAAAGCAATTAAGGACAAGTATCGCTTCTTTAGTTACGGAGATGCTTTGTTGATAATCTAATCAGCTAAGTCCAAATATTTCCTTATTCAGCTGTTGCAGCAACTTTGTTTTTGCGGTTGCCGGTACTAACAGACTAATGTTATGCGGGCTACCCCCATAGCTGATCATTCGAACAGGAATATCTTTTACCGCTAAGGCCAGGTTGGAAAGTATCGCCGGGGTAGTTGCAATTTCAAACCCTACCAATGAAACAATGGTTTGCTCTCGATCTACCTCTACGTGCCCGAATGAGGACAACTCCTCCATAATTGCATGAAGATGCTGATCCGTATCGATTGTTAAAGAAACAGCTACCTCAGACGTAGTGATCATATCAATCGGAGTCCGATACTTCTCAAACACCTCAAATATCTTTCTTAAAAATCCATAGGCTAGCAACATACGGCTGCTCTTAATACGGATTGCTATGATATTATCTTTTGCCGCTACTGCTTTTACACCTGCGGCCGCCGGAGTAGAACTAATTAAGGTACCCTTAGCGGTGGGCTCCATGGTATTTAGCAGACGAACCGGAACCTGATACTGTTGAGCCGGCCAGATAGAAGCGGGGTGAAGAATTTTTGCACCGAAGTAAGCAAGCTCAGCTGCTTCATCAAAACTTAACTGCTCGATTGGAAAAGTTTTTCCTACTACACGTGGATCATTATTGTGCATGCCGTCTATATCTGTCCATATTTCACAGACCGAGGCTCCGATTGCCGCAGCCACCAAGGATGCTGTGTAATCACTTCCTCCCCTTTTCAAATTATCCACTTCCCCACGACTGTTTCGACAGATATATCCTTGTGTAATCAATAATTTTTTATCTGCATGATCTTGCACCATTGCTTTCAGTCGCGTGCTGATTACAGATACTGCAGGCTCATCTTGTTCGTCCAGAATCATAAAATCTAACGCAGGAAGTAACGCATGACTCAACTTGTTCTCACTACAATAAACACCAAAAAGTTTGGTAGAGAGCAGTTCGCCCTGTGCTAAAATATCTCGACGGAGTGCCTCACTAAAAGAAATACGCTGAATGATTCGCAAAAAACCAAAATGCTCCTCGACTATTTGGGAAGCTTCTAGCCTGGCTTCACTTCCAGCTACCAGTTGCTCCACAAAAGAACGATAATGTTTTTCTAATTGATCAATTACTTGCGCAGCATCTTGTTTTTTTCCCGCTGCTAAAAAATTACCGATCTCCACCAATGAATTGGTTGTACCTGCTAGTGCAGATAGTACAACAAGTACAGGTTCGTCTTGCTGTGTAACCAGCGCAGCCACTTGCTTCATTCTTTCGGGACGGCCCACACTGGTGCCGCCAAATTTCATCACTTTCATAAATAAAAATCAATTAAATAGTAGGCTGGCAAGCGGCACGAAGGTAAGAAAGGACTTTATTCAAACGGTAGGTCAAATCGCTCTCCCAACGCTTGAAGATCTTTTACCACAATATCATGAAGAGGTATTCCCTCTTGCTTTCTTTGTTTCTCCGCCAATCGCTCAGGATCGCCAGGAACCAACACCTGCGATTGCCCTTCCACAGGAGTTGCATTCCTAAATCCTTCAATCCAATGATCCATATCCTTTTTGAATGCATCGGCAGGGCGGAATGCATCAATACGCATAGCTCCTAAAAAATGACCAATTCCTTTACCTGGTTGTTGAGTGGGCATAGGGACATAGGCTGGAAATGGAGGAACCCATGGTGCATAGTTGGCTCCACTTAACAAGGCAGAAAATAAATCAACCATTGCCCCCAATGCATAGCCCTTATGGGATCCATGGTCACGATCGCTACCTAGCGGAAGTAAAGCACCTCCTTTTTTTAATATATGTGCATCCGTAGAGGGATTGCCCGATTGATCCTGTACCCATCCCGCTGGCGTTTCCTCATTTTTTCGTTGCAGTATTTCTAACTTACCATTGGCAGCGGTAGTAGTAGCCAAGTCTGCAACAAATGGAGGTTGATTTCCTGCAGGTGCGGCCACCGCAATGGGATTTGTACCTAGCATTTTATCTATAGAGAAAGTAGGGGCAACCAGCGGACTAGCATTGGTCATTGCTATACCAATCATATTATGCTCCAATGCAAGCATGGCATGATAACCCGCTATTCCAAAGTGATTACTATTTTGAACACTAACCCAACCCGTTCCTACTTTTTCTGCTTTGTCAATGGCAATCCGCATAGCCTCTTGCGCAACCACCAATCCTAATCCCTGATCACCATCCAATACGGCAGTAGAAGGTGTTTCATGCAAAACCTTCATTGCCGGTGTTGCATTGACACGTTGCACTTCCCATAAACGAACATAGCCGCTTAAACGAGCAATACCATGTGAATCAATTCCTCTGAGATCAGCCGCTAATAATGCATCAGCCGCTAATTCAGCGTGCGCATCCGAACAATTCATTTTTTTAAAAATAGAAATGGCAAACTGATGCAAGTGTGCGTAGGGAAATTTTAAAACTGACATACGCAAAGAAACAAAAAAAAGCCCCGGCACAAGACCGGGGCACTGGAATCGATTACAATGAGCATTAAGCTTAGAAAGGAAGATCATCTGGCTCATCGGTGTTATCCGGAGCTCCAGAAAGTGAGGCAGCGGATTGACCAGTAGCAGCATAACCGCCAGCGGATCCAGCCTCGCCTCTTCCACCCAGCAACTGTACATCTCTTACCCGTAGAGAAAGAGAGGCACCAGGTGTGCCATCATTGCGTTGAAAAGATCTTGCCTCTGGCTGTCCCTCTACATAAACTTGTTTGCCTTTGACCAGGTATTGTGAAATACCAGTACGATCAGTCCAGTAAGCGCAGTCCACCCAGGTTGTTTTCTCCTGTTGGTTTCCTTGGCTGTCCCGGTACCTTTCTGTGTGGGCTACAGTGAAGTTGATGACATTTTTACCATTGACCGTGTTTACCACACAATCTTTACCCAAATTCCCGATTACTTGCATTTTAATCATAGTGCTCGTTTTATGGTTACTAAATTGATTGAACAACTAAATTACTCTGAATTCAATGGATCCGCAAGGGTTCGTCCAAAAAACTTATTCAGAGTTGCCCACACGTGCGCTGGACGGATCAATAATGGAGCCAAAAAAGATAGCATTGAGAAATAATTTTGCTCCCCCTAACCAATAGGCACGGAAGTTAGGATTATCTGCAATGTTGATAACCCGACCATTTCCCAATTGGCTAACTGTAACAGCAGCTGTTCCGGCCACCGCATCTTTATTTTCCTTACTCATCCAGCCACTTTGTAAGGGCTGTTTTCCATAAACAAATGGTGTGGCATAAGGATTCTTGCTTTTTTCTAGGAATATTCGATTGGCCTTGAACAGGGACACAACAGGTAAGGAATAGCCAAATGCAAGTGGATGAGACGCATCATAAGTGGCCCCTAGGATGGCTCCACGAACTTGTTGTGCACCGCTCACTTCATCTCTTGTTTCATAGGTGGGTCTGTATTGTGTACTATCTATAAAAGAACGAGGACGCTTGAATGTGGCACTGG
>BJGL01000017.1 GCA_014190475.1 Bacteroidota bacterium
GGGACTTAAATTCGCTACACCCATCTTTGATGGTGCTACCGTGGAAGAAATTGGATCTTACTGTCAGCAAGCAGGTATTCCGATGTTTGGACATACTTACCTCTATGATGGTGAAACGGGAGAACGTTTTGACCAGAAAGCAACTGTTGGTATCATCTACATGATCAAGTTGCATCACATGGTTGATGACAAGATGCACGCTCGTTCTATCGGGCCTTACAGCCTTATTACGCAACAACCTCTGGGTGGTAAAGCACAGTTCGGAGGTCAGCGTTTTGGAGAGATGGAGGTCTGGGCATTGGAAGCGTATGGTGCATCCAATATTCTTCAGGAATTGCTCACCATCAAGAGTGACGATATCATTGGAAGGGCAAAGACTTACGAAGCGTTGGTTAAAGGAGACAATGTTCCCCGCGCCGGAGTTCCTGAATCCTTCAATGTATTAGTGCATGAATTAAGAGGTCTTGGACTTGACTTGCAGTTTGATTGATCCTTAACCATCATTTGATAACTACTTAATCGATCTATTGATCATGGCTATAAAAAAAGAAAACCGTCCGAAATCCGCCTTCTCCAAGATCACTATTGGTCTTGCTTCACCAGATAATATTCTGGAGAGAAGCTTTGGGGAAATTCTAAAGCCGGAAACTATTAACTACCGTACGTACAAACCTGAACGTGATGGTCTTTTCTGTGAGCGCATCTTTGGTCCTGTAAAGGATTATGAGTGTGCCTGCGGAAAATATAAGCGTATCCGTTACAAGGGTATCGTTTGTGACCGTTGCGGGGTAGAGGTTACAGAGAAAAAAGTACGTCGTGAAAGAATGGGACATATCAAATTGGTAGTTCCTGTTGTTCATATTTGGTACTTCAAATCGCTCCCCAACAAAATCGGATATCTATTAGGAACGAGCTCTAAGAAATTAGAGTCAATCGTTTACTATGAGCGTTACGTAGTTATTCAGCCAGGTATCCGTGAGGAAAAAGGCCAGCGTGTTGCTGATCTTCTTACGGAGGAGGAATACTTGGACATTCTGGAAACACTTCCTAAGGAGAACCAGTACCTTCCTGATGATGATCCTCAAAAGTTCATTGCTAAGATGGGTGCAGAGGCAGTACACGATTTATTAGCGCGTATTGATTTAGATCAACTCTCATTTGATTTACGCAATGCAGCTGCGAATGAAACTTCTCAGCAACGAAAAGCTGATGCATTGAAGCGACTAAGCGTTGTGGAGGCTTTCCGTGACGCTAATCAACGAATCACGAACCGTCCGGAATGGATGGTGATGCAATATGTTCCTGTCATTCCACCGGAACTTCGTCCGCTTGTTCCCCTGGATGGAGGCCGATTTGCTTCCTCTGATTTAAATGATTTGTATCGTCGTGTAATTATCCGCAATAATCGTCTAAAGCGTTTGTTGGAAATTAAAGCTCCTGAAGTGATCCTTCGTAATGAAAAAAGGATGTTGCAGGAAGCGGTTGACTCCTTATTTGACAACAGCCGTAAGTCGAATGCCGTTAAAGCTGAAGGTGGACGTGCGTTGAAATCACTCAGTGATGTACTAAAAGGAAAGCAAGGTCGTTTCCGTCAGAATCTTTTGGGTAAGCGTGTGGATTATTCAGGTCGTTCTGTAATTGTAGTTGGACCTGAATTGAAATTGCATGAGTGTGGTCTTCCAAAAGATATGGCGGCTGAATTATTTAAGCCATTTATCATTCGTAAATTAATTGAAAGAGGAATTGTAAAAACAGTTAAGTCTGCCAGAAAGCTGGTTGACAAAAAAGAAGCTGTTATTTGGGATATCCTTGAGAATATTTTGAAAGGGCATCCTGTTATGTTGAATCGTGCCCCTACACTTCACCGTCTTTCCATTCAAGCATTTCAACCTAAATTAATTGAAGGAAAGGCTATTCAATTGCATCCGCTGGTTACCTCGGCTTTTAACGCTGACTTTGATGGTGACCAAATGGCGGTACACGTTCCGTTGAGTCATGCAGCTATTTTGGAAGCACAGTTGTTGATGCTGGCTTCTCATAATATCCTTAACCCACAGAATGGTACGCCAATCACGCTTCCTTCTCAGGACATGGTGTTGGGTCTGTACTACATTACGAAAGGAAAACGTACCACCGATAAAGAGAAAATGAAAGGGGAGGGTAAGTCTTTCTACTCCAGCGAAGAGGTAATTATTGCCTACAACGAAGGAAAGATTGACTTGCATGCATGGATCAAGGTTAAGGCCATTGTTCGAAGCGAAAGTGGTCAATTAGAAAAGAAGCTGATCGAAACAACGGTAGGACGAGTGTTGTTTAATCAACATGTTCCTGCTGAAGTAGGCTTTGTGAATGCATTACTTACTAAGAAGAACCTCCGTGAAATTATTGGAGACATCATTAATATTACCAATGTGCCCAAAACGGCCAAGTTCCTTGACGATATCAAACAACTTGGATTCCGCACGGCCTTTAAAGGAGGTTTATCATTCAACATTAATGATTTGATTATCCCTGATGTCAAAGAGGAATTGTTGGAGAATGCCAAGAATGAGGTGGAGGAAGTTTGGGAGAGCTACAACATGGGACTTATCACCAATAACGAACGTTATAACCAGATTGTAGACATTTGGAGCCGAGTTGATACGCGTATTACTGAAACGTTGATTAAAGAGTTGAGCAGCGATAAGCAAGGCTTCAACTCGGTATACATGATGTTGGATTCCGGAGCCCGTGGTTCTAAGCAGCAGATTAAACAGCTGGCTGGTATCCGCGGATTGATGGCCAAGCCACGTAAATCCGGATCGACAGGTAGTGAGATCATTGAGAATCCAATTCTTTCCAACTTTAAAGGAGGATTGAATGTATTGGATTACTTTATTTCAACACACGGAGCTCGTAAAGGTCTTGCCGATACGGCCCTTAAAACAGCGGATGCCGGTTATCTGACTCGTCGTTTGGTGGACGTAGCTCAAGATGTGGTGATTACCGAGGAGGACTGTGGCACACTTCGTGGTATTGCTACAACCGCCTTGAAAGATAATGAGGATATCATTGAGCCGCTAAGTGATCGTATCGAAGGACGTACTTCTTTACATAATGTGTATAATCCAGTTTCTGAAAAATTAATCGTAGCAGCTGGTGAGCAAATTACTGAGCAGTTAGCGAAGCAAATTGAAGATGCCGGCGTAGAGACTGTAGAAATTCGCTCTGTGCTGACTTGTGAAAGCAAGCGTGGTGTTTGTGTGAAGTGTTATGGAAGAAACCTGGCGTCTGGAATTACTGCACAGAGGGGTGATGCAGTGGGTATCATTGCTGCGCAATCTATCGGTGAGCCTGGTACACAGTTGACCTTACGTACCTTCCACGTGGGTGGTGTGGCTGGTTCTGCTTCAGTAGAATCAACCTTAGCTGCCAAGTTTGACGGAACAATTCAGTTTGACGGACTTCGCACCGTTGCCATTGCAAACAACGAGGGAGTCAAATCTCAAGTTGTAATTGGACGTACCGGTGAAGTTCGTATTGTTGATGCTAAAGCAGATCGTCTGTTAATTACCAATAACATTCCTTATGGTGCTACCCTCAATGTGAAGGATGGCCAGAAGGTAGCTAAAGGTGATGTGATTTGCACATGGGATCCATTCAATAACGTAATTCTTTCTGAGATCGACGGTAAGATCAAGTTTGAAAACGTAATCGATGGAGTAACCTATCGTGAAGAAGCGGATGAGCAAACAGGTCACCGTGAGAAAGTGGTAATCGAAACTCGAGATAAGACAAAGATCCCTTCCATTTTAGTGGAGGGTAAAGACAAGAAGTCTTACAACCTGCCTACCGGAAGTCATATTATCATTGACGAAGGGGATGATGTAAAAGCTGGACAAGTTATTGTGAAGATTCCTCGTATCCTTGGTAAACTTCGTGATATCACCGGAGGTCTGCCACGTGTTACCGAGTTGTTCGAAGCGCGTAATCCAGGTAACCCAGCTGTAGTTGCTGAAATCGATGGGGTTGTAATCATGGGTGCTGTAAAGCGTGGTAACCGTGAGATTACCATTGAAGCAAAGGATGGCGTACAAAAGAAATACCTCGTGCCGTTAACGCGTCAGATCCTGGCTCAGGATGGGGACTTTGTGAAAGCGGGTACAGCTCTTTCTGATGGTCAGATTGCGCCGTTCGACATCTTATCTATTAAAGGTCCATTTGCAGTACAGGAATATGTGGTAAACGAAATCCAGGAAGTTTATCGACTTCAAGGTGTTAGGATCAATGATAAGCACATCGAGGTGATCGTTCGCCAGATGATGCGTAAGGTGAATATTGTAGATCCAGGTGATACACGATTCCTGGAGGATGACTTAGTAGATAAGTTTGAATTTGTAGAGGAGAATGATTACATCTTCGATAAAAAGGTGGTTACTGAACCAGGGGACAGCACTAAACTTCGCGCTGGACAGATTGTAAACTTGAGAGAGCTACGTGAGGAGAATTCTATTCTTCGTCGCTCCGACAAGAAAGTGGTAGAGTATCGCGATGCGAAGCCTGCTACCTCTTCGCCCACATTGTTGGGTATTACAAAAGCCTCTCTGGGCGTACAGAGCTGGATTTCAGCCGCCTCATTCCAGGAGACAACCAAAGTGCTTTCTTCTGCCGCAATCAACGGTAAAACAGACGAAATGCTCGGTCTCAAGGAAAACGTTATCACGGGTCATCCGATACCAGCCGGTACGGGCTTGCGCGAGTTTGAGCGCATGATTGTTGGAAGCAAAGAGGAATACGAATTGCTCCAGACAACCCGAGAGGCTATGGCCTTTGATGAGGAAGAGTAAAAAGTAAAACACTAAGGCCGTTTCTTCTGAAGCGGCCTTTTTTTTAACAGCAAACGCTTTGTAAAAAAATAGTTTCTCCAGAAAAATTTAAAGGGAGATACTTAACTTCAAAAAAAAATTCAATGAACAAAGGATTTATAGTTTGGAATGTAGTGCTCACAGCTGGTTTGCTTTTTTTAGGAATCGGTTATTTTAATGGAGGTGGAAATGTGCGGTCTGCCCAGGCAAGCAGGCCCGGAGCTTTTAGCATGGCCTATTTTGAGATGGATTCAATTGAGGCCAATTTTGACCTTGTGAAGGAATTGAAAGAGGAACTAGCTAAGAAAGAGCAATCCATGGAACAGGAAATGCAGAAAATGGCTGGTAATGCGCAGCAGCGTTATAACTACTATCAGCAGCAAGCTAGCACAGGATTGATGAATGAAACGCAGAGTGAAGCGGCGGGAAGAGAGTTGAGAAATTTAGAGGAGCAAATGAAGAACAGAAAACAGGCGCTGGATGCCGAATATGGTGATTTTGTGATGCGTCGTCAAAACGAAATAAAATCAAAGATTGAGGAGTATTTGCAGGATTATAACAAAAGGCATAGCTATACTTATATTGTTTCTTATGAGCAGGGGCTATTCTATTATAAGGATTCTGTCAATAATATCACGGCCGATCTAATTAAAGGTTTGAATGAGCGCTACAAGCCTTCTTCCAAGTAAGTAGGGTATGAATGCAGAAGTCTGTAATACAATTTTTAGGAAAGTAATCGATGATTACCATTTGATTGACCAGGTTGATGCCCCTTTAGTTAATCCCTTTCCTGCTGAATCGATTGAGTCTTTACTGTATCATAAATGTTGGGTGGATACTGTTCAGTGGCATCTGGAGGATTTAGTAAGAGATCCAGCAATTGATCCGGTGATTGGGTTGACGCTAAAACGCAAGATCGATACCTCCAATCAACTTAGAACAGATTTGGTAGAGCAAATCGATGATTACCTCTTCAATCTATTTAGCGCTAATCAAACGGCCGGAACTGTTCGAATCAATACCGAAAGTCCTGCATGGGCTATAGATCGCCTCTCTATACTCGCGCTTAAGATTTACCATATGGAGCGTGAGGTGAACAGAAAAGACGCCTCGCAGGCACACCAACAGCGATGTGAAGCAAAATTATCCGTCTTGTTAGAGCAGCGGATAGATTTATCTTTATCCATTGATCAGCTTTTAGAAGCTATCCGTTCAGGCCTTGTGCGTATGAAAGTGTATAGACAAATGAAGATGTACAACGATGCTTCATTAAATCCAGTTTTGTATCAGCAAAAGTCATGAGCTTTTCAGCCACAAACACGATGCTGGTGATTCGTTTTTCATCTATGGGGGATGTGGCCATGACCGTTCCTGTATTACGAAGTTTATTGTCACAGCATACTTCATTAAGGGTACTGATGGTTACCCAGCAAAACTTTGCTCCACTTTTTGCTGGCATTGACAGGTTACAGTTTATTGGGGCGGATCTACAAGGATCTCATCGAGGTATACTGGGGTTATGGAAGCTGTTCAAGTTGGTTTATAAAATATCGGGTGCTGTTCCTGTTGCTGATCTGCATAATGTCTTGCGCTCTAAGTTGTTCGCCTTCTTTTTTAAAATGCAGGGATCAAGCGTTGTTTCCCTTGATAAAGGAAGAAAAGAAAAACGTGCGTTGACCCGACAAAATCAAAAGGTACTTAAGCCGCTGACTTCTACGTTTGAACGCTATGCGCAGGTATTTCGATCCCTTGGCTACCCGCTTCAACTCGACTCTAATTTCCTTCTCAAAAAACGTGACCAACAAGCACCTATAAAAATTGGGTTTGCTCCTTTTGCAAAGCATGTGGGAAAATCTCTTCCAATCCCGCTGGCAGAACAATTGATCGCAAACCTTCTTGAGTCAATTCCTTGCCAATTATTTCTCTTTGGAGCACCTGGAAAGGAAGCAGCACAGTTGTCAATTTGGGAGCAAACGTTTCCTTCCGCCAAAAATGTTGCTGGGCAACTTGAACTAGGCGAGGAACTCCAGCTTATCTCAAGTCTTGATCTAATGATTACAATGGACTCAGCCAATATGCACCTTGCTTCATTAGTCAATACCCCTGTCGTGTCTATCTGGGGGGCAACACACCCATATGCCGGTTTCCTGGGGTGGGGGCAATCACAGAATCAGGTGGTTCAAACTGATTTAGCATGTCGACCTTGCTCTGTATTTGGCAATAAACCATGTTTTAGAGGTGATTATGCCTGTATGCAGCAGATCCAACCGCAACAAATTGTCCAGCAAGTTCGCTCCTATCTTTGCATATCATGAAAAAGCATGCTGTTATTGTTGCCGGAGGTACAGGAGTGCGAATGGGAACCTCGCAACCAAAGCAATTTTTAGAAATTGCAGGTGAGCCAGTGATCGTACATACCTTACGCACCTTTATCAATGCATTTCCTGATATTAAACTAACGGTTGTTTTACCGGAAAACCATATTCAAGAAGGGACCGCAATAATCACCAGTAAATTTGATCATCCAATCGAAATCGTAGGGGGTGGAGAGACCCGCTTCCATTCTGTTCAAAATGGACTTGCTACTGTAAAGGAAGAGGCCGTAGTTTTTGTTCATGATGCCGTTCGCTGTTTGGTGAGTACTGATTTGATTCAATCTTGCTACAATGAAACCTTGGTGGCGGGCAGTGCTGTCCCTGTACTTTCTTCGCGGGATAGTATTCGTTTTGTTGAACAAGGACAGCATCGTGTTTTAAATCGTGTACAGGTAATGCTAGTGCAAACCCCACAGGTTTTTCTTTCCCAGTGGATCCTTCCTGCTTTTCAAGTTCCCTATGATACCGCTTTCACAGACGAAGCTACCGTGGTAGAGAGGGCAGGACATACTATCAAGTTAATTGAGGGAGAGGAGTCCAATATTAAAATTACCCGTCCGGTTGATTTACATATCGCAGCAGCGTGGCTGCAAGAAAAAAACAGGGTTAAAGGCCAACCAGCTGCTGATTGATTTTATCTATGATTTGATGGGCAACATCCATCGCTAGCATACCATCGGTTTCAGAAACCATGGTTCGTGAATTTTGCAATACGGCATCTCTAAATGAAATCAGTTCCGATTGAATAGCATTGACAGCAGGGATCTCGGGGCTGGAAATTGAAATGGTCTTTACCCCTGCATGGGTATCTATATCAAACGTAAAAGTATTTTCTTCCTCTTGTTCTCCTTTCAGTTTGATTACCTCAGTTTTCTTATCCAAAAAGTCAATTCCGATGTAAGCATCTTTTTGGAACAGTCTGATTTTGCGCATTTTTTTCATCGAAATTCTACTGCTGGTTAAGTTAGCTACGCAACCGTTATGAAATTCTATACGAGCGTTAGCAATGTCTGGCGTGTCTGTTAGTACGGCAACTCCGCTAGCGGAAATTTGCTTGATGTCACTTTTGACCAGGCTTAGAATAATATCAATGTCGTGGATCATTAAATCTAGAATCACACTCACTTCTGTTCCTCTAGGGTTGAATTGTGCCAAGCGATGCACTTCAATAAATAAAGGTTGTAAGGAAAGATCTTTTACGGCCAGATAAGCGGGATTAAATCGTTCTACATGCCCCACTTGTAATTTGACACCTGATTCACGGGTCAGTGCTACAATTTTTCTGGCTTCTTCCAAAGAGGCAGCAAGGGGCTTCTCTACGAATACATGTTTCCCTTTGCGAATCGCTTTTTCGCACCACTCTAAATGATGATTGGTGGGAGCTGTAATATCTACGGCTTCACAGGCTTCAATCAGTGCTTCTCCTGTTTCAAATGAAGGAATGGAAAGCTCACGGGCCACCGCTGCTGCTGTTTCGGCATTAGGGTCATAGAAGCCCACTAATTCAACTTGCTCAATTTCTTTCCAATTAGCCAGGTGAATTTTGCCTAAATAGCCTGCCCCAATAAGTCCAACTTTCAGGATTGTGCCCATGGTTTAAAATAAAAACCCCGGTATTTTGCTACCGGGGTTGTCCAGTTTTTGCGGACCGGACGGGACTCGAACCCGCGACCTCCGCCGTGACAGGGCGGCATTCTAACCAACTGAACTACCGATCCGTTTCCCAAATTTGGGAGGGCAAAGATAGCGTTGGTCTTTTTCTGTTCCAAATCATTTTTACCCCTAAATAGCCTGTCTGCGTCCAGTCCAGAAGGAGGTCAATTCCCGCTTTATCTGTAATTTCGGCCCTCACGTTTAAGGCTATGCCAACAAATAAAAACAGACAGTTTATTGACTTCGAACAGCCCCTCAAGGAACTGATTGAAGAAATTACCGACCTGGAGCAAAAATCCGCAAAGGGGAAAGTTGACTACACGGCTGTGATTGAAAAATTAAATCAGCAGGTGCTTGAGAAAAGAAGTGAATTAACAAAGAACTTGAGCAGTTGGCAACGTGTACAATTGAGTCGTCACCCAGACAGACCTTATACGCTTAAGTACATTGAAAAGATGACCACCAATTTTATTGAGTTGTATGGTGATCGCAATGTAAAAGATGATAAAGCGATGGTCGGGGGATTTGCCTCATTGGATGGCGAAACGGTGATGTTCATCGGACAACAGAAGGGAATCAACACCAAAACCAGACAGCTCCGCAATTTTGGGATGGCTAATCCGGAGGGCTATCGAAAAGCGCTTCGCTTAATGAGATTAGCGGAGAAGTTCAATAAACCAATTGTTACATTAATCGATACACCGGGTGCTTTCCCCGGGTTGGAGGCAGAGGAAAGAGGACAAGGAGAGGCCATTGCCCGCAATATCTATGAAATGATTCGGCTTAAGGTCCCTGTGATTTGTGTGATTATAGGAGAGGGCGCTAGTGGAGGTGCCTTGGGTATTGGTGTTGGCGATCGTGTATACATGATGGAAAATACTTGGTACACCGTAATCAGTCCGGAAAGTTGTTCATCGATTTTATGGAGAAGTTGGGATAAAAAGGAAATCGCTGCCGAGCAGCTTCGGTTAACTGCGGATAGGATGCTAGATTTTGGTTTGATTGACGGCATTATACCAGAACCTGCCGGAGGCGCTCATTGGGATTATGACCAGGCAGCCCAACAACTTAAAAATTTTCTTATTCCTGTATTGCGAACCTTACGCGAAATTCCCGCAGAGAAAAGAGTCCAAGAGCGGATAGAGAAATTCGGAAGAATGGGATTCTGGGAAGAATAACTAACCCTGTTTTACCAACACCGATTATGAATCTTCAAAAAACTTTTAGTGGGACAGGTATCGCTATAGTAACTCCTTTTACCCAGGAGGGGGCCATTGATTGGAAGGATTTTCAGCAATGTCTTGATTTTTGGATGCAGGGGGGAGTAGAGTATCTGGTTGTACTGGGTACTACCGGCGAAAGTGCAACAATTCATGGAGAAGAGAAACAAGCGATTTTTTCATTTGTGCAGGAATACACGTCCGGTCGAATTCCGCTGGTAGCCGGTATTGGAGGTAATGACACGCAGGAAGTAGTACATGCTTTAACTCATTTTGACCTCACAGGATACGCTGCGATACTCTCGGTGAGTCCTTATTATAATAAGCCCAATCAAGAAGGAATTTTTCAGCATTACAAACTCATCGACCAACATACACCGCTTCCGGTTATCATGTATAATGTTCCCGGAAGAACCGGCCAGTCAATAACAGCGGCAACACAATTACGTATAGCAAGAGAATGTAAATCCGTATTTGCAACCAAGGAGGCGAGTGGAAATATGGAGTTGATTTTACAACTCTTAAGAGACAAGCCTGCTGATTTTATGGTGATCAGTGGAGATGATCCCGTTACATTGCCTTTGATCGCTACCGGGGCCAGCGGCGTGATTTCAGTGGTTGCGAATGCTTTCCCGAAAGAATTCTCTGATATGGTTCGTTATTGTTTGGCAGGTGATTTTGAAAAAGCACGCCCGCTTCACAATAAATATCTGGAAATGATTGCTGCACTATTTGCTGAAGGTAGTCCCGCTGGAATAAAAGCAGTGATGGCAGAGTTAGGACTCTGTAAAAATACCTTCCGCCTGCCCGTTTGGCCAGTAAGCTCCTCCCACCAAGAAAGAATAAAATTCTTGCTAAACCAGGTACGTAACACCCTGTAAGGCGTTTTCGCTTGCGCTAAAAATGGTTCTGGCTTCTTCCTCAAATGCTTGTATGCTTTCGTATTGGCTGCTAAAATGTCCCAGTAATAATCGTTTTACGTTTGCCTTTTTTGCAAATGTGGCGGCCTGTTTGGCAGTAGCATGAAAACGAAGCTCTGCTTTTTCAAATTGATCGTGCAAGTAAGTGGACTCATGATATAGTAAATCAGCTCCTTCCACGTAGGGCAGTATTCGCTCGTCGTAGCGAGTATCAGCGCAATACGCATAGGAGCGGGGCTTACTTCGTTGCGAGCTTAATTTACGAGGTAGTTCTTTTTCCTGAAATAAAAAACCAAAGCATTCAATACGGTGGTCAGTTGGAAAGCAAGCGATTTTTATTTCATCTGTCTCTACCAGCGTGCCCGGGGAATCAATTGTATGAATCTGTAATACAAAAGGAAGTCGTGTAGAGGCAACATGGAGTTGCATTTCAATAATTTCCCTCAGTGGTGAGGGGCCGTAAATATGCAAATCCTGTTGTCTGTTCAGTAATCCAAAACTGTTAATAAGTCCAATAAGACCAAAGTAGTGATCGCCGTGTAAGTGGGAAATAAATATATGGGAGATACGGCTATACCTAATTTTATATCGCATCAGCTGCATCTGCGTTCCCTCCCCGCAGTCTATTAGAAATTTATTACCATTCCATGAAACCAGTTGGCTGGTGGGGAAACGCTCATAGGCGGGAACTGCAGAATTATTGCCTAGTATGGTTACGGAAAACATAAGTTCAAACTAATTGTAGTTAAGCATCGGAATCGTTCAACAATTCTCGTTCAATCTCTTCCATTTGCAAGATATCCCATGCCTCGCTTTCAGTAGGGGTGATATTCATCATGTCGTATACACCTGCTTGTTTGATTGCGGCCTCTACAGCGGGCTGTAAACCACAGTATACAAAGGAATGTTGATGCGCGTAATATTCTTGTTGAATAGCAGCTAAGGATTGAGTTGTTTCACTTTCAATTTCTTGTACCTCAGACATGACTACAACCAGGTGAGTAAATGCTTCAGGCGTTGAACTGTCAGCTTCATGCCCTTTTTGGAGAATTTCCATGAACTCGGCTGCCAACCTAGCAGTCAAAAGGGGCTCAAGAATGGTTATTACTTTAAAACGTTCTTTGGTATCAATTTTGATTCTCATAGACTTGTATCCGGGAGTGGTTTATTAACAGGGGTTTATAACTGCCTAAATACCCTTCCCGAAATTATTCGTTAATATTGTAACAACAGTAATATTCTGTAAAATGGATAATAATTTTTCAGCTCAGGTCAAAGAAATCATCTCCTTCAGTAGGGAGGAAGCGCTGCGTTTGGGTAATGATTTCATTGGTACTGAGCACTTACTCTTAGGAATGATTCGAGAGGGTGAAAACACTGCAGTGCGAATTCTTAAGAGCTTTAATGTGGATCTCTATGAGCTTAGAAAGGAGATTGAGTTAGCCGTAAAAGATAAGACTGGCAAGAATGTAGCTAATATCAATTCATTGCCACTCACCAAGCAGGCAGAAAAAGTAATTCGTGTGACGGTGCTTGAGGCAAAAGCATTAAAAAGTAACACGGTTGAAACAGAACACTTGATGCTTTCCATTTTGAAAAACAAGGAAAATATTGCCACGCAAATACTCAACCAGTTTGATGTGGATTACGATTTATTCCGTCAAGAACTGGGTATTGTAAAATCAAATGAGCCTCGTGCAGAATTTCCAGAGGAAAATGAGGAAGAGTTTGAAGACGAGAAAAAAGCGGGGTCCTTAAAATCTACACCCAAGTCTACCAGTACGGCCAAAAGTAAAACGCCGGTGCTCGATAATTTTGGGAGAGACATTACACGAATGGCCGAAATGGGTACACTGGATCCTATTGTGGGAAGAGAAAAAGAAATTGAGAGAGTGTCACAAATACTTTCTCGTCGTAAGAAAAACAATCCCATTCTCATAGGTGAACCGGGTGTTGGTAAAACCGCTATCGTAGAAGGCCTTGCGCTTCGTATCGTGCAACGTAAAGTATCTCGTGTATTGTTTGACAAGCGTGTTATTTCGCTTGACTTGGCTGCCTTAGTGGCTGGAACTAAATACCGTGGACAATTCGAGGAGCGGATGAAAGCCATCATGAACGAACTGGAAAAGAACCGCGATGTGATTCTTTTCATTGATGAATTGCATACAATAGTTGGAGCGGGTGGTGCCAGCGGATCGCTGGACGCCAGCAATATCTTTAAGCCTGCTCTAGCCAGAGGGGAGCTGCAATGCATTGGTGCCTCTACCTTAGATGAGTATCGTATGCATATTGAAAAGGACGGCGCCCTTGATCGTCGTTTTCAGAAAGTGATTATTGATCCGCCAAGTGTAGATGATACCATTCAGATATTGAACAATATCAAAAGTAAATACGAGGACTATCACAATGTGAACTACGATCAGCAAGCCATTGACGCATGTGTAAAGCTTAGTGACCGCTATATTACGGATCGTTTATTACCTGATAAAGCCATCGATGTGATGGACGAAGTAGGTGCAAGGGTACATTTGAAAAATATCAATGTACCTCCATCCATTACTGAGTTGGAACAGAAAATTGAGGAAGTAAAAGTTGAAAAAAATAAAGTAGTCAAGAGTCAAAAGTTTGAGGAGGCCGCTTCACTTCGTGATACAGAAAAAAAGCTTCAGGAGGAATTAGAGCGTGCAAAGGGTGAATGGGAGGAGGAAAGTAAACACCGGAGATTTCCTATTGGGGAGGAGGATATTGCTGAGGTCATTAGTATGATGACAGGTATACCAGTCAAGCGAATGGTACAGGCAGAAACTGAGAAGTTGCGTCGTATGGCGGATGACATGCGTGGCATGGTCATTGGCCAGGATGAGGCCATTCAAAAAGTGGTGAAAGCGATTCAACGTAACCGGGTTGGTCTTAAGGATCCCAAGAAACCCATTGGAACCTTTATTTTCCTGGGTCCTACCGGAGTTGGTAAAACGGAATTGGCCCGCGCTTTAGCCCGCCATTTATTTGATTCAGAGGATTCGCTGATTCGAATAGATATGAGTGAATACATGGAAAAATTCACTGTCAGTCGTTTAATTGGTGCTCCTCCAGGATATGTGGGGTACGAAGAAGGGGGTCAGCTGACGGAAAGAGTTCGTCGTAAACCGTATAGCGTAATCCTATTGGATGAGATCGAAAAAGCACATCCAGATATTTACAATATTTTATTACAAGTATTGGATGATGGTCTATTGACGGATGGATTAGGAAGAAAGGTTGATTTCAAGAATACTTTGATCATTATGACTTCTAATATTGGAGTCAGACAGTTGAAAGATTTTGGAACAGGTGTTGGGTTTACCACCACGGCTAAAATGGAATCAGAAGATGAAGCCAACAAGGCCGTTATTGAGAAAGCACTCAAGAAAACATTTTCTCCTGAATTTTTAAACCGTATTGACGACGTAATTATTTTCAACAGTCTAACACGTGAAAATATCTTCAACATCATTGATATTCTGATGAAGGGAGTGATGAAGCGATTGACTAATCTTGGATTTAGTTTGGAGCTGACGGAGAAGGCTAAGAGCTTTTTAGCCGACAAGGGGTATGATGTTCAGTTTGGTGCTAGGCCTTTGCACCGGGCCATTCAGAAGTATTTGGAAGATCCACTGGCGGAGGAGATCCTTAATCTAAATGTCAAAGAGGGCGACGTGTTGATTGCAGATACTGATGAGGAACAAACTAAATTATTCTTCACCTTCAAGGAAAGAGCATCCGCGCCTACGCAGGCCTCCTGATTGCCCATGTCAGCTCAAAAGATCATCATTACCCTCGATGGGTGGTCTAGTTGTGGTAAAAGCACATTGGCAAAAGCATTAGCTCGTGCCCTGGGGTATGTTTTTGTCGACAGCGGCGCTATGTATCGTGCCATTACTCTTTTCTTTATTCGTAATCAAGTAAATATTGCTGACCCCGTGGCTGTTGAAAAAGCGTTGGAGGCTATTCAACTCCAATTTATTTTTAATCCTGCAAGGGGAGCCAGTGATATTTTATTGAATGGAGAAAATGTAGAAGCTTTGATTCGAGAAATGACTGTTGCTTCGCGAGTAAGCGAAGTGGCGGCCTTGGCAAGGGTACGTCAATTTGCGGTACAGCAACAACAACGCTTGGGTAAGGAAAAAGGAATTGTTATGGATGGACGAGATATTGGAACCGTTGTTTTCCCACATGCAGAATTGAAAATATTCATGACGGCAGATAAAGACATTCGAGTGCAACGCCGTCTTAAGGAGTTGCAAGCCGCAAATCCTTCAATTACTGCTGACCTTGTTCGGGAAAACTTGGAGCAACGCGATCACCTCGATGCAACCCGATCGGAGAGTCCCCTTCGACAAGCGGAAGATGCCCGCGTATTAGATAATTCTAATTTGAGCCCCGCACAACAATTTGAAATAGCTATGGCCTGGGCGCAGGAAGCGATTGATCAAGCCAACGGATGAGGCTAGCTTTTTCTTTTTACTTCTATCAATTCCACCTCAAATAATAGAGCAGATCCGCCTGGTATGGACATGTAATCATATTCTCCATATCCAAGTTGGTAGGGGATGTAGAATTTATATTTAGCACCTACTTTCATGAGTTGTAAACCCTCTGTCCAGCCTTTAATAACACCATTGAGGGGAAAACTGATGGGCTGGCCACGGTCATAGGAATTATCGAATCCTCTTCCATCGATAAAAGTGCCTCTGTAATGACAAGTAACGGTATCCGTTGCAGAAGGACTTTCGCCAGTACCTGCGCTAATAATTTCATATTGAAGTCCGCTCTCCGTAGTAATTACACCTGCTCTCTTTTTGTTTTCCGCTAAATATTTTTCTCCAGCTTCTTTGTTTTGCTTTGATTTTTCACTTTGTAAACGGGTCATATATGTATTTAAAAGGGTGTTTGAAATGTTATTATCAAGGAGGGGAGTTCTACCATTTAAGAGGTCATTCACGGCTGCTCCCAAAAGGGATCCGTTCAATGTTGATACACCTTGTGATTGGTAATAGGCTGCAAGACTTATACCCAACGCATAACTCACTGAATCAACTTCATTTTTCAAAATTGGTCCTGCAGGCTTTGAAGTAGCAGGTTTTGCTACTGTGGGGGGATTTTTTTTAACAGGAGCTGGAGTGGAAGGTTTTTTGGTTTGCCCAAAGGATACCGCACCACTAAAAAACAGTATCGCAAAAAGTAACTTTTTCATATTTAAAAATGTGTAGGCAAAGGTAATGGCTGGTTGTTGAATTAGCGCCATGAATAAAGCAATTACCTTTGTAACATGGATTTTAAATTTCCACTTCAGCTGCGTTGGGCTGATATTGACGCTAACTTTCATGTGCGCCACTCTGTTTACTACGATTGGGCTGCGCTGTGCCGCATTGCTTTTATGCATGAAAAGGGGCTCACAGAGTCCGTTTATCATCAATTCAATATGGGGCCTATTCTTTTTAGGGAGGAGTGTCGTTTCAGGAGAGAGATCAGGATGGGGGATTCGATTTCAATTGATTTGCAATTAGTGACGGCACGTCGAGATTTTTCCCGTTGGACTATTCAGCACTCCATTTGGAAATCGCCAGAAATTGAAGCAGCTCGATTAACAGTTGAAGGAGCGTTTATTGACCTTCATCTAAGAAAATTAGCCATACCCCCTGCGTTGGCACAAGCTGTTTTTGAGCAAATGCCCCGAATATCAACTTTTCAATGGAATGACTAGTGCTTGTTCCAGCGGTTTAATTTTTTCGGGAAAACTTTCCTTAAACATTCGAATTGTTTTTTGAATGGTACTGTTGTTACGATAGGGTGTCAGATAATTTTTCAATACAGCAGTGTTGTCCATGCCTGCTGTATTGGGGATATAGCCCATCCCATAAAAGCTGCCCTTTTCAATCAGGATACAAGACTGTTCCTTATTGTTTCGGCCTTTGTCTATTATTAGAAAGTTTTCATGTGCTGTCACATCCTGCAGTGCTTCCTCCACACGTTGATTATATACGGCTCTTTTCTCTTTTTTTGTACAGGCTCCTTTACAAGTGGTTGCATATTCACCGGCACAAGCTCCGGATGCCTGTTGCATAAAACATAGTCGCAGGCATAAATGATGTGCTTTTGCCATTTTACGGATCATCGCCTGTCCCTCTGCCAAGTTGTAAAAATGTAGCAGCGAAGGAACATTTTTCTTTATTTTATCCAGCGCAATTCTTTTATAACCGTCTTGGTCTTCAAAAACAAACAACCCGAATACGTCCTCCTTTTTTTTCTGCGCTGCATTGAAGCGTGGCCATCGGTGCTTGATCTCCGCCGATTCTAATAAGGTGGCCATCAGTGGAGTGGCACATTCCTGATGGGTGATGCGGTAGACGTGTCTTATGAATTTTTGTTTTTGTGCGGTGGGAGCATCATTGCTAAAATGGCTGTTAACACGATAGCGGATATTGATGGCCTTTCCCACATAAACCACTTTGTCTTTTTTATCATGAAAATAATAGACTCCTGGTTTTGTAGGGAGTCGATCAAAATCTGATCGAGGAACATGAGGGGGAAGTATCCACTCTTTTGAGTTTCTTTTTAAACTTTTAGCAATATGGTTTGATCTGTCCTCATGCAATAGTTTTTTAAAAAGAGCAACCGTAGCGGCCGTATCCCCACCTGCACGGTGTCTGTTCTCCAATGAAATGCCGAGCGATCGACATAATTTACCCAAGCTGTAGGAAGGATAGCCTGGTAGGATTTGCCGACTCAGGCGAACGGTGCAGAGTTTTGAGCAGTTTAGTTCAAACCCTGCAGCTTTGAGTTGTGTTTTTACAAAGGAATAATCAAATTGTACATTATGGGCAACAAATATTTGTCCTTGAAGAATATTGTATACGCGCTCCGCAATAGTAGTAAAAGGAGGCGCTGTTGCTACCATTTGGTTGGTAATCCCTGTCATTTGTTGAATGAAGGGTGGAATGGGTTGTAAAGGGTTCACCAATGTTTCAAACACCTCCACTACCTCAATGCCGTCAAATACATGTATGGCAATTTCTGTGATCCCATTTGCTGCAGCATAGGAGCCTGTGGTTTCAATATCTACAATTGCGTACATACAATACGCTAAATTCGTTAAAAATTAAGTGGTGTTTGAGGCAAAATTGGAGATGTTTCGCAACCGGCTGGAAAAGGTCAATCGGCACTTAGGTAAATTGGCTCGGCGAAAGGGGGTAGCGGCATATCGAATTTATGATCATGATCTTCCAGAGTTTCCATTCTGTATAGAAAGATATGGCAGTCATGTATGTTTGGCCGAATATAAAAGAAGGCACGGGATGGAAGAACAGTACCACGCTTCTTGGCTAGCAGCTTCTCTGCAGATGATAAGCCAAGTCTTGCAAGTTCCTTTAGAAAATATTCATCGAAGAATCCGACAACGTAAACTGGGCCGACAGGGACAGTATCAAAAGTTAGAGGGAGAGGAGGGCGCCGGATTTTTTACGGTAGAGGAAAATGGGTTGTTGTTTTGGGTAAACTTGGACGATTATCTGGATACTGGCTTATTCCTTGATCATAGAGATACAAGATTATTAGTACGAGAAGAAAGTAAGCAAAAACGTGTGCTGAATCTGTTTGCGTATACTGGATCTTTTTCGGTGTACGCTGCAGCCGGCGGTGCTAGTTTGGTGACCACCGTCGATTTATCAAACACATACCTCGACTGGGCCAAACGAAATATGTTAAGTAACGGATTTGAAGGGCCGTCTTATCAATTTGAAAGAGCAGATGTAAAGCAGTGGTTAAGTACAATACCTTCCCATAGCTACGATTTAATTGTGATGGATCCTCCTACCTTCAGTAATAGTAAAAAAATGAATGAAGTCTTGGATATACAAGTTGATCATGTTAATCTTATCCGCTCTTGTATGCGATTGTTGTCTGAAAATGGAGTTTTATTTTTCAGCACTAATTACACTGGTTTCAAATTGGACACGGAGGCTTTGAGCAGTTATGTGATCAAGGATATTACACGGGCTACTACGCCCTTTGATTTTGAAGGTCGATTAAAAAGGGTCTGTTTTAGGATACAGCCATAAAAAAAGCCCCAGTGGGGCTTTTGTATTAAGAAGAAATTTTACTTAAAGAGTTTTCAGTACGTCGTTCATACTGCGAACTGCTGCTGCACTCTTGTCAAAAGCGGCTTGTTCTGTTTCGTTGAGTTGGAAGTCAATGATCTTTTCCCAGCCATCCCTTCCGATAATAACAGGAACTCCAAGGCAAATATCATTTTGTTTGTATTCCCCATTCAAAGAAACACAGCAGGTAAAGAGTTTCTTTTCGTCTCTGACAATTGACTCCACTAGTGCTGCAGCGGCAGCCCCCGGTGCATACCAAGCGGAGGTTCCGATCAACGCTGTTAGGGTAGCGCCGCCCACCATCGTGTCTTTTACAATTTTATCCTGTTGCTCCTGATTTAAAAATTGAGTAACAGGTACGCTGTTCCAAGTGGCCATTCTTATCAACGGAATCATAGTGGTGTCACCATGTCCACCTACCACCACCGCGTTGAGGTCAGATGGACTGCAGTTCAAATGTTGGCTGAGTTGGTATTTAAAACGGCTACTGTCCAATGTTCCACCCATACCAATAATTCGATTTTTGGGTAGCCCTGTAGCTTGTAACGCCAAATACGTCATCGTGTCCATAGGATTACTTACTATAATGATAATGGCATTGGGAGAGTATTGCAGTACGTTTTTACAAACACCTTTTACAATACCAGCATTTACACCAATCAGTTCTTCTCTAGTCATACCGGGCTTACGAGGCAATCCGGAGGTAATTACCACCACATCACTACCTGCAGTTTTTGCGTAGTCATTTGTACTACCCACGATACGGGTGTCAAAGCCTAGCAAGGTTGCTGTTTGCATCATATCTTGTGCCTTACCCTCAGCAATTCCTTCTTTGATGTCCAGCAAAACCAGTTCCTGGCAGAGTTCTTTTCTGGCGATATTATCGGCGCAGGTAGCACCCACAGCTCCTGCTCCTACAACGGTGATTTTCATAGTGAAAAAATTTCCGCAAAGGTAGCAGTTTTGTGGTCAGGGAGTCACGTTGTATCTTCGCGGCCTCAAAAATTTTGTAATGGCAAATACAGCAGACATCAGCCGCGGGCTTATCATCAAGTTAGACGGCAGTCTTTATTCAGTAGTGGAGTTTGGAGAGAACAAAACTGCTCGCGCAGCGGCCAAGGTATGGGCAAAGCTCAAAGGAATCGATAATAACCGCACTATCGAAAAGACCTGGAACTCCGGAGATACAATTTTCCCTGTACGTGTAGAACGGAAAGCCTATCAATATTTATATAAGGACGATACAGGTTATAATTTCATGGATAATGAAACATTTGAGCAGGTAGCAGTTCAGGAGGCATTAGTGGATGCCCCTCAGTTTTTAAAAGAAGGGCAGGAGGTTAGTGTTCTTTTTAACACTGAAACAGAGGCCCCGATGTCTGTAGAACTGCCTGATAAAATTGTGTTGCTGGTAACTTACACAGAGCCTGGCTTAAAAGGAGATACGGCTACCCGTACCTTGAAGCCAGCCACCGTAGAAACAGGCGCCAAGGTCAATGTTCCACTTTTTGTAAATGAGGGTGAACTGATCCGTGTCAATACTAAGACTGGAGACTATGTAGAACGTGTAAAAGAGGCTTAATCCTCTTACTTAAAGTATTGCCCGGTTTCTCAGGAAATCGGGCTTTTTTTTGCCTTTTTAGGCCTTTTTTGACCAAAAAATGATAAAAAATAGGTCAAATTACCACATTTCTGGTTGCCCAGTCCTTACCTTAGCACCCCAATCCGGGTTCATCAAAACCAATTTAAACTTGAAAAACATGGATTTTAAACAGATTCAGGAGTTGATCAAGATGGTCAACAAATCCAATATTGGAGAAGTTACCATTGAGCAAAAAGACTTTAAGGTTACGGTCAAGCAGAAAGAGGATAAGATAACCCAGGTTGTAAGTGCAGTAGCACCCATGCAATCAGCACCCATGTCAGCTCCTCCTGCCCCTGTTGCAGCTGCAGCAAGCCCTGCACCTCCTGCGGAAAAGCCAAAGCCTTCAGCAGCTGCGGATAATTTAATTACCATCAAAAGTCCCATGATTGGTACTTTCTATCGTAAGTCCTCCCCAGACAAACCCAATTTAGTAGACATTGGAACAGAAATTACGCCGGGTAGTGTGGTGTGTATCATTGAAGCCATGAAACTCTTCAATGAAATCGAAAGCGAAATAAAAGGTCGTGTGGTGAAAGTATTGGTTGATGATGCTTCTCCTGTTGAGTACGATCAGCCGCTATTCCTGGTTGAGCCTGCCTGATTTATTAAAACGAATTAAATAGTATGTTTAAAAAAATCCTCATTGCTAATAGAGGCGAGATTGCCTTGCGTGTGATACGGACGGCACGAGAGATGGGTATCAAAACGGTTGCCGTTTATTCCACTGCTGATCGCGATAGTTTACATGTAAAATTTGCTGATGAAGCTGTCTGTATTGGTAAACCGCAGAGTAGTGACTCCTATTTGAATATCGCCAATATCATGTCTGCTGTGGAAATCACCAATGCAGATGCTGTTCATCCAGGATATGGTTTTTTAGCAGAGAATTCCCGCTTTGCTAGAATTTGTAATGAGCATGGTATTAAATTTATTGGCCCCACCCCTGAAATGATCAATGCCATGGGGGATAAGATCACCGCTAAAGAAACCATGATCAAAGCTGGGGTACCCGTTGTACCTGGCGGAGAAGGATTATTACAAAGCGTGGATGAGGCAAAAGGTTTAGCGCGTGAGATGGGTTATCCGATTATTTTGAAAGCCACTGCGGGTGGTGGGGGAAAAGGAATGCGTATTGTATGGGAAGAATCAGAGTTGGAAAAAGCGTACGATACAGCAAAAGCGGAGGCCTTGGCTTCTTTCAAGAACGACGGGATTTACATGGAGAAATTTGTGGAGGAACCTCGTCATATTGAAATTCAGGTTGCGGGGGATCAGTATGGTAATGTGTGTCATTTAAGTGAAAGAGATTGTTCTATACAAAGACGTCATCAAAAGTTAGTGGAAGAATCTCCTTCTCCCTTTATGACGGATGAATTACGCTATAAGATGGGGGAGGCTGCTAAAAAAGCAGCGGCTGCTATCAACTACGAAAGTGTAGGCACTATAGAATTCTTGGTGGACAAGCACCGTAATTTTTACTTCATGGAGATGAACACCCGTATTCAGGTGGAGCATTGCGTTACTGAAGAAGTGATCAATTACGATTTGATAAAAGAGCAAATTTTAATTGCTGCCGGACATCGTATTTCCGGTAAAGACTATTTTCCTCAAATGCATTCTATCGAGTGCAGAATTAACGCCGAAGATCCCTATAATGATTTTAGACCCTCTCCTGGTAAAATTACCGTTTGCCATCAACCGGGTGGGCATGGGGTTCGCGTAGATAGTCATGTGTATGCAGGTTATGTTATCCCACCTTATTACGATTCCATGATTGGTAAATTAATTACGGTGGCACAAACTCGACAAGAAGCTATTCAAACGATGTATCGTGCATTGAGCGAATATGTAATTGAAGGGGTAAAAACAACTATCCCATTCCATTTACAATTGATGCAGGACGAACGATTCAGAAGTGGAGATTTTAATACTAAGTTTCTGGAGTCGTTTAAGCTGAAATAAGGTTAAAATCCTGCTACGCTATCGTCGCCTCTCTTGTCGGCTATTACCTCTAATTTTCCGTCCGGTAAAACACGAATCAGTTCGGTGCGCCCAATTCCGCTTCTTTCTTTTCCTAGCGGATACCCCATCGCTTTCATTTTTGTTTTCACCTCTTCAGGAAAGCCTTTCTCTGTTACTAATTCGTCCGGCAGCCATTGGTGATGAAATTTTGGTTTATACACCGCGTCCTCAGCAGAAAGATCAAATTCCAGCAAATTGATCAGCGTTTGAAATACTTGATTAGGAATGGTGGTACCACCCGGTGTTCCAACCACGATATAGGGTTTTCCATTTTTTGTAACCAAGGTTGGGGTCATTGAGCTCAACATTCGTTTACCAGGTTGTATTGAATTTGCTTCTCCTCCAAGTGCTCCATACATATTAGGTACGCCGGGACGAACACTAAAATCGTCCATTTCGTCATTGATGAAAAAGCCAGCTCCCCCAATTACAGTTCTGCTACCATAGGAGTTGTTTAAGGTGGTCGTTACCGCCACTGCGTTACCTTCCTGATCAAGCACACTTAGGTGGGTAGTTTCTTCACTTTCTTTGGGAAGTGGTTTACCTGGATTTATTTGCTTACTGTCTGTTGCTTTTTGTGGATCATAATCCTTCATTCGCATTTTAATGTACCCTGGAGTTACCAGCTCTCTTGCTGGTACAGGATAAAAGTCGGCATCTCCCATATACTCGGCACGATCTGCGTATGCCCTTCGCATCACCTCTGTCATGAGTTGAACGGAGGCCAGCGAATGGAAACCCATTGATTTTAGATTTTTATCCTCTACCATCTTCATCATTTGGTTAAGCAATAGACCTCCACTGCTGGGCATGGGCATACTCACGATTACAACATCTTTATAGGTAAACCGATGAGGTGTACGGGATACTGCTTCATATTTTTTTAAATCTTCCAAGGTGATGATCCCTTTTCCTCGATTCATTTCCTCTACAATAAATTGGGCTGTTTCTCCCTCATAAAATCCCGCTTTCCCTTTTGCTTTAATTCTTTTTAAAGTAGCGGCTAGTTGTGGCTGTCGCAACGTATCCCCCTCTTTCCATCCCTGTTCTTTTACAAAAACAGGAGTTTGGGTATTATACTTTTTTAAGTCCGCCTGAATGGCGTTCAGTCCACGGGCCTCTGCCGCTGTAATGCTAAATCCAAATTCTGCCAACTCAATGGCTGGATTGATTAGTCTTTCAAAGGGGAGTTTGGCGTAGGGGTAACTGGCGAATAGTCCTGCCACAGTACCGGGTACTCCTGCAGCAAGATGTCCCAATTGACTTTTTTCTGTATTAGCTTCTCCATTACTTTCAATATAAAGGTCTCTGTGCGCTGCAGCAGGCGCTTTTTCTCTGTAATCTATGGCTACCTGTTTTCCATTACTTAACTGACCTACCAAAAACCCGCCGCCTCCCAGATTCCCTGCGTTTGGATATACCACGGCCAATGCCAGCTGCGTGGCGATGGCTGCATCAAATGCATTTCCACCTTGTTTTAAGATAGCAGCCCCGACCATGCTCGCCAATGGGTGTGCCGATGCAACAGCACCTTTAGCGGCAATTAATTTCTTTTCAATTTTATAGGCAAAGGGGTTAATACCAGTCTGCTGTAGCGTTTGACCTATACTGGCAACCCAACTCAGAATTGCAATGTAGAAAAGGGATTGTTTTTTCATATGAAACCGTTAAAAAGCTAAACTACGGAAAGCGAAACAAACCTTAACTTGCTTGTCTAATTTTTCTCTATGAAAAGGTATTTTCTTTTTTTGGTCTTGCTGCAGCTCCTTTTTGTTGGGGTTCATGCGCAATTAAAATCACCCTCTGATTTTTTAGGCTACCCATTGGGGAGCAGACATACGCCGCATCATTTAGTACAACGTTATATGGAATATGTTGCTACTAAAAAGTCTGATCAGGTGGAGTTGAGAGAATATGGCCGTACACAGGAAGGCAGGCCCTTGCTTTTTTTGGCAATTTCATCAGCCAATAATCTGAACCGATTGGAAGATATTAGAAAAGCAAATCTGGCAATTGCCAATGGATTTTTGACAGGAGGGGCAGCGCAGTTTAAAGCATTACCTGCCATTGTATGGTTAAGTTATAACGTACATGGAAATGAAGCTTCTTCTACTGAAGCGGCTATGCTTACTATCTATGAGTTATTGCGTGAGGGATCCGATTGTGCTGCGTGGCTTAACAATACAGTTGTTTTGATTGATCCATGTTTGAATCCAGATGGGAGAGATCGTTATGTAAACTGGTATCAATCTGTTGTTGGGAAAAAGTTTAATCCTAACCCATTGTCGCGCGAACATCAGGAGCCCTGGCCCGGAGGACGTTCAAACCACTATTATTTTGATTTGAACAGAGACTGGGCTTGGTTGACACAACTAGAAAGTCAACAGCGAATCAAGCTCTATCGAAGCTGGATGCCACATGTACATGTGGACTTGCATGAGCAAGGTTATAATGAACCTTATTATTTTGCTCCTGCTGCAGAACCATATCACGAGATTATCACACCCTGGCAGCGAAAGTTTCAGCAGGATATAGGGGCCAATCATGCTCGTTATTTCGACCAAAATGGTTGGCTGTATTTTACACGCGAACGGTTTGATTTACTCTATCCTTCCTATGGGGATACCTATCCTGTTTACAATGGTTCAATAGGAATGACCTATGAGCAAGGTGGAATCAGGGCAGGTTTAGGTATTGTAAATGAGGATGGCGACACGCTGACTCTATACGCAAGACTAATACACCATGTTACCACTTCGCTGAGTACAATTGAAGTAAGTGCTCGTCAGCAACAAAAGCTTATTCAAGAGTTTGCGGCTTTCTTTGAAAATGCGCGTAATAAAGGGATGGGCAGCTTTAAATCATTTGTTATTAAAGCCGATACTCGTCGGGAAGCCTATTTGCAAAAATTACTAACACTATTGGATGCGCACGGTATTGAGTATAAAACCGGAACTAATACTTCAGCCAAAGGGTATAATTATGCTACAACAAAGGAGGAAGTATTTTCAATTTCCTCTTCTGATATTGTAATTAATGCTGCACAGACTAATGGGGCATTAGTACAAGTATTATTTGAACCCCGAACACAGTTAGTAGATTCCGCTACATATGATATCACAGCCTGGTCCTTGCCATATGCGTATGGGTTACAAGCCTATGCTACCAAGGAGAAAGTTGCGCAGGGAGCCAGCTGGAAGCCTACCACTGCGACTATTTCAAGTACTACATATGGCTATGCATTGCCATGGAACAGTCCTGCTGCTGCTACATTTGCAGCTCGATTACTTCAGGCTGGCGTCAAACTTCGATATGCAGAAGATAGCTTCTTCACCGAAGGAAAAAAATTTGATCCAGGTACTATATTAATCTTAAAAACCTCCAATGAAAGCTGGGGTAACCAGCTCTTTGATAAAGTGGTAACCTGGGCCAATGAACAAGCCGTGAACTTAGTTCCGCTTTCCTCCGGACTTGTTCAACAAGGTGCTGATTTTGGCAGCGATAAAGTACACCCGCTTAGCGCACCGCGCGTTGCACTTTTAAGTGGCGAAGGAACTTACAGTCTTAGCGTGGGCGAAGTTTGGCATTTTTTTGAGCAACAATTAAATTATCCGATTACGTTATTGAACGTAAATTCTTTTTCAAGTGCTGATCTTGCTGCATTTGATGTACTAGTATTAGCCGAGGGGCGTTATCGGTTTTTGGAGAATAAGGATTCTTTTGAGGGAGTTCAAAAATGGATCCAGGGTGGTGGACGTTTGATTTTACTTGGAGAAACTACGAGGCAGCTCACAAAATTGGATTTAGGGTTGGTGCTTCGCAAAGAAGAGGATGCCGCAGAGAAAAATGGTTCACCAGTTTTATTTAAGAATAGGGAGCGGGACCAACTTAGTGCAATCACAACGGGTTCCATTTGGCGTGTATCGCTTGACGCTTCTCATCCGCTAGCATTTGGTTATCCAGGTTTCTATTATTCATTAAAAACAGATGCTACTATTTTCGAATCCTTGAAAGAAGATAAGGGTTGGAATGTAGGGCAAACCCAACAGGAAGGGCCCTTAGCAGGTTTTGTGGGTAGCCGTCTTCAACCAAAATTAAATGGGGGGCTGGTAATAGGTCAGCTGCCTGTAGGCCGAGGAAATATTAGCTTTTTTGCAGACAATATTCTGTTTCGCAATTTCTGGGAAAATGGAAAGCTACTTTTTTGTAACGCTTTATTTTTTAATGCACGATGAGATTAAATAAGCTTTTGTTTTTTTTATTAATTGGGCTGCAACAGTCCTTTGCTCAACCTACTGTTTCTTCCATCTATCATGGAATAAAAAAGTTGGGTGTAACAGGAACTGTGCTTTATATCGCTGCACATCCTGACGATGAAAATACCCGATTGATTACATATCTCGCTAATGACAGACTGCTTCGAACAGGCTATCTGTCCTTGACAAGAGGTGATGGTGGCCAGAACTTAATTGGTCAGGAGCAGGGAATTGAGTTAGGGCTGATTCGGACGCAAGAATTACTAGCGGCTCGCCGAGTTGATGGCGGTGAGCAATTCTTTACCAGGGCTTATGATTTTGGATATTCCAAAACACCTACTGAAACATTCAAGATTTGGGATCGCGAAAAGATTTTGCATGATGTGGTATGGGTAATTCGAACATTTAAGCCCGATGTAGTGATAACGCGATTTCCAACTACCGGTGAGGGGGGGCATGGACATCATACGGCCTCTGCTATTCTTGCTGGTGAGGCTGTTAAGGCTGCTGCTGATCCCACTCGTTTTCCGGAGCAATTAGCCCTCACAGGGGGAGCTTGGCGTGTGAAGCGTTTATTTTGGAACACCTTCAATTTTGGAGGTAATTCAACTATTCGAGAGGATCAACTTAAGATTGATGTGGGGGGTTATAATAGCTTGTTAGGAAAAAGCTATGGCGAAATTGCTGCACAGAGTCGTAGCCAACACAAAAGCCAAGGTTTTGGTGTTCCTGTTTCAAGAGGGGAGGCTTTTGAGTATTTTAAACTAATTGATGGGGCCTCCGCTTCTAAAGACATTATGGAAGGTATTTCACTTGACTGGGGCGCTAGGCTGGGTTCTTCTATCATCCAGCAGCAAATTGATAGCCTTTTACTTCATTTTAATTGGCTCGATCCTAAAGCGTCTTTACCTGGTTTACTAAACTTGTATCAATCACTTGAGAAGCTTGAGCCAACTTCAATCGTTACACATAAAAAGAAAGAACTGAAAGAACTCATTTTGGCGGTTAGTGGAATTTACCTGGAAGCCACTTCCTCACAGCTACGTGCTGTGCAGGGTGATTCTGTACAGGTTGCCTTATTGGCTATTGATCGCCTTGGAACTTCTGTCACCTTGGAAAGAGCACAAGTGGGCGAATTCAATGTAGTAAATACCGCTACAGCGCTAAAACTAAATAAGCCCTTCACGGTCAACACAAAATTCCTGGTTCGTCCTAGTTTCCCAATTTCCCAGCCCTATTGGTTACAGCTTCCTATGCAACAAGGGTATTTTGTAGTCAATGACCTCTACTTGATTGGTAAGCCCGAGAATGAAGCTCCACTCTCCTGTACTATTGATTTAAAATGGGGGACTCAAGTAATTTCTTACCAAGTGCCGGTACGTTATAAGTTTACGGATCCTGTAAAAGGCGAACTGCAATGGCCCTTGGAGGTTGTTCCGCCAGTTTCTATTCAACCCGATGAGTTGGTGCATCTAATTACTGCCGCTAATAATCCAATTAAGGGGCATGCGCAAGTAGCCGGAATGTCAGCCCAAACAAATTTGAAACCGGAGTTGATTTCGAACAAAAAAACAAAGAGCAGGGTAGATCCGCTACTCATCAGTTCACTACAAAAAGATCAGCTTGAAAGTTTTGATTATTTCCTGACTCCCAAAGAAAATGCGGATACTGTTACGCTGGGTGTTTCTCTTTCTAATGGAAATCGTGTTAATACAACTACTACTGTAATTCGGTATGATCATATTCCACCTATCACTTATTTTAAAACAGCGTCAGTATACACGCGTAATTTTCAAGTAAAGATTGCAGGGAAAAATATTGGCTATATACCAGGTGCTGGAGACAAGATCCCCGACGGATTAAAGCGGCTTGGTTATAACATCACCGTGCTTGATGAAAATCTTTTGTCAACCATATCGCTTCAACAGTTCGATGCTATAATTACTGGCGTGAGAGCACATAATACACAAGAATGGCTCAATAAATATCATGAAAAATTGATGGCTTATGTCGAGCAAGGAGGAAATTATCTGGTGCAGTATAACACCAGTAATCAAATAGGTCCTGTCAAAGCTAAAATTGGACCTTATCCCTTTGCAATTACACGAAATCGAATCACGGACCAGGATGCGGCTGTTGTATTTTTAGATCCTACACATCCTGTCTTCAATTTTCCAAATCGTATCCTTCCTCAGGATTTTGAGGGATGGATACAAGAGCGAAGTATCTATCATGGCTTAGACACGGCGGGAAAGCTTCAGCCCTTACTTAGCATGGCGGATCCGGATGAAAAACCAGATACCGGCTCTTTATTGGTGGCTCGTTATGGAAAAGGATGGTTTACGTACACAGGACTTTCGTTATTTAGACAAATACCAGCAGGTGTTCCGGGAGCTTATCGCTTATTGGCAAATCTGTTGGCACTAGGAAATGTTGAAAGGTAGACCATGAGTAATTATCAAAAGCAAAGAGCTGATTGGACTTTTGGTTTAGCCATTATAATGGGTTTGGCACTAGGAATCTTCATAAAGCGAGTAAAAGTAGGACTGATTATTGGCATTGTGATGGGAGGATTAATCCTATTAGCGGGGTGGTTACGTCAAAAAAGAAATCGAAATGCCTGATACACCAGACAATAAACCACCTTTCTTCAGCAGTTGGGATGCCTGGTATGGGGTCCTGATTATTTACTTACTTGTACTTATTTTTTTGTTTTACAAGTTGACAAAGCATTTTCAATGAGCAGACTAGATTGGGGCGTGCTTATTACAACCTTAGTGGGTATTATTCTGTATGGGTTATACAAGAGTCGAACCACTCGCGATCTAGACGGTTATTTTCGTTCCAATCGTAATCTGGGTTGGGGACTTGTACTGCTAAGCATCATGGGAACACAGGCTAGCGCCATTACTTTTTTATCCGCGCCTGGGCAGGCCTATACAGATGGAATGCGGTTTGTTCAGTATTATTTTGGTTTGCCCATTGCCATGATTGTAATTGCTATATTTTTTATCCCTGTTTTTCAGCGATTGCAAGTTTATACGGCGTACGAGTATCTAGAAAGTAGATTTGATGGTAAAACTCGGTCCTTAACATCTTTTCTATTTTTATTGCAACGTGGTCTTTCCACGGGTATAAGTGTATTTGCTCCTTCGCTTATTCTTTCCTCATTATTAGGCTGGAGTTTAACATCCACTAGTGTAATTATGGGTGGATTATTGATTATTTACACCTTATTTGGGGGAGCTAGAGCCGTTGCTTACACACAACAATTACAATTGGGAATCATCTTTGCCGGTTTATTCTTAGCGGGGTGGATGGTAGTTCGCTTATTGCCTCCTGAAGTTGGATTGGCTGATGCCTTGCGGATTGGGGGAAAGCTGGGTAAGTTTTCAATCATAACCACGGGCTTTAAGGAAGGTCGTTTTGATTGGAGTGATCAATATAATATTTGGAGTGGATTGGTGGGTGGTTTCTTTCTTGCCTTATCCTATTTCGGTACGGACCAAAGCCAGGTAGGTCGTTATTTAACTGCACGATCAGCCAGAGAGAGTAAGTTGGGCTTGCTTATGAATGGCTTTGTGAAAGTTCCCATGCAGTTTTTGATTTTATTGTTAGGCGTCCTTGTTTTTTCATTTTACCAATTTACAAAGGCGCCAATTTTCTTTAATGAGGTGCAATTAGCGAAGATCAGACAGCATCCTGTTTATGCGGACTCGCTGGAACAGGCACAAGCTCATTTTGATCAATTGTCTGTTGACAAAAAGCGATTATTGACTGCTTATACGGCCTTGAAAGGGGATAGTGAAGCAAACCGGTTAGCGCAAGATTCAATGCTGGAGAAATATCGGTCGGTGCATGCTGAATCAGAGATAATTCGTAATCGATTGAAGTTTTGGCTCAATAAAAAAATTGTAGGAGGGGATGGGAATGATACCAATTATATATTTCTTCGGTTTGTGGTGGATCATCTGCCCGCTGGTCTAGTGGGCCTTTTGATTGCTATTATTTTTTTAGCATCATGGGGAAGTATTGCCGCCGCCATTAATTCGCTTGCTGCCGCCACGATGATCGACTTTCATCGTCGCTATAGTAAAAAATCAATTACTGATGAGTCGGAATTCCGATGGTCTCGTTGGTATACACTTGCTTGGGGTATCTTTTGTATTGTAGTTGCACTCTTTACGTACAATATTGGAAATAGCTTAATTGAGGCTGTGAATGTGTTGGGCTCACTTTTCTATGGTGTAGTACTAGGCATTTTTTGTGTTGCTTTATTTCTACCCAAGATTAAGAGCGGTAACTTAGTTTTTTGGGCTGCTCTAGTAGCCGAAGTTTTAGTCATTCTTGTTTTCTATTTGAGTAAGACGGGATACATAAAACTTGGTTTTCTTTGGCTCAATCCTTTGGGCGTTTTTGCAGTCATACTATTTTCGCTAATTGGTCAATACGGTGTATCACTCAAGCGGAGTTTTCTGCAATAAAAAAACCGCGTTGGTAACAACGCGGTTTAAAGGAAGTGTGGTTTCTTATTTTAGTTCAGCCAATAGCTTGTCGTTCAACTTCACATAATCCATATTCTTGGCAGCCAACGCTAGTTCCTTGGATTTTTGTGCCGATGCTTTTGCCTCTGCTTTCTTTCCAAGCTTTGCCTGGCAATTTGCTAATTGGTGAAGTACCCAGTAAGCAGTAGGAGTTGCCGTAGCGGCTTTCTCAAACCAGCTAAGTGCTTGATTTAAATCTTTTCCGTTATCCATGAAATACATGGCAGCGTTAAAATAGGGTGGTTTTTCTCCCTGCATAGCCGTATTGATCTGTTGCATGATGCGGGTATCAATGTCAGTATCAACAGTAAGGGCTACTTTAACCTGATCCCAGCTGAGTTCAATCTGGCATTGTGTTGGTTTGATATTATCCACTTGAATCATAAAATTCTCTGTACGATCGTTGGTTTTTGAAACCGGAACATTCACGCGAACTACATCCATTTCTTGTTTGTAAGCGGAGGGACTGGTTACATCTGTTTGCTTGGAGATGATCAATGTCCAACTGTCTTTATTCGGGATGCTCAATAGACCGTATTTGCCTGGAGCAAGTTTAACCCCACCTATTGTTACTTCGTCGCTGAATTGCAGGGTAGTGGCGCTGTTGGCTCCGGTTCTCCATACATTACCATAGGGGACCAAATCGCCAAAAATTTTACGTCCTTTCATGGCAGGTCTGGAGTAGGCGATTTCAATACTACCCAAACCAAAATCTTGTTTAATAGTTTGTAAAGGACTTGGAGCCGGTGTACGCAGCTGTGCTTGGCTGGTCATGATACTTCCAACCAAAAGGGCTGCCAACATAAATTTTTTCATAGTGCTTGCTTATTTGAAGTACAAAAATAGCGTAATCGCGGGAATGCTATTAAAGCCGGCTTTGTTTAAAGCCTGGATGAAACTCCACCAGTGTTTTTCTTAAAAAATCACGATCTAAGTGCGTGTAAATTTCTGTGGTAGTAATGCTGGAGTGCCCCAACATTTCTTGAACAGCCCTCAAATCAGCCCCTCCCTCAATCAGGTGTGTAGCAAAGGAATGTCGAAACGTATGCGGGGATACCGTTTTTTGAATGCCCGCTGCAACCGCCAAATCGCGTATAATGTAAAATACCATTACACGCGAAAGCGGACTACCTCTTTTATTAAGGAACAGGAAATCTTCCTTGCCTTTTTGTGGAGTGATTTCTTGTCGGGTAGTTTGTCTATAGAGTTGAATATACCGGGATGCACTGTCTCCAATGGGTACCAGTCTTTCTTTATCTCCCTTTCCTCGCACACGAATAAAGCCCAGATCCAGGTAGAGTTTAGAAAGTTGCAAATTGACTAGCTCACTGACACGAAGCCCGCAGCTATATAAGGTTTCCAGCATCGCTTTATTACGCGTGCTTTCTGGTTTGCTGAGATCTAACTGTGCAATCAACTGTTCAATTTCTTCAAAGCTTAGTGTATCGGGAAGCACTCTTTTTTTCTTTGGCGCTTCCAGTAAGGAGGTGGGATCCTCTTTACAGATTTGTTCCAGCAAACAGTACCGATAAAAAGATTTTATCCCCGATAATATTCTTGCTTGTGAGCCTGCCGAGAATCCATTTTCATGAATCCATTTTAAAAATTTTCGAAGATGCTCTGTTTGCACCTTAGCCGGGGAATCGGCTAATTGAGTGGTGGCTAAAAAACGACAGAATAAAGTAAGATCTCTTAGGTAAGCTTCTATCGAATTTTCTGCAAGTGATTTTTCGAGTTGCAGCCAGGCTTTGAATCCCTTTTGGTATACCTGCCACATAAGCGTTTATTCCAGTACTATTTTCTTTTCCTTGATCACCCATACATTGCCAATCCGAATTTTTGCCCAAATTTTACTGCGGGTTACCGACGCACTGTCAATATGATCGTGTATGGCATCATAATCGATATCTAATTTTTCTCCAAAAGTCATCATGGCTTTTTTTCCGTCAATCGCATCCTCCACAAAAAGATTACCTCGGTCTGTATTGGTGATTAGTCCCTCTTCGATCGAGAACTTTGGATCCATAGGGTTAAGGCCGCTGCTTTTTAGACTAAAGGGAGTCTCTTTATCATAGGGTAGCTTTATCTGGAAGCCTCGTCCTGTAATGCAATCATTGAACAAGATCCAAGCATATTGGTTTTCTTTGAATTGAACCTTCATGAAGTCTTTATTGATCTTTACGCTTCTTCCAATTAGGTAAGCAAATCCTATTTTTCTTTTTGTGCCTAACCCACTATAACTCCAACTCAACGTATCTGGCAAACAGTTGGCAACGCTTATTTCTACATAGGGAGTGTCTTCATGCGTGCCGCTAAATCGGATATTCTCCGTGGTGCAGGCTGTATCACAAAAAGTGGGGGGAGCAGAAGAAAACAAACTGCAGGATTGAATGCTGCCTGCGGTTAGTGTCAAAGCAACAAAGAATAGTGGGATACGCATGGATTGTGTTTTGACAAATTTAATCCCTTTGAATAACTATCTTAGCGCACCATGAAAAATGTAAAGGAATTTTCTCTGCGCGGATTCCTGTCCCGCGCCAAACGTGATCGACGTGCATATCGACTTTATTTAACTCGTCTTGAAAAAAATAAACCTCGTGGAGTTGAAAGTCGTTTAGCAGCATGGGATAAAGCAGTGTGGAAGGAAATAGATTGCCTATCCTGCGCTAATTGCTGTAAAACCATGACCCCAACGTATACTCCCCGCGACTTAAAACGTATTTCCAAGCATTTGGGAATGACAGTTTCCGCTTTTCAGAAAAAGTGGCTAAAAAAAGAACGGGGAGGGGATAGGGATTGGATTAATAAAAGCACCCCTTGCCAGTTTTTGAATAAAAAGGATAATACCTGTAGTATTTATGCGGTTCGGCCTGCTGATTGTGCGGGATTTCCACACCTGCGGAAAAAGTTTGTTGATTTCGCACACATTCATCATCAGAATATTGAAAGTTGTCCTGCTACGCATGCATTAGTAACTAAAATGATGTCGGAGATTAAACCCTAGATATCCATAAAGAGTTCTATCAAGGGGGGTTGTTTATTTTTTAATGTGATGGCTACTATGTCAAACTGTATCCAACTATGACCAGGGTGTACATGCAGGTAGTGAACAGCTGCACGTTTCAGGCGTAACATTTTTTTCCAGTTTACACTTAGTTCTGGGCCTCCATAAAGTTGGCTTGTTCTTGTTTTTACTTCAATAAAATGAAGTGTGGCTCCACGCCTGGCTATGATATCGATTTCAAAATGCCGGTGTCGCCAATTTCGATGCGTGATCTTATACCCTTTTTTTTGAAGCCATTCGGCTGCCAGGTCTTCTCCCTTGATTCCAATTTCAATATGTTTTGTCATGCTTTATCTTTACAGTAAGTATATTATCCACACCGCATGGCCGCTATTTATTTGTTAGAAGGAGTTGTGAAAAATTATGATTGGGGAGGAGCTTCTTTTATTCCTCAATTACTGGGGGAAAACAATGCATCTAAAAAACCATTTGCAGAATATTGGATGGGCACGCATACGCAGGGAATGGCCCACCTTATCGATCAGCATGGAAAGCGTCGTAGGCTGAGTGAAGTTGGAGTGGCCCTGCCTTACCTGTTAAAAGTGTTGGAT
>BJGL01000018.1 GCA_014190475.1 Bacteroidota bacterium
TGCACACTTTTCAAGCGCTTGGACTGAGCGCCCCGCTTCTTCAGTCTATCCAAAAACTTGGGTTTACAGAACCCACTCCCATCCAGCAAAAGGCGATCCCCATTTTATTACAAGGAACACGTGATTTTATAGGTTTGGCTCAGACAGGCACCGGTAAAACGGCTGCATTTGGACTTCCATTACTTGATCTGCTAGACAAATCCCGCACCCATCCTCAGGCACTTATTATTTGCCCCACCCGCGAGCTTTGTTTGCAGATTACATCTGACATTAAAAAATTCCAGGGAATTACCGGGCAGGTGCTGGTAACACCTGTTTATGGAGGAGCATCTATCGGCGCACAGGTTAAAGATTTGAAGCGCGGAACACATGTAGTAGTTGCGACCCCCGGCCGATTAATTGATTTGATTGAAAGAAAAGCAATCCGACTCGATCAAATAGAGTATGTGGTATTGGACGAAGCAGACGAAATGCTCAACATGGGATTTCAGGAGGATATTGAGTTTATTCTCCAGAATACTCCAAAGAGAGAGAGTACCTGGCTTTTCAGTGCTACAATGCCCACTGAAATCAGACAAGTCAGCAAGCGTTACATGCATGAGCCTACTGAGGTTACAATAGGCAAGATGAATGCGGCAAACGTCAATATTGATCACCAATATTATCAATGTCAGCACCCTTACCGCTATGAGGTCTTGAAGCGAATCATTGATTTTAACCCCGATATTTTTGGAATCGTATTTGCCCGAACCAAAGCAGATGCGCAAGAAATTGCAGAAAAATTAACCCGCGAGGGGTATGATATCGATGCCATACACGGAGATCTCACCCAGGCACAAAGAGATCGCGTGATGGGGGCGTTTAGAACAAGAAATATTCGCTTACTAGTAGCAACGGATGTTGCCGCAAGAGGTATTGATGTGCAGGGGATCACACACGTTATTAACTACGAATTACCTGACGATACTGAGGTGTATACGCACCGTAGCGGAAGAACAGGACGGGCGGGCAAGAGTGGCTTATGCGTATCCATTGTTACACCTCGTGAGGCTTACCGATTAAAGCAGATTGAAAAATTGATTCAAACACGTTTTCATCGGATGGATATTCCAAGCGGAAAAGATGTTTGTCGAAAACAGTTTTTTCATTTCACTGATCGGTTGTTAAAAGCTGACATTAGTCATGGCGAATACGAAACCTACATTCCCATGCTTGCAGAAAAATTTTCTGCGGTAAGCAAGGAGGAGATTTTACAACGCGTGGCCGCTTTAGAGTTTGATCGCTTCCTGCGTTATTACGAAAATGCAGCCGATCTAAACCTTAGACAGCAGCCCGTTGATAGCAAATTGGGCAAGAAGAGAAAGCAAGAACAAGGCGCAGTTCCACAAGGGGACGCTTCTTACCAGCGGTTATTTATCAACTTGGGAACAAAAGATGGTTTTTATAAAGCCAGCTTTTTACAGTTCCTTTTGGATATGAGCGAACAAAGAAAAGATGTTTTGGGGAAAATTGATTTGCGCGAAATGAATAGCTGGGTAGAGGTGGATTCCAGAGTGGCTGGAAAATTTATCAAAGCGATTGATGGAAAAAACTTCAAGGGTCGTCGAATTAGAATGAATGATGCGAACACTGGGGGCCGTAGTGGTTCTCGTCAAGGTCAATAAGCGCAACGACTCATTTTATAATTCTATCTTTACAATCTGTTTATTGTAAAGATGAACCTGACTTCCAATCTGGAAAATATTCTCACAAAAAAGCCGCTTATTATTAGCGGACCCTGTAGTGCTGAAACCAGAGAACAGCTATTGGATACTGCTGTTCAACTTAAGGACACTGGTCGAGTTGATATTTTACGAGCGGGTATTTGGAAGCCACGCACCAAGCCTGGTATGTTCGAAGGGGTGGGCAGCAAAGGTCTTCCCTGGTTACTGGAAGCCTCCCAAATAACAGGATTGCCTACTACAGTGGAAGTAGCTACCGCAAAACAAGTGGAGGAAGCACTTCGTTATCAAGTTTCTATTCTTTGGATAGGGGCTCGCACTACGGTAAACCCCTTTAGCGTACAAGAGGTAGCCGACGCATTGAAGGGAGTGAATATCCCTGTACTAATCAAAAACCCAATTAATCCAGATTTAGAGTTGTGGAGTGGTGCGGTTGAGCGGATCAGTCGTGCTGGAATCTCTACAATTGGTTTGATACATCGCGGTTTCAGCACTTTTGGAGAATCAGGATATAGAAATGCACCACTTTGGCATTTGGCCGTGGAAATGAAACTCAGACATCCTTCCTTACTATTTATCACCGATCCCTCACACATTTGTGGAAGACGTGATATAATTCCGGAGGTAATTCAACGGGCTATTGATTTAGACAGTGACGGATTGATGATAGAAAGTCATCGTGATCCTGCCAATGCCTGGAGTGATGCCGCTCAGCAGGTAACGCCAACAGCCTTATTAGCAATACTCGAGCAGATCATTTGGCGAAAGGAGGATGTTAATTCACCTGACTACCAGGCAGCACTCGATACCTTGCGCCAGGAGATCAACCAATATGACGAAGAACTATTGCAGCTTTTATCTCGTCGTATGAAGGTGGCAGAAAAAATTGCACAGTATAAAAAGGAAAATCAAATTACAATCCTGCAACCCGGTCGTTGGCAGGAAATTACCCGTCGTGTGCTGTTAAAGTCGGAAGAGTTAGGTTTAAGTCAGGAATTTCTCACACAGTTTCTAGATGCAATTCATATGGAGAGTATTGCTCATCAAAAGCGGGTATTGGATGCTGCAAAAAAGTAAGCTGATGAAACAAAAAAAAATCCGAATTGTTGCTGCCGTAACTACCTGTTATTTTTCATCCCGCTTCTCCTTATTAAAAAAATTAGTTCCGGTTGCTCACACTGTTCTTCTCACCGACCAGCATGTATACAAATCTCATGCTTCCCTTTTCAAGGGTTGGAATACTATTGTATTAAAGGCAGGGGAGCCCTACAAGATTCAACCAACGGTTGACGCTGTTATTGAACAGTTGATTCATATGAAAGCTGATCGCCAAACCTGGCTAATAGGCGTAGGAGGAGGGGTGATAACTGACCTGGCTGGCTACATTGGCGCTATCTACATGCGAGGTATCAATGTGGGATTTGTACCCACTACGTTACTGGCAATGGTGGATGCTGCAGTAGGAGGAAAAAATGGAATTGATCATGGCAACTATAAAAATTTAGTGGGGACCATCAGACAACCCTCCTTCCTTTTATACGACTCGGAATTTTTAAAAACACTGCCGGAACGTGAATGGAGAAATGGGTTTGCTGAGATCATTAAGCATGCTGCTTGTTTCAAGCCGTTGTGGTTTCGCGAACTTGAAAAAAATAATTTGCCCTATTATCAAAAGAATAAAAAAGCGCTAGCGTTGCTGATTGAAAAAAATGCCTTGCTTAAGTTGAGTATTGTTCAGCAAGACGAATCTGAACAGGGTTTACGCAGGGTATTGAATTTTGGACACACGCTGGGTCATGCGATTGAGATGGTTTATGAAGTTTCCCATGGCGAGGCTATTGCGCTAGGCATGGTTGCGGCAGCAAAGCTCTCCTCCCAATTAACTGGTTTTAAAGATTCCAACCGATTACATCAACTGTTGATGCAATATGGGTTACCTACAGAAGCCACCTATGATCTTTCCAAGCTGATGCGAGTTTTGGAAATGGATAAAAAGAAAGCAGGTAAACAGGTGCGTTATGTTTTATTAAAGCAGGTTGGTAAAGCACAGGTGCAGTTGTTGCCGTTTACCGCCGTGAAAAACTTGCTAAATCAATTGTCTTGATTGCAATCGTTCATTCATCCAAGCTTCATGGGGCTGTAAAAGCTACTCGTTCAAAAAGTGTAATGCAACGCGCATGTGCAGCCGCATTATTAGCGGGTGGTGAAACCCGTTTGATCGACCCGGGAACTGCCGAAGATGATCAGGCCGCCATAGCGGTGATACAGGCACTGGGCGCTTCCGTAAAAAAATTGGATGATGAATCGCTGTTGATTTCCAGCCATGGGATCAATTTAAACAAACACGTTACTATACATTGTGGTGAGTCAGGTTTGAGTCTGCGAATGTTTGTTCCCATTGCAGCCTTAATTCCCAACCATATAGCGGTAAACGGTCGGGGTAGCCTATTAAATAGGCCACAGCACTTTTTTGAGGAAGTGCTTCCTCAGCTCCATGTAGAGATCAGCAGTAACCATGGATTTCTTCCCATCAACTTGAAAGGGCCGCTCGTTCCTCAAACAATTACTATAGATGGTTCGCTCAGCTCGCAATTCTTAACAGGTCTATTAATGGCCTATTCCGGTGCAGGTGCAACGGATGTTTCGATTCATGTAAATGGGTTGGTAAGCCGCCCTTACATCGATTTGACATTGTCTGTTATGGAAAAATTTGGGCTACCTGTTCCTAACAATAGCAACTATCAACTATTTACATTCAAAAAAAGTAAAGCTTTAGTCAAGCCCGCTGCGCGATCGTATGAAGTTGAGGGTGATTGGAGCGGGGCTGCTTTTCTATTGGTTGCTGGTGCATTAGCAGGGGATATTACAATCGAGGGGATTAATCCCGCGTCCTTTCAGGCCGATCGACAAATTCTCTCTTTGGCTGGGCTTGCAGAAATTAAAATAACTGCATTTGACAATTCATTGTCCATACAGGCCTCTTCCGTAAAGGCTTTTGAATTTGATGCAACAGATTGCCCTGACCTTTTTCCACCGCTTACAACACTGGCAGTATTTGCAAACGGTATTAGCCGAATCAAGGGAGTGAACCGACTAACGCATAAAGAAAGTAATCGTGGATTGGCGTTGGTGAAGGAGTTTTCTAAGTTGGGAGCCAGTGTAATTATTGAAAATGATTATTTGGTAATTAGGGGGCAAGATCAAATTACAGGTGGAGAGGTTTCCTCTCATCATGATCATCGTATTGCAATGGCACTGGCAGTGGCAGGGCTACGCGCTGCCCATCCGGTTGTGATTGAAAATGCTGAGGCAGTTGGCAAATCGTACCCCTCTTTTTACTCCCACCTGCAAAGTCTTGGCGCCTCCGTATCTTTATCCTCACACTAAAGCTGAGATTTTGAATTCATTTGGAAGAATTTTTCGCGTTCAAATTTTTGGTGAGTCCCACGGCCAAGTGGTGGGCGTTTTGATTGATGGATGTCCTGCAGGCATTCCAATAAGTCTCGAAAATTTTCAAGAGGATTTGATGCGACGCAGGGGAGGGCTACAGAAAGGAACTACTCCCCGGGCAGAGGAAGATGTACCCTTGCTGAAAACAGGTGTTTTTGCTGGTAAAACAACAGGGGCTCCCCTCACGATCCTATTTGAAAATAAAAACACGCGTAGCGCTGACTATGAAAAAATCAGAGAAATCCCACGTCCGGGGCATGCGGATTTTGTGGCCCATCAAAAATTTGGCGGACATGAAGATTACAGAGGTGGAGGGCATTTCAGTGGGCGATTAACTGCTTGTTTAGTAGCGGCAGGTGTATTAGCAAAACAACTGGTAGGGTCCGTTAAAATTTCTGCCACCCTAAAGGAAGTTGGCGGAGAGGTATCAATCGACAAGGGGATTGAAAAAGCAATAGCGAATCAAGACAGCGTCGGTGGGATAATCGAATGCGTTGTGAAGGGGTTGCCAATTGGTTTAGGCGAACCTTTCTTTGATTCAGTTGAATCCTTACTGGCGCATGCTGTTTTTTCTATTCCTGCTGTTCGGGGAATTGAGTTTGGAACTGGTTTTGCAGCAGCTCGTATGTTTGGAAGTGAACACAATGATAGTATTGTGGCCTCTGATGGAACTACGGCTACCAATCATGCCGGTGGAGTGGTAGGCGGGCTCACCAATGGAAATGAACTTACGTTTCGTATAGCCATAAAGCCTACTTCGTCTACTCCGCAGCAACAAAAGAGTTTAAATACAACAACGGGCGAACAAGCGATTTTTGAGGTGAAAGGTCGACATGATCTCTGTATTGCGCTCCGTGTGCCGGTGGTTGTGGAAGCAGTTACTGCAATGGTGCTGGCGGATCTGCTCATGCTGGAGCAAAAGATAAGTCGTGTTAATCACTAGCTGGTCAGTCTGCCAATTCCCGAAAAGATAAATTCAGCACTTCATAACGCTTTGGGTTGGGCAGACTGTAATGCCACCACTCAGTTTCCAGCGATTTGAATCCAAAGTGCTCCATTATCTCTTTTAAGATTTTTCTATTTATCAGCACTTGAGGTTGGAGTTCCAAATAGCTATGGTGAGCTGCTGTTGAGAAATTATCAAAACCAGTGCCCATGTCAATTTCAACTCCTGTGGATTTGTCTACCAAGGTTAGGTCTATTGCAATTCCCCGATTATGACCGCTCCCTAAGCGGGGATTAGCAACATATCGTTCGTCCCTAATTAATTTCCAAAATCGCGCTGTAACTGCGTACGGCCTGTAGGCATCAAAAATTTTTAAGTCAAATCCTCTTTTGGATAAAGAATCACTTACCGCTTTAAGTGCGCTGGCGGCCTCTTCACGCAAATAACAGGTAGTAGAGGAGGGTGGATACATTCTTTTGCCTGTAAAATTATTCTTGCTGGCGTACCGCAGCTCCATTTTAAGCGAGGGAATCAGTTTGTTTACATTTACCATACGCTTTATGGGACTACTGGCAATAGTGGCCAAATAGGCTTTTTTATCCTGGATTACCAGCGCAGTTGTGTCGGTGGACTGAGCCACAATTTTGGCCAGATTTAGGGTCAGGAGCAGTGTAAGCCAGCTAAATTGTTGCAGACGGGTCATTTCAGGTGTTGAAATTCAAAAAGATAAGGCTCATTTTCAAAAATATTTTAATTTTAGTATCTGACAGATACCCGTTAAATTTGCCGGGTGCTAACCAAACTATCTTTTATGAAGAAGTTTCTACTTTTCGTAGCTTTTGCTTCAACTGTATCGTACTTACAAGCCCAAGACAACCAAAAAGGATCTGAGACTTTTGGTGTCAGCTTTTATTTAAACGACTTTGCAACAGCTTCTCGTATACGGACCACTTCACTCAATACGGTAATTGCAGAAAAAACTTTTTCCCGTGTTGGAGAAATGAGTGCGGGTCTTGCAGTTAACTACACCAAGCAAATGCGTCCGAATATGGGATTTGCCGCATCGCTTGGAATAAGCAGCATGCGTTACCCAATGACAGGACGTGTGATCAACAAGAGTAGTTCTCTTTTGGAGTTCTCTGCTGCATTGAACTTTATGATGACCACGGATGAATATTATGTTCAGCCTTATTTAACCCTAGGGGTGGGTGGACACAAGTATGGTCCCCATTTTGGTGCCTTCCTTCCTGCCGGATTAGGTTTGAAATTGAATGTTTTTAACGAGGCAAACCTTTTCATCACTACAAATTATCGTGTACCCGTTACCAACGAGACCGCCAACTACCATTTTCAACACATGATTGGGGTTGCTGCTCCAATTGGTAAGAAAAAATAATCTCCCAGCCCGATTTATTGGCTGCTGAAAGCCCCGTAACACTACGGGGCTTTTTTTGTGCTTTTTCCCCTACCTTTGCGGCCTCAAATTCAACCTATTTGTCATGGCAGATTTAAAGTTTCAACGAAATTTCGGTATTGCTGCTCACATCGATGCCGGTAAAACAACAACTACGGAGCGTATTCTCCGCTATACAGGGATGATTCACCGGATCGGAGAGGTGCACGAAGGTGCTGCTACTACGGACTGGATGGAGCAGGAAAAGGAGCGTGGAATTACCATCACCTCCGCGGCTGTGAGTTGTAAATGGAATTTCCCAACCGAAAAGGGAAAGAATACTGCTGATACAAAGCCTTACTATTTTAATATTATCGATACTCCTGGTCACGTGGACTTTACCGTTGAGGTGGAGCGTTCCATGCGTGTATTGGATGGATTGATTGCCCTCTTTTCTGCGGTTGACGGAGTAGAGCCCCAGTCGGAGACTGTATGGCGTCAAGCAAACCGTTATGGGGTTCCTCGTATCGGATTCGTAAATAAAATGGACCGTGCGGGTGCTGACTTTTTGAACGTAGTGAAGCAGGTGCGTGAAATGCTCGGTTCTAAAGCTGTTCCCCTCCAGCTTCCAATTGGTGCAGAAGATAATTTCAAAGGGGTGGTTGATTTAATCAAGATGAAAGGAATTATCTGGCACGCAGAAACAGAAGGAATGACTTTCGATGAAATTGATGTGCCTGCTGATATGGTGGAAGAAGCAAAAGAGTGGAGAGCAAACCTGGTTGAAGCTGTTGCGGAGTATGATGATACATTGATGGAAAAATTCTTTGAAGATCCTAACAGTATTTCTGAAGCTGAAATTCATGAAGCGATCCGCAAGGCAACCATTGATTTATCGATCGTTCCCATGATGTGTGGCTCTTCTTTCAAAAACAAAGGTGTGCAGACTGCATTAGATGCGGTTTGTCGTTATCTACCTTCACCCATTGATATTCCTGATACAAAAGGAACGCATCCTGATACAGGAGCGGAGTTGGTGCGCAAAGCAGATCCTAAAGAACCTTTCGCGGCACTTGCATTCAAGATTATGACGGACCCCTTCGTAGGTCGTTTGGCGTTCTTCCGTGCTTACTCTGGCCGTTTGGATGCTGGTTCTTATGTACTCAACGTGCGCAGCGGTAAGAAAGAGCGTATCAGTCGTATCATGAAAATGTTTGCTAACAAGCAAAATCCAATTGATTTCATCGAGGCCGGTGATATTGGAGCAGCGGTTGGTTTTAAAGAAATTAAAACGGGAGACACGCTCTGTGATGAAAACCATCCAATCACCTTGGAGAACATGTTTATCCCTGAGCCAGTAATCGCCATTGCCGTTGAGCCTAAAACACAGGCTGACGTAGATAAAATGGGTATGGCTATCGCCAAGCTTGTTGAAGAAGATCCTACACTGCGTGTTAACACCGATGAGGAAACAGGACAAACTATTCTTCGTGGAATGGGAGAATTACACCTGGAGATCATCATCGATCGTATGCGTCGTGAATTCAAGGTGGAAGTAAACCAAGGAGCACCACAGGTAGCTTACAAGGAAGCATTCACTGCTACTGTTGAACATCGCGAAACGTTGAAGAAGCAAACGGGTGGTCGTGGTAAGTTCGCTGATATCATTTTCAGTATTGGACCAGTTGATGCAGAGTGGCAAGCGGAAAACCCCGACAAGCACTACCAATTTGTCAATGATATTTTTGGAGGCTCTATTCCTCGTGAATTTGTGCCTTCTATCCAAAAGGGTTTTGAACAGTCGATGACTACAGGGGTACTTGCTAGTTATCCGGTGGCGAATATGAAAATCCGTGTTTATGATGGAAGTTTCCACGCGGTAGACTCTGACTCTATGTCTTTTGAATTGTGTGCAAAGCAAGGATTCCGTGAGGCAGCCAGAAAAGCAAAGCCAGTGTTACTTGAGCCTATCATGAAAGTTGAAGTGGTTACTCCTGATCAGTACATGGGAGATGTTACCGGGGACTTGAACCGTCGTCGTGGTATGATGGAGGGTATGGACAGCCGTGCAGGTGCGCAAGTAATCAAGGCAAAAGTTCCATTAAGTGAGATGTTTGGATATGTGACTCAACTTCGTTCGCTTTCATCCGGACGTGCTTCTTCTACTATGGAATTTTCTCACTATTCCCCAGCGCCAAACAACATTGCTGAGGAAGTGATTGCTAAGGTAAAAGGGAAGGCAACGGCCTAATTCCTCGCCAATAGATATTCCAAAGACCGCTTTGAAAGAGGCGGTCTTTTTTTTGGTAAATGAGCAGGACCTTGAAGCTCCCTCGTCGTCCTAAATAAAGCATTGGTTTTCAGCTAATTTTGAGTTTTTTTGTATGTTTTGCAAATATTCTGGTTAAGGGCAAAAAATAGGCGATAACTATTTGGTTGGTACGGACTTCTCGCTTACCTTTGCATCCCCTAAAGAAAAAGGGGTACGTACACATGTCGCAGCGCATTCGAATCAAATTGCAATCTTACGATCATAATCTGGTGGACAAGTCTGCAGATAAGATCGTTAAAACTGTTCGCAGTACTGGCGCAGTTGTAACAGGGCCTATTCCTCTGCCAACTCGCACCAAAATTTTCACTGTATTGCGTTCTCCTCACGTCAACAAGAAAAGCCGTGAGCAGTTTCAATTAGCAACACACAAGCGTCTATTGGATATTTATACTTCCACTAGTCGCACGGTTGATGCGTTGAGCAAACTGGATTTGCCCAGCGGTGTGGAAGTAGAGATCAAAGCCTAACAGTTTTGAAAATGCGTAAGGGAATTCGCAACTCCCACTAGTTCTTATCATTGATTTTTGAAACAATTGCCATCTCTCAACCGGAATTAAAACTCCGATAAAAGAGCGCTGGCTTTTAAACATAAAACAAGCCATTCAGGGTTTGTTTACTGCCGGTACTTCCCCATAAAGGAAAAGGTCGGCGGCGAACGGGGATTGAAGTCCAAACGATCGTGTTTGGATTGTCCCAATAACCTTGCAGGCACAAAACCTAAAGAACATGAAAGGTATTATTGGGAAAAAACTGGGAATGACCAGTGTATTCGATCCCTCCGGAAAGCAGACCCCCTGCACGATCATCGAGGCGGGTCCTTGTGTAGTTACTCAAGTAAAGTCCAAAGACACGGACGGGTACAGCGCTCTCCAGCTATCTTTTGGAGACAAGAAAGAAAAGCGTGCTACAAAAGCCGAGGTTAATCACTTTTCCAAATCACAAACTACTCCCAAGCGTTTCTCTAAAGAGTTTCGCAATTTCTCCATCGAAAAAAATCTGGGTGAAACTGTAACGGTAGACATTTTCTCCGAAGGTGAAACTGTTGAGGTTGTAGGTACCACCAAGGGTAAAGGATTCCAGGGTGTTGTAAAACGTCATGGTTTCGGTGGTGTGGGTCAACAATCGCATGGTCAGCATGACCGTCAACGTGCCCCTGGATCATTGGGTAACTCCTCTGATGCGAGCCGTGTAATGAAGGGAATGCGTATGGCTGGACGTATGGGGAACGATCGCGTCAAAATGAAAGGTTTAAAAGTGGTGAAAGTTTTCGCTGAGAAAAATTACATCCTAGTGAGTGGTTCTGTTCCAGGCCACAATGGTTCCATCGTTCTTATTCAAAAATAATCGCGTACCACACAATTATAAACTGAACGCAACATGAAACTCGACGTCTTAAATACAAAAGGTACTGCAACTGGTCGCTCCGTAGAATTACCGGAGGAGATCTTTGGTGCTGAACCGAATAATCACGTGATCTACTTAGCAGTTAAGCAATACTTAGCGGCACAGCGTCAAGGTACGCACAAGGTGAAAACACGTGCTGAAGTAAAAGGGGCCAGCCGCAAATTGCACAAGCAAAAAGGAACAGGTGGAAGCCGAAAGGGTAATATCCGTAACCCTTTGTACAAAGGTGGTGGTACAATTTTTGGTCCTAAGCCGCATAGCTACGATATCAAGGTGAACCGTAAGGTGAAAGACCTGGCAAAAATTTCTGCGCTTAGTTATAAAGCAAAGGGTAATGCCATTTTGGTTGTAGAAGACATCAATATGGAAAAGCCCAAAACAAAGCAGTTGATGGAAATTTTGGGTAATCTTAAAGTAGCTGACAAGAAAACTCTTTTTGTTACTCCTGATTACAACGATAATGTAGAAATGTCTATCCGCAATGTTCCTTCTGTAATGGGGGTATTGCTGAGCGATATCAATACGTATGATATTATGAACTCTGAGGTTTTGGTAATGACGGAGAGTGCAGCAAAAATTTTCGCTGACGAAGAAAAAAGTGAAGCTTAATTAACAGCATAAAACAAGCGTAATGAAACTGTCTGAAGTACTGATCAAGCCCATCCTGACTGAAAAGGCAAATGCCCAACAGGAAAAGCTTCGTCGCTATGCTTTCAAAGTGGCTCGTAAAGCCAACAAATTGGAAATTAAAAAAGCCGTTGAAAGCTTTTATGGTGTAACTGTAACAGATGTAAATACCTCTGTAGTGCCCGGTAAAAACAAAACTCGCTTTACCAAAAGTGGTTTTATTGCCGGACGTAAGCCTGCTTACAAAAAAGCAATGGTAACTGTTGCAGAAGGTGAAACAATTGATCTCTATTCCACCATTTAATTAGTTAAAAGAATGGCTTCAACAGCCGCAAATGTTGAGTAAAAAGAAAAAGATATGTCATTAAGAAAATTTAAACCCATTACCGCCGGTACGCGTTGGAGAATTGGCAACGCTTACGCTGAGGTAACTACAAATGTTCCTGAGAAAAGCTTATTGGAAGCTAAGCCTCGCACGGGTGGACGTAATACGTCTGGTCACTTGACTATGCGCTACCGTGGTGGTGGACATAAAAAGAAGTATCGTATCATCGATTTCAAGCGTAATAAGTCAGGAGTGGCTACAGTTGAATCGATTCAGTACGATCCAAACCGTACCGCCTTTATCGCCTTGTTGGTATATGCAGATGGTGAAAAGCGTTATATCCTTGCTCCTCAGGGATTAGAAGTTGGAGCGAAAGTGGAGAGTGGTCCTAATGTGGCCCCTGAAGTTGGAAATACCCTTCCAATGCGCAATATGCCATTGGGTACCAATATTCATAACATTGAAATGCAGCCTGGACAGGGTGGTAAACTGGCACGTAGTGCTGGATCCTCTGCGCAGTTGGCAAACAAGGAAGATCGATATGCTGTTTTGAAAATGCCAAGTGGTGAGTTACGTAAAGTACTCATTGATTGTAATGCTACGGTGGGTGTGGTTAGTAACAGTGACCATAGTCTTCAAAGCATGGGTAAGGCCGGGCGTAATCGTTGGAAAGGAATTCGTCCACGCAACCGTGGTGTAGCCATGAACCCTGTGGATCACCCGATGGGTGGTGGAGAGGGTAAGGCATCCGGAGGACAGCCTCGTTCTAGAAATGGCCAATACTCTCGTGGTTTGAAAACACGTACAGTTGGTAAGTCAAGCGACAAGCTGATTATCCAGCGCAAGAACGGTAGCAAAATCGGAAACAAATAATCTAATTACACAACAATTCTAATATGGCTCGTTCGATTAAAAAAGGCCCTTACATCGCCACTCACCTTGAGAAAAAGGTATTGGCCATGAACGAAGGAAAATCCAAGAAAGGAGTAATCAAAACTTGGAGTCGTCGTTCTACCATCTCTCCCGAGTTTGTAGGGCACACATTTGCTGTACACAATGGAAATAAGTTCATCCCTGTGTATGTAACAGAATTCATGGTGGGGCATAAGCTTGGTGAATTTGCACCAACCCGCCAGTTCAAAGGACACTCTAAAAAAGAAGGTTAATCCAAGAAATAGTCAACCATGGAAGCAGTAGCTAAACTGAGAAATTATCCTACATCCCCTCGCAAGATGCGTTTGCTTGCCGATATGATTCGTGGTCAGCAGGTGGAGCAGGTGTTAGCACAACTTGAATTCAATCCCAAGCATCCGGCAGTTCCTCTGCGTAAGCTGGTGTTGAGTGCTATCAGCAATTGGAAACAGAAGAACGAAGGTGGGGACGAGAGTCAACTCATCATCAAAACCATTTTCGTAGATGGTGCTCGTACTATCAAGCGTATGCGTCCAGCCCCGCAGGGTCGTGGTTACAGAGTACGCAAGCGTAGCAACCACGTAACGGTAATAGTAGATACTAAAGAGAAAAAATAATATTAAACGAATAACCTACACCAAACATGGGTCAGAAAGCAAATCCGATAGGTAACCGATTAGGCATCATCCGCGGATGGGAGTCCAACTGGTACGGCAATAGAAAAGATTTTGCCGGCAAACTGATTGAAGATCACAAAATCAGAACCTATCTAAACGCTCGTATCAACAAAGGAGGAATCTCCAAAATTGTAATCGAGCGAACACTGGGAAAGCTGATTGTTACAATCCACACTTCTAAGCCTGGTATCATCATTGGTAAAGGCGGTGGTGAAGTGGATCGTATCAAAGAAGAATTAAAAAAGCTAACCAACAAGGAAGATGTTCAGATCAATATTCTGGAAATCCGTCGTCCTGAATTGGATGCCATGATCGTGGGAGACACTATTGCTCGTCAGATCGAAAATCGTATCAACTTTAAGCGTGCTACCAAAATGGCCATTGCATCTGCACTTCGTATGGGTGCTGAGGGAATCAAGGTCAAATTAAGCGGACGTTTAGCAGGTGCTGAGATTGCACGTAGCGAGGAGTTCAAACAAGGACGTGTTCCACTGCATACTTTTCGTATGGATATCGATTATGCGAACGTATTTGCTCAAACTGTATATGGAAAAATTGGTATCAAGGTTTGGATTTGTAAAGGCGAAGTGTTGGCAAAGCGTGATCTCAATCCAAATTTTGTAGGCGGTAAGAGTGAATTGAGCGATCGTCGTGGCGGTGGACGTGAAGAAGGTCGTGGCGGTGAACGTCGTGATGACCGTAGAGGCGGTGGTGGCGATCGTCGTGGTGGTGGTCGTGAGCGTCGTGGGTAATTCAAAAAAAATCATTAACGAAACTTGAAATAGTTAGTCATGTTACAACCAAAAAGAACCAAGCACCGGAAAATGCAAAAAGGAAGAATGAAAGGCGATGCCAAAAGAGGCACGACCATTTCATTTGGTTCTTATGCATTAAAGGCGTTGGACCAGCATTGGATTACGGATCGTCAGATCGAGGCTGCTCGTCAGGCGCTCACCCGTGAAATGAAAAGGGAAGGAAATGTGTGGATACGAATATTCCCTGACAAGCCAATTACCCGCAAGCCTGCAGAGGTGAGGATGGGTAAGGGTAAAGGTAACCTTGAATTCTGGGCAGCCGTTGTAAAGCCTGGTCGTATCCTTTTTGAAGTGGATGGTGTAAGTGAGTCTGTGGCACGCGCCTCTCTCGCACTTGCAGCTGGTAAGCTTCCTATTAAAACTAAATTCATTGTGCGCCGTGACCTTGTCACTGCCTAACATTTAAAACAATAGCACGATGTCCAAGAAAACTGAATTTTTAAAAACCCTGCAGGGAATGAATGAGCAAGACCTGCGTGCACGTTTGGCTGATGATCAGCAAAGACTGAAAAAAATGGAGTTTGCGCATGCTATTTCTCCCTTGGAGAATCCTATGTCAATTCGCAGTCTTCGCCGCGATATTGCCCGACTAAAAACTGCTCTCGAATCAAAGCAACAGCAAGCCTGATAAATAACCTAACATGGAAGCAAGAAATTTAAGAAAGACCAGGACCGGTGTGGTGACCAGCAACAAGATGGAAAAGACCATCACTGTAGCTGTAGAACGTAAAGTAAAACACCCGATCTACGGAAAGTTCGTAAAGAAAACGACCAAATTCCATGCGCATGACGATAAGAACGAATGCAGCATTGGAGATATCGTAAAAATCATGGAAACTCGTCCGCTCAGCAAGACAAAGCGCTGGAGATTAGTGGAAGTGGTAGAAAAAGTGAAGTAAAATCTGATTAGGATTAATTGTAAAATAACTTTTGTATGATACAGCAAGAAAGCCGATTGAATGTGGCCGATAACAGTGGTGCCAAAGAGGTGCTCTGTATTCGTGTACTCGGTAATAGTGGACAGCGTTACGCTCGAATCGGTGACAAGATTGTAGTAACGGTTAAGGATGCGCTACCTGCCGGTGGTATTAAAAAAGGAACTGTTGCTAAAGCGGTGATAGTACGTACCACTAACAAGTTGCGTCGCAAAGATGGCTCTTATATCCGCTTTGATGACAACGCCGTTGTAATCCTTAACCAGTCAGACGAACCACGCGGTACCCGCATCTTTGGCCCTGTTGCCCGTGAACTTCGTGACAAGGGTTACATGAAAATTATCTCATTAGCTCCAGAGGTTCTATAATCACGGAGTAAATCATAAGAAGCAAACTATGAAAGCAAGATTCAAAGCCAAGTACAACATCCGCAAAGGTGATACCGTAGTGGTAATTGCAGGGGATGATAAAGACCTTGCCAAGCCACGTACTGTACGTGAAGTGTTGGTGGAAGAGGGTAAGGTTATTGTGGAAGGAGTGAATATTATCACTAAGCATACAAAGCCAACAGCCCAAAATACAAAGGGTGGTATTGTAAAAAAGGAAGCACCTATTCACATCAGTAATGTGATGTTGTGGGATGCCAAGGCCAAGGCCGCGGCACGTGTTAAGCGTGAGCGTTCCAATGGTAAAACAGTAAGAATTTCCAAAAAATCAGGAGAAACGTTATGAGTACAAAAGCGTACAAGCCAAGATTAGCTACCAAGTACAAGAGCGAGGTAGTACCGAACCTGGTCAAAAAGTTTAACTACGAAACGGTGATGCAAGCTCCTCGTCTGGAGAAAATTTGTGTGAACCGTGGTATCAATGGTGCAGTTTCTGATAAGAAGACTGTAGACATTGCAGTCGAGGAATTGACCACTATTACGGGTCAAAAAGCGGTGCCTACCATGTCTAAAAAAGACATCTCAAACTTCAAGCTTCGTAAGGGGATGCCCATTGGTGCAAAAGTGACCCTTCGCGGGGAGAAAATGTATGAGTTCCTGGATCGTTTGATCTCTGTTGCGTTACCACGTGTACGTGACTTCAAAGGGGTGAATGACAAGTCTTTTGACGGTCGTGGTAACTATACACTGGGTGTTACTGAGCAAATTATTTTCCCAGAGATTGATATCGACAAAGTGAGTAAAATCACCGGTATGGATATCACGTTCGTAACCACTGCTAATAGCGATGAAGAGGCTTTTGAATTGTTAAAGGAGATGGGGATGCCTTTCAAAAATGTAAAAAATAACTAATAACCTTAATAAACACACATGGCAAAAACTTCCGTAAAAGCCAGACAACGTAAGCGTGAAAGAATGGTTGATCATTACGCTACCAAGCGCGAGGCGTTGAAACAAGCCGGTGACTGGAAAGCATTGGATGAATTACCCCGCAATGGTTCTAAAGTTCGTCTGAAGAATCGTTGTCAGTTGACTGGTCGTCCAAAGGGGTACGTTCGCTACTTTGGAATTTCCAGGATTGCCCTTCGTGATATGGCCCTCAATGGTAAAATTCCCGGACTTAAAAAAGCAAGCTGGTAATCTTTAAATAAACGAATTATGGTAACAGATCCTATAGCAGACTTCTTGACCCGTATCCGCAATGCACAGATGGCGGGTCACCGTGTAGTCGATATTCCTGCTTCTAATCTCAAGAAGCGTATGACGGAAATTCTCTATAATCAGGGATACATTCTGAAATACAAATTTGAGGATGATAATAAGCAAGGTGTGATTAAGATCGCCTTGAAATATGATCCTTCAACCAAGCAACCTGCCATACAAAGTATGGAGCGTGTTAGCCGTCCAGGTCTACGTCAGTATGCAAAGCCTGCTGAATTCAGACGTGTAAAAAGCGGATTAGGCGTTGCCATCCTTTCTACCTCTAAGGGTGTTATGACCGACAAGGATGCTAAAGCCCAAAATGTAGGTGGAGAGGTGTTGTGTTATATCTATTAAAAACAAAGAATATGTCACGTATAGGAAGAAAACCGATTTCAGTTCCCAATGGTGTAACCGTTACAGTTGGGAAAGACAATGTGGTAACCGTAAAAGGTTCCAAAGGCGAATTGAAGCAAGCGCTTGATCGCGACATTGTTGTTGAAGTAAAGGATAATCAAGTGGTGTTGGGTCGCCCCACCAATCAAATTCGTCATCGTGCTTTGCATGGTTTATATCGTGCCTTGTTGTCCAATTTGATCAAGGGTGTTACCGACGGATACGAGCGTAAGCTTGAGCTGATTGGAGTAGGTTTTAAAGCCACCAATGCCGGTAATGTTTTAGACTTGTCTCTTGGGTATTCTCACAATATCATATTTGAAGTTCCCAAGGAGCTGAAGGTTGGTACCGCACAAGAGAAGGGACAAAATCCCATTATCACCCTGGAGGGTATCGACAAGCAGTTGATTGGTCAGGTTGCTGCCAAATTGCGTAGTCTGCGTAAGCCAGAGCCTTACAAGGGTAAGGGAGTTCGTTACGTAGGTGAAGTTGTTCGTAAGAAAGCTGGTAAAGCGGCTGGTAAATAATTAAATGTTTTTTAAAACAGTATAAGAGATGACTCCTCAATTTAAAACCAAAAGAAGGCAAAATATCCGCTACCGTATTCGTCGGAAGATCAGTGGAATTGCAACAAGGCCTCGTTTGTCTATCTACAGAAGTAATGCTGATATCTACGCGCAGTTGATTGATGATAATAACGGACAGACATTGGCAGCAGCTTCCTCACGCGATAAGGATATTGCCGCTCAGAAAGTAACCAAAACTGAAAAGAGTAAGTTGGTCGGTGCTGCAATTGCCCGTAAGGCTGTTGCGTTAGGTATCACTGAAGTTACTTTTGATCGGGGTGGTTACCTCTACCATGGTCGTGTTAAGTCAGTTGCTGATGGAGCACGTGAAGGAGGATTACAGTTCTAATTAATTAAACGCAACAAAAAAACTATACATGTCAAAGCTCAATTTGAACAGAGTAAAAGCCGGCGACCTTGAGTTGAAAGATAAAGTCGTGGCCATCAATCGTGTGGTAAAAACTACCAAAGGTGGTCGTGCCTTTAGTTTTTCTGCCCTGGTGGTAGTTGGAAATGGAAGTGGTGTGGTCGGGCATGGTCTTGGTAAAGCAAAAGAAGTTCAAGAGGCTATTACCAAGGGTATTGAGGATGCAAAAAAGAACCTGATCAAAGTTCCTATCATGAAGGGTACTGTTCCGCATGATCAGTGGGCTAAGGAAGGAGCTGCTAAAGTATTAATCAAACCAGCTGCACATGGTACCGGAGTAATTGCCGGAGGTTCTATGCGTGCAGTATTAGAAAGTGCTGGTGTAACCGACGTTCTTGCTAAATCGTTGGGATCTGCAAATCCTCACAACGTGGTGAAGGCAACCTTTAAGGCACTAGCCCTGTTGCGTGAGCCTGTTCAAATAGCAAAGACGCGTACATTGGGATTGAAAAAAGTATTTAACGGTTAAAAGACTGACCATGAAAAAAATTAAAATAACGCTTGTTAAAAGTCCGATTGACAGACCTGAGCGCCAAAAGCTAACGCTGCAAGCACTTGGTTTGAACAAAACTAATTCTACGCGTGAAGTAGAAGCGACTCCACAAGTTTTAGGTATGGTGCGTAAGGTTACTCACCTCCTTAAAATCGAAGAATCTAAATAAACAGAGCGCACTTGCGCTCCATTTTATAATGCGAGCCCCGTTCAAAATTGCTTTCGGGGCGATGAGTAAACAATAAAAGCTATGAAACTACATCAACTAAAGCCTGCAAAAGGGGCTACACACAAAACAAAGAGAATTGGACGTGGAGATGGATCCGGACACGGAGGAACCTCTACAAAGGGAACAAAAGGAGCGCAGAGCCGCACCGGTTTTAAGAACAAGATGGCGCATGAAGGGGGTCAGATGCCTATTCAGCGTCGAGTGCCCAAGCGTGGTTTTAAGAACCCTCATCGTGTTTCTTACAAGGTATTGAACCTAGGACAGCTTGAGCAATTATCCAGCAAATACAATATCACCGAGTTTTCACTCGAGAATTTATACATCAATGGGCTGATTAGCCAAACTGATCGTGTGAAAGTGCTCGGAAATGGTGAGGTAAAAGGGAAGTTTAGTTTCCGTGTAAATGCGATCAGTGCCAAAGCAAAGGCTGCCATTGAGGCGGCGGGTGGTACTGTCGAGATCGTTGCTTAAATTAGTTGACCAAAACCTCAATCAAACCGTGAAGAAATTTTTTCAAACGCTTCGCAACATTTGGAGTATCGAAGAGCTTCGTGATAAGATTCTTTTTACGCTCTTGATGATTACGATTTACCGGATTGGCGCCTATATCGCGCTGCCGGGTATAGACCCCATTAAATTGGCGGCCTCTGCGGAAAACAGCACTGGTATATTAGGATTAATTGATGCCTTCTCAGGTGGAGCCTTTAACCAGGCCTCCATTTTTGCATTGGGTATCATGCCTTATATCTCTGCCTCTATTTTTGTACAATTACTTACTGTACTGGTACCTCAGTTTCAGAAGATGCAAAAAGAAGGAGAGAGTGGACGCAAAAAGATCAACCAATACACCCGTTACCTGACTGTAATAGTTACGTTGCTGCAAGCTTCTGCCTATGTTACCTATTTGCAAGGATTAACCTCTCAAAGTGGAGGAATCATTCCTGCCTTTGCACCTTATTTCTGGCTATCCACAATCGTAGTCTTGACCGCCGGCACATTATTTGTAATGTGGATGGGAGAAAAGATTACCGACAAAGGATTGGGTAATGGTACTTCACTCATCATCATGATTGGTATTCTGGCTCGACTTCCTCAATCTTTCTTGCAGGAGTTAAGTGCCAAATCAGTGCGCAACGGACAAATCCTGTTGTTCATCATTGAGATTGCCATCTTAATTGCTATCATCATGGGTTGTATCTTATTGGTACAAGGTGTTCGTAAAGTTCCCGTGAACTACGCAAAGCAAATTGTGGGGAATCGTCAATTTGGTGGAGCACGTCAGTTCTTGCCTCTTAAGGTAAACAGTTCTGGAGTAATGCCTATCATCTTTGCACAGGCCATCATTTTTATTCCTACCATTTTTGCCAACTATAACACACAGGCTAATGATTTTCTGCGCGCCATTACTGACCAGACTAATATCTGGCATATGGTGCTGTATTCTGTAGTGGTTATTGGTTTCACATTTTTATACACGGCGCTTATCTTCAATCCAAAGCAGATTGCAGATAATTTGAAACAGAATAATGGTTTCATTCCTGGTGTGAAGCCAGGTCAGCCAACCGCTGATTATATTGGAGCTATCATGGATCGAATCACCTTACCGGGTGCCTTGTTGCTTGCACTCGTGGGTATTTTGCCTGGTATTGCCGAAAAGCTTGGTGTCACCCAACAGTTCTCTACCTTTTTTGGGGGTACTTCTTTGCTGATTATGGTGGGCGTTATCCTGGATACCTTGCAGCAAATTGAAACGCAGTTGCTCATGCGTCAATATGATGGATTAATGAAAAGCGGAAGAGTACAGGGTCGTCAAGCCGCTGCTCCTGTTGATATGTAAAAATTTGTTTTGTGAAATTTCAACCCGGCTGAATCTTCGGCCGGGTTTTTTATTTTTTAATAGATATTTGCCTGATGATACTAAAGTCCGAGGAAGAAATTAGTCAACTGCGTTCCAGCGCTCTGTTAGTGAGCAACACGTTGGCGATGGTGGCGCGTGAGCTTCGGCCGGGTATAAGTACAGTAACACTGGATAAGTTGATTCATGAATTTATCTGTGATCATAAGGCCATCCCCTCATTCTTAAATTATCACGGCTATCCATTTAGCTCTTGTATTTCTGTGAATGATGTGGTGGTGCATGGATTCCCCAATGAAAAACCGTTAAAAGAAGGGGATGTGATTTCTATCGACGTGGGAGTTATATTAAATGGTTGGCATGGTGATCATGCCTATACATTTTGTTTGGGGCAACCCGCTGCGATTATTTCAAATCTGGTTCGTGTTACAAAAGAGTCCTTATATAAAGGGATCGAAAAGGCGGTTGCTGGAAACCGGGTAGGCGATATTTCATTTGCTATCCAGGAACACACCGAAAAGAAACATGGTTATGGAGTAGTAAGAGAGTTAGTGGGGCATGGCTTGGGAAAGAATTTGCATGAGGACCCGCAGGTACCCAATTATGGAAGGAGGGGTTCGGGCCCTAAGTTAAAGGAAGGATTAGTGCTTGCTATAGAGCCCATGATTAATCTTGGTAAAAAGGAAGTTTATACAGATCAAGATGGCTGGACGGTTCGTACTAAAGATGCAAAAGTGTCCGTCCATTTTGAGCATGATGTTTGTGTACGAAAGGATAAGGCGGAGATCTTATCTGATTATGCTCCTATAGAAGCGGCAGAACGCTTGAATCAAAATCTATTTCCATCCGCACCGGTTCAACTCTTTACTTAAACGCATGGCAACTCCTTTGCAATACCAAGTGGCTGTGATAGGAGGGGGTGCTGCCGGGATTTTTGCTGCTATTACAGTGGCGCGTCTCCAGCCAACTTGGAAAGTGGTGGTGATTGAAAAGACGGGAAAATTACTTTCCAAAGTCAAGGTTAGTGGCGGAGGTCGATGTAATGTAACACATGCTTGTTTTGACAAAAAGAGTTTTCCTTCCTTTTATCCAAGAGGGTATTCCCTTGTAAAAAAAGCGGTACATCATTTTTTTACTACCGATACAATTCAATGGTTCCAGGAACGGGGTGTTGAATTAAAAACAGAATCAGATGGCAGGATGTTTCCGGTTACTGATACCTCGCAGTCGGTCATTGATGTTCTATTAAAGGAGGCATCTCGCTACCAGGTGGAGTTCAAGTTGCATACTGCAGTAGAGAATGTTAATAAGGAAAACAACTATTTTCTTTTACAGTTAAGCAAGGGGGAAAGTATTCAGGCGAATAACTGTTGTGTGGCCATTGGGGGAATGCTAAACGAACGTGCATTACAGTGGTTAAAACCGATGGGGCATTCACTTGTTTCTCCAGCTCCTTCACTTTTTACTTTTAATGCCCCTGCCAATGGACTTGTTAAACTCATGGGTGTTAGTGTGCCAATAGTTCGTGTAAGAATACAAGGTTCAAAGTTTGAGGAAACGGGTCCCGTGTTAATTACGCATTGGGGACTTAGCGGTCCTGCTATTTTAAAACTAAGTGCCTGGGGAGCTCGCTGGTTGCATGAAAGAAAGTATCACTTCACGGTTCATCTTAATTGGTTGGAAGGAGAAGGCTGGAATAGTGCAAAACTTTCAGCTCATTTTGATGCCCAACGTGTGGCGCAACCGACCAAGCAATTACTAACTAGCAATTTATTTCAGCTGCCCAAGCGGTTGTGGGCTCATTTACTCTCAGAAGCAGAGATTGATGAAACTTGTCGATTTGCAACTTTATCAGCTCGGCAGAAAAACAAATTGATAAAGCTTCTCACGGATCAGGAGATTGCAGTATCGGGTAAAACAACTTTTAAGGAGGAGTTTGTTACAGCGGGTGGAGTGGATTGCAGTCAAGTTGATTTGCTGCGAATGGAAAGTAAATTAGTAGCAGGTCTTTTTTTTGCGGGAGAAGTTTTGGATGTAGATGGGATAACCGGTGGTTTTAATTTTCAACATGCCTGGAGCAGTGGTTTTCTGGCTGCAATGGCGATGGCGGAATCCTCCAATCACTGAAAGTCAAATTGTTTTTTAGTGCGAATATGACTCCAAGCCAATAGGGGGAATGAAGCGACAATCAGCAAAGCCAGTAGTAGTGAAATGCCCAGGATCCATAGTAAGACTACGATTAATAGCAAGTAAACGGGGTAGGAGAGTAAGAGAAGAGCACTTAAGACCGAATCATAGTGACCTGTTTTTCCAAATTTTTGCAACGTAAACTTTTGTAAGGGATAATGGAGGGGCCAGTGTATTAATTGCCCAATCCGCGCAAATGGAAAAAGTATAATTTTTTCTATTTTACTAACAGGGGATTCCAATAGCTGTGTAAGCCTATTCGTATCTGTTGGGGCAATCTCATACACCAGCTTTTTTAATTCTTCTTGTAAGCATTGATTGAAATGTAGATGTCGATGTCCATCACTTTTTGAAAGGGGTACTCGCGCTGCGGTGATGGGTTCTCCAAAGTTGATATGAACATTTTTCCCAATGATTCTGAAAGAGCTGTAGTTTATGCCTACTGGTAAAACAGTTAATGGAACGCCTGCTTCCCAAGCTTGAATCGCTAAACGTGCCGTTCCTTTTTTAAGATTTCTCAAATGCCATTCATTTACGCAAAGCGCCTCACTATAAATGGTAACAATCTGGTTTTGTTTGAAAAGCGCTACACAGTTATCAAAGGTTTGATAATTTACATGGAGGTTCTCTACGCCTTCACTGGTTCTATACACAGGAAAGATGCGTAAAGCGCGTAGTAAACGAGCGTGCCATTTTTTATGAAAAGCATCACCTCGGGCCAGGGCCCAAACTGGTTCGTTGAAAAGGGTATCGAGCAGAATTGAATCGAGAAAAGAATTGGGATGATTTGCTGCTAATAATACGGGGCCTTTCAATCCAAGAATTGCTGGATTATTTACGCGAATCTCCCTGCATAAAAGCCTGATTGCCAGTCTAGAAGCTAGTTTAAGTCCTTCGTAAAGCAAGCTTTGAATTTTAGTGAAAATAATGATAATACCTGTATCTTTGCCACCCCGAAATAAAACCCTCGGGTAAATAGAATGTTTCATCAATTTATTACCAAACAATTAAACGCTGATGTACAGGAGAGTGGGGCGGATACCGTCACACCTGCAGCGACAACAAAAGCACCTGTAGAGGCTGTGCTCACTGCACACGACGATTTTGACTGGACCGTAGACAAGCGTAATGTTACTTCTTACTCTGATGACGAGAAAGAAAAGTATCACAAAGTTTACGAAAGCACTTTCGTTCAATTGAGCGATGGTGAGTTAATCAAAGGTTTAGTAGTGGGAATGACTAAAACAGATGTAGTCCTAAACATCGGTTTTAAGAGTGATGGATTGATTTCTTTGAATGAATTCCGTGACATCCCTGGCCTCAAGGTTGGTGATGAAGTGGAAGTGATGATCGTAGAAAAAGAAGATCGTGATGGTCATCTGAATCTAAGCCGTCGTCAAGCTCGTATTACTCGTGCTTGGGAGCGTATTGTGGAAGTACACAAAACTGGCGAGATTATCACCGGTACGGTTACTTCTAAAACAAAAGGTGGCTTGATCGTAGATGTATTTGGCATGGAAACCTTCCTGCCAGGTTCACAAATCGACGTGAAACCTGTAACTGACTACGATCAGTTTGTTGGTAAAACAATGGAATTTAAAGTTGTTAAGATCAATGAAACTATCAAGAATGCAGTTGTATCTCACAAAGCATTAATTGAGAGTGATATTGAAGCGCAGCGTGCACAGATCATGAGCAAGCTGGAAAAAGGACAAGTGTTGGAAGGAACCGTTAAGAATATCACTGACTTCGGTGCCTTCATGGACTTGGGCGGATTAGATGGTTTATTGTATATCACCGATATCTCTTGGGGTCGTATTGCACATCCTTCTGAAGTGCTTAAGCTCGATCAGAAGATCAATGTGGTGGTACTTGACTTCGATGATGAGAAGCGCAGAATTAGTCTGGGCTTGAAGCAACTTACTCCTCACCCATGGGATGTACTCGGCGATGCAGTTGTTGAGGGCAATGTAGTAAAAGGTAAAGTAGTCAATATTGAAGACTATGGTGCTTTCTTGGAAATTCAACCTGGTGTTGAAGGACTGGTACACGTGTCTGAGATTACTTGGGCAAACACACCGGTTAATGCGAAAGAATATTTCAAATTAGGTGATGAGCACGAGGCAAAAATTGTAACACTGGACAAGGAAAGTCGCAAGATGAGTCTCTCTATCAAGCAGCTTTCAGCGGATCCATGGAATGAGATCGACGCAAAATTCCCTGAGGGAAGCCGTCATGCTGGTCTGGTAAAAAATATTACTAACTACGGGGTGTTTGTTGAATTGGCACCTGGAATTGGTGGTATGATTCACATCAGTGACCTAAGCTGGTTGAAGCGTTTCAATCATCCTACTGAATACACCAAAGTTGGACAGCACATTGATGTAATGATCCTGGGAATTGATCGGGAAAATCGCAAGCTGCAATTAGGGCATAAGCAGCTGGAGGAAGATCCATGGAATACATTGCAGGACACTTTCGCAATTGGAAGCTTACACGAAGGATTGGTTACTCGTCGTGACGATAAAGGTGCCGTTATTCAGTTGCCTTATGGCTTAGAGGGATTTGCCCCTAACCGTCATTTGGCTAAGGAAGATGGTAAAACTATCGGTGCTGATGAAACTGCATCCTTTATGGTTATCGAGTTTGATCGTAACGAAAAGCGAATTGTACTTTCTCACACCCGTATCTGGGAGCAAGGGAAAGTTGAGGAAGCTGAAGTAGCCAAGAAAGAAGCAAAAGCTGATTCCGATAAGACAAAGAAGGCTGTAAAGAACATCCAAAGCAAGGTTGAAAAAGCTACGTTGGGTGATCTGGGTGTATTAGCTGATTTGAAGAAGAAGATGGAAGGTGGCGCAGAAGAAAAGGGAGCAGAATAACCTCAATTTGTCTAATTTATTTTACAAGGCTGCCGTACAGGCAGCCTTTTTTTATGCAGCTGGGGTTGGGCATGTTATATTTGTTAACCTGTAATCCTAACGCATGTCTAAAATCGTGCAAAGAATCTTTCGTGCCAATTTGATCCGAAAGGCTGTTTTTCTGGTGGTAGGAATGGCTTCCTATCCAGGCCTTGCTATATTTAATCGGTTGCGAATTAGTGGTGCAGAACATCTAAAAGGACTTCCTAAGGAGCGAGTTCTTTTTGTTAGTAATCACCAAACCTATTTTGCAGATGTGATCACTTTTTTCCAGATTTTCTGTGCAATTAAATGGGGGAAGAAGGATCGCTTGGGAATACCGTATTATCTCTTGAACCCATTTACCCGCGTAAACTATGTGGCAGCGGTAGAAACCATGAAGGATAATTTACTGACACGTCTATTTCTTTTAGCCGGAGGCATTACCGTAAAGAGAACCTGGCGGGCAGAGGGAAAAGATGTTCGCCGAGGTCTCGACCCCTCCGATACTCGAAAAATTATAAGGGCACTTGAAAAAAATTGGGTGATTACATTTCCACAGGGAACCACCCGACCCTTTGCACCGGGTAGAAAAGGAACGGCAATGATCATTAAGGAGGTGCGTCCTATTGTAGTTCCCATTGTAATCAGTGGATTTTGGCGTGCCTTCAATAAAAAGGGGCTCAAACTAAAAAAACGTAATACACATTTAACTGTGCAATTCAAAGCGCCTTTGCAGATCGATTACGATGCTCCTGCAGAGCAGATTATGGATCAGATTATGGACGCAATTGAACAAAGTCGTGTACACATGTTAAAAGGAAAACATCATCGCACGGAATTGGCCAACTAGGGCACTTATTTTGAATCAGTAAAAAGCGCTTTCAATTCAGCAGCTTCACCGGGTTTCATTTTTCCTCCTAAGATTAACCGAAGTTGTCTTCTTCTCAGCGCCCCATCAAACAATCTTTTTTCATCCTCATTAGTGGGTTGAAGCGCTGGTACAGGTCTGGGTTTACGATTAGGGTCTAAAGCAACAAATGTGTAATAAGCTTCATTGCTTTTATATCTGTATTGCTGGGAGAGGTCTTCTCCCCACACGCGCAAGTGAATTTCCATGGAGGAATTAAATGCTCTTGTCACCTTCGCCTCAATATGTACTGTGTTTCCTAATTTGATTGGGTTTTCAAAAGAAATGTTGTCCACCGAAGCGGTTACACAGGGCACACTGCAATGTTTTTGAGCAGCCAGTGCGGCAGCAATATCCATCCAGTACATCAGGCGTCCTCCCATCAGGTTTCCAAATAAGTTGGTGTCGTTCGGGAGTACTAGCTCCGTCATAATGGTTAAGCTGTCTGCGGGAGATTTGGATTGCATATTACCGTTTCTGCAAAGATAATGCAGGAGCTGTGTAGAAAAGAGTAGGGGTACTGGCCGCTTTAGATGATTTTGGGAAAAGTACTTTTTCTGCTTTTTTCCAGTAATCAAAAAAGGAATTAAACCGACCTGTTAATTCCGGTACCATCCAGTCTCTTGACTCATGATAACCAGGGAAATGATGGAAGGAAGGATGTTCGCGCGTATAAATTGATTTGCAGTTACGGAGTTCAACCAATTCTCCAACTTCCCCGGCAAAAATTTGAAGTCCATCAATATTTTTTCCAAGATCAATCATGAAGTTGATCACTTTTTCGCTAACGGGGTGTTCTCTAAAATGGGAGGGTTCTAATACAAGTATGCGATTTGCTTTAATCTCTTTTTTCCAGTTCGGATCGATATGATAAGGGTGATAGAGTAATACTGGTAAGCTGGGATCCAGTAGTGGAGTTTCTTTTTTAGGTAAATGGGTGATCAGCGAAATATTCTCAACTGATTCCAATACGGATGGTACTTCGAGTGTGGGGAGGTCCAAGTAGGGTTTGTCTAAAAAAGTACCCTTTTGTTTTGTACCGCAGTACTGGTTGATATTTTCTTGATTGCAGTAGTATTTCTTGGAGGAAAAGGTGCCTGCTACCCATTGCCAACTCAGTGTGTTGCTCGCCAAATCACCATCCAGCAGATGATAGTACATCCATTGTGATGCAAGACGCCAATCAGTTCTTCCGATATTACAACTTATTGAAGCAACATACATACGAAGATGATTGTGCATATATCCCTTGCGAAGAAGTGTTTGGATTCCCTCATCCACCGCATGTATCCCTGTTGAAGCATTCAATAAGGCTTTGGGTATTTTTTGACTTCTTGTGGCCGTCCTGTTCATCCGTATATCCTCAAAAATATCGTCGCCTAATTGTTGCCATACTCGTTGAAAATAATCTCTCCAGGCCAGCTCTTGTATCAGTCGTAACACTTGATGAGGTTGGTAATCCAATTGCATCACATGCTCGGTAATTTCACGGGTGGAGAGAACACCTCTGGAAATGTAGGGAGACAAATAAGTTACCTTACCGTCCAGGTAATTACGCGTAATGCCATACCCAACGGGATCAATTTTATGGATACGATTTTTAATGGATGGTATATCTGTTGGGAATAGCATGTCAAAACCTTAAACAATAAATTGTCTATTTGGTTCTGTCTAATTGCAATAAAAATGCATTGGCCACCTCAAAAAGCCGCTTTTTGCGGTCAGGATTCATCTTGTCCAGTGTTTTAACTAACATGCCCAAGCGGGGGTTCTTCAGAAAAAAGCCCCTTTGTTTATCCATAAAGCGCCAGAAAAGGCCATCCCATATTTCGGTCCAGGAAACAACTTCTCCATTCTCAAGTTGTGTAGTTTTTTTCTTATCCCAATCCCCCATTTTAAGTAGATAGTTGCTGCCGCTGATATAAGGTTTAGTGGTCATCAAACCCCCATCTGCAAACTGCGTCATGCCATATACGTTTGGGACCATCACCCAATCGTAGCTATCAATGTACCATTCCATGAACCATTTATATACGTCGTCCGGATCAAATTCGCAGAGTAGCATAAAATTCCCCAGCACCATTAGTCGCTCAATGTGATGGGTGTATGCATTTTTTTTCAGTGTTTCAATGAGATGGTCAATCGGGTGAATTCCGGTTTTTCCAGTCCAGAAACTGGAAGGTATTTTTCGAGTGAACTTCCAGTAATTGGTGGATCGTTGTTTGCGTCCCTCTCGTTCGTAAACAATGCGAATAAATTCCCGCCATCCAGCTATTTGTCGAATGAATCCCTCCAAAGAATTGAGGGGTATTTTTTTACTTTTCCCCACCTCAAGCGCATCTTTAATCAGCAAGGTGGGCTCAAGCAAACCGATATTTAGCAATGGACTCACCACTGCGTGATGTAGCCAAGTATGTTGAATGGTCATTGCATCTTCATAGATGCCAAAATCTTTGAAGCGGGTTTCTAAAAAATCTCTCCACCAATCGCGCGCTTGTTCGTGTGTTACTGGATAATTAAAGTTTTTTGTTTCTCCAGGGTTTTTTGGAAAGTTACTTTCCACGTACTCGATAGCTTCCTTCACTTGCTTATTGGGCTTCATTGTGGGAAGAGCTGGGGGTGAATTTTTTGTAGGATAACGCTCTCGGTTTTGATCGTCAAATGTCCATTTCCCACCGACAGGTTTTCCATGTTGGTCTAGCAACCAATTTCGTTGTTTTCGTTGCCAGCAATAAAAATCAGTTTGAAAGTATGTTTTACGTTTTTCAAAAAAGGGTTCTACTTCTCTAAGCGTATTTAAAAATCCTGGGCTATCATACTCGGTAAGCTCAAATTTTAGTTGCTTGGCGTTTTTGCTGAGCTTCAGTTGTAGCCAGTCGTCTACTGGGTTAATAAAATGCAAGTTTTTCAATCCATTTTTTGCGAGCTTTTTCAAGTAGGCTGATAGCTCGTGCATGGGATCGGTTGCGGCGATATAGCTGACGGAGAACCCCTTTTTTTCCAGCATTTCCTGAAAGGCCCGAAGGGAGGCACGATGAAGAATTAGTTTTTGTTTGTGAAAGTGATACTGCGTAAAGAATAGCGCCTCCTCAATTAGCACCACGGGGCGTTTTATTTCCAAAGCAGGATGGGGGAAGTGAAGTTGATGAGGAAAGATGATGGTTAGTTCTTTCATAAGAAAAGGGCTCGTACCGTAAACAAAAATCAAGGGTATTTGTTCTTTAGGAAATCATTTTATGGAAAGCTTGCGTGGAAAACATGTATTAGTGGTTGGTGCCACCGGGGACATTGGAATGCATACAGCCCGGCTTTTGCAAAGTAGTGGTGCAAGCCTATTTTTATCAGGAAGAGACGCAGCGGCACTGCAGTCATTCGCTGCATCCATGGGGCTACCTGCCAGCCATTATTTTGCTGCTGATTTACAAGTGCCAGCCGCAGTTACTCAACTGGCGGAGCAGTACTTTTCTGTTTTTCCAGCCATTGATATTTTAATCAATGCATCCGGTATTGGAATTATAAAGCCGTTGGAAACGTTGTCTGAGGAGGAGATGATCCAAACGTTACAAATTAACTTGCTAGCGCCCTTTCGTCTCTTGAAGGCTTTTTTGCCGGCTATGAAAACTGCTAAAAAGGGACTAATCATTAATATTCCTGGTGTTTTAGGAAAAGTGCCGATGGCGGGGGCAGCTGCCTACAGTGCTTCCAAATATGGATTGGTGGGAATGATGCAAAGTGTAAGAGAGGAAATCAAGCGTACAGATATACGGATCACCAATGTTTTCATGGGAGGGGTTAATTCTGGTTTCTGGGATACTATTGACCTTCGTGTGCAACGAGAAAAAATGATACAACCAGAGGAAGCAGCACGATCAATCTGGTTTCTCTGTCAGCAACCCGTCAGTGGTGTTGTCAGCGAAATGGTGTTGCAGCCTTTCAATCACCAAGCTATTTAATAAGTACAGTTGTAAAGGTTCTCCCATTGTTCCGTTATTTTTGCGGGCATATAATTCGCTATGTCCACCCACGCATTGCCTCCATCTTTTGACAACACAGCGCTTGCCTTTCAATATAAATCTGATCCTGAGTTAAAAAAGGCTCGGTTTCTATTTAAAGTAATGTCAAATCCCATGCTGGTACAGCTTGGTACCCGACTCACGCCATGGTCCATCCGAATGGGGCTTCCTGTGAAAGGACTAATCCGTTCAACTATTTTCTCCCAATTCATTGGTGGGGAAACATTGGAGCAAACAATTCCTGTTGCCGCCAAATTAGGTTCATTCCAGGTAAAAGTAATTCTTGACTACGGGGTAGAGGGAAAGCAGGGTGAACATTTTTACGATCAGGCACGTGACGAATTTGTGCGAGTGATTGATTTTGCTGCCACACAACCCAATATCCCTTTTATCAGCATCAAATTAACGGGACTTGCGCGATTTGAATTATTAGAGGAGCTACATCGCAAAATGGTTGTAATCAATAAACCTTTGTTAGAACGGTACGAATTAGCATTAAATCAACTTTCGCCAGCTTTACTTAATGAATGGGGACGTGTTTGCTCCAGAATGGAAAAGATTTGTTTTCATGCTACCGCTAAAAAAATTGCGGTGGCCCTAGATGCGGAGGAAACCTGGATTCAGGAGCCGCTTGATGCGCTCTGTGCTATTATGATGGAGCTTTGTAATAAAAAATCGCCTTTTGTATATAACACTTATCAGTTATATCGGACTGACCGCTTGGAATTTTTACAGGCCATGCAGCAGCTGGCTAGTAGTCGTGGGTATATTTCAGGCGCTAAGTTGGTTCGGGGTGCTTACATGGAAAAAGAAAGAAAACGTGCCACCCAGTTGGGGTATACATCTCCAATTAATCCCAATAAGGAAGCTACGGATAAGCTATACAATAGTGCCTTGCGTTTTTGTATTCAGCATATCAACCATTTTGGAATAGTGGTGGCCTCACATAATGAGCAAAGTTGTTTGTTAGCATTTAATTTACTGATCGAGCAGGGATTGCCTTCCAATCACCCGCATATTCACTGGAGTCAGCTTTACGGGATGAGTGATAATATCACATTTAATTTGGCTGCTGCAGGGTGTAGTGTAAGCAAATACTTGCCATTCGGTCCCATTGAAGATGTTGTTCCCTATTTAATGCGGAGAGCGCAGGAAAATACGTCCGTTAAAGGCCAAACGGGTAGGGAGTTGGGGCTGATACAAAAAGAGTTGGTGCGTCGGGCTCATTCGGCTTAATATTGCAATATGCAGCAGTACCACGATTTGTTACAACATATCCTGGATAAGGGAACTGATAAAACAGACCGCACCGGCACAGGAACCCGAAGTGTTTTTGGATATCAAATGCGATTTAATCTTGCGGATGGCTTTCCGCTGGTTACTACCAAAAAGGTTCACCTCAGAAGTATCATCCATGAGTTACTTTGGTTTTTGAAAGGAGAAACCAATATTGCATACTTGAAGGAGAATGGAGTGAGTATTTGGGACGAATGGGCAGATGCGCAAGGGGAATTGGGCCCTGTTTATGGTAAACAATGGCGACGCTGGGAGGGTAAGAATGGGCAAACCGTAGATCAGATTACTTCCTTAGTTCAAGAGATTAAAAAGAATCCTGATAGCCGCCGACTGATCGTAAGTGCCTGGAATGTGGCAGAGCTTCCACAGATGGCACTCATGCCTTGTCATTCACTCTTCCAATTTTATGTAGCGGATGGTCGCTTGAGTTGTCAATTGTATCAACGCAGCGCAGATGTGTTTTTAGGGGTTCCCTTTAATATTGCTTCTTACGCACTTCTTACGCATATGATTGCACAGGTTTGCCAATTAAAGCCTGGTGATTTTGTACACACTTTCGGCGATGTTCATATTTACAGTAACCATTTTGAGCAAGTAAAATTGCAATTGAGTCGCCAGCCCTTTCCGTTGCCAACCTTGCAGTTAAATGCTGCTGTCACTGATTTGTTTTCGTTTCGTTTTGAGGATATCGAAATTTTGAATTACCAATGTCATCCTGCAATCAAAGCACCGGTGGCTATCTAACATAATCGACATGCAAGTATCCCTCATTGTTGCAGCCGCTCATAATGGTGCCATTGGTAAGGGGGGAGCTATGCCTTGGCATTTGCCCGCCGATTTAAAACATTTTAAAAATATTACCTGGGGGCTACCTGTAATAATGGGTAGAAAAACTTTTGACTCTCTTGGAAAAGCCCTACCAGGACGTACCAACATTGTTATTACCCGTCAAGAAAACTGGAATCCCTCAAGTGATGTAATTGTAGTGGCGGACACAATTACGGCCCTTTCAAAGGCAAAGGAATGCGGAGTAAAAGAAGTTGTGATAATTGGGGGTGGTGAGATTTATAATTTATTTTTTGAGTTGGCAACACGAATCTATCTCACACGGGTTGATGCTTCTCCTGATGCTGACACCTTTTTTTCTTCTTTCCATCCTCAAGATTGGAAACTTGTTAGTCAATTAGATCGAGAAGCAGATAGTAAGCACGCATTTAATTATTCTTTTCAGGTTTGGGAACGACTAACCTAATGTTTGGTATGTTCACAACCACACAGCTTGCTATTCGTTATTTTAAATTCTTATTAGGGGCTTCTAATCCCCGAGGGCATGGCGTACATTCTCCTTTTGTTTTTGATTTTTTGATAAATGTGCTTCAGGATAAAAAAGCGTATCAGGAATATGCGGTGTGGGCTACTTGGAGAACGTCCCTGTTATCATCAAAAACAGTGTTGGAAGTTTCGGAAATTGGAGCAGGGTCTCGATTAGGAAATTTCACCCACCGCTCCCTTTCTTCATTGGTAAGAACTGCGGCCAAGCGGCCTCGTACTGCCAAACTTTTTTTTCGTATGGCCCGCTACTATCAGCCCAAAACAATTCTTGAGCTGGGTACATCAATGGGGCTGTCTAGTGCTTTTTTTTCATTGGCGTGCCCGAGCGCCGCTATTTATACGATTGAGGGAGTTGAATCTATTGCTAACCGGGCAAAGCAAAATTTTGAAGATTGGCGTTGTACGAACATAAGGGTACTAACAGGAAATCTGGATCATGCACTTACTGACTTATTGCATCAAGTAGAAAGTCCCGGTCTGGTATTCATGGATGGTAATCACCAAGAAGAATCCACGAAACGCTATTTTTTACAATTGCTTCCCTATTTAGGTTCAAGCGCTATGCTAATTGTAGATGATATTCATTGGAGTCTAGAAATGGAAAATGCATGGGCATTTATTCAATCTCATGAAAAGGTTCGTTTGACAATTGATTTTTTTGAATTTGGAGTCGTATTTTTTGATTCTTCTTTCCTGGAGAAGTCCCATTTCAAGATCCGCTATTAATTATTACCTTTATTCCGCAGTTTTACTAATACTGCTTACAAATATGACCATTGGAGTTCTTCGTGAATCAAATCCGGAAACAAGGGTATCGTTATCAGATGAGGCTGTTTTATCCCTAACCAAAAAAGGGTTCTCCGTTTTGGTAGAACAGGGAGCTGGATCGCTGTCTTTTTGTAGTGATGCAGCTTACCAAGCTGCTGGTGCTACGGTATGTGACCGAGCAAGTGTGATGGCCAACGCAACGGTGGTTTTATCCATGCATGCGATTCCTGTTGAAGAGCTGGCATCAATCAGTGGTAAATTATTGATTGGAGCTTATCAGCCTTTATACAAAACGGATTGGGTGCTGGCAGCTGCCCAGGCTGGAGTTACTTGTTTTTCATTGGATATGTTGCCCAGAACTACCCGAGCACAGTCAATGGATATTTTAAGTTCGCAGGCAAATATTGCGGGGTATAAAGCGGTGCTGCTGGCGGCTAATACTTATGGCAGATACTTTCCGATGTTCATGACAGCAGCGGGTAGTATTACTCCTGCAAAAGTATTGATTCTGGGTGCGGGTGTTG
>BJGL01000019.1 GCA_014190475.1 Bacteroidota bacterium
CACCACCACCTGCTCCCATTGGGGGAACTTGGCTGGTAGCATTATCAATTGCTGGTGTAATAGGTTTTGTTGTAGCTGAATCAGCTTTCTTGGGTTTATTAATATAGAAAGAAACCGCAGCACCACGGGGTCTGTTATCGGCATCCCAAATTCCCATCACACTCCATTCAAAGCCATCAGCGGGTTTGTATTGTGCTTGTACTGCATCTGCAGCAGGGAATACAGTAATATTTTTTACTGGAGTCTTTGTAGTGCTTGCTGCAAGTTTACGTAAAGGACGAATATCGTCTAGAATCCATAGGGCTCGACCAAATGTAGCAATTGCCAAATCAGCCTCACGTTCTTGAATGGCTAAATCATAGGTTGAAACTGATGGGTATCCGTTTTTCCATTGAGAAAAATTGACGCCATTATCTACACTGATCCAAAGCCCATGCTCCGTTCCAACAAAAATCAAATTGGGTTCTGTGGGATCTTGAATCATACAAAGTGCATAACCGTTCACTTTTGTTTCGTCTACTAATCTTGTCCACGTTTTTCCAAAATCAGTGGTGCGGAATATGTAGGTTTTAAAATCTCCCCGACGGTAATCATTGGCCACCACAAAAGCTTCTCCTGCATTATGACGTGAAGCAGACACTTGCGGAATCCAGGCTCCAGCGGGAAGTCCGGGAATTTTTCCAGCAAATGATGTCCAGGTTTGACCGCCATCGCGCGTCAAGTGAACTTGTCCGTCATCAGAGCTCACCCAAATAACACCTTTCTCTTTTGCTGAAGGGGCAATACTTAACAAACTGCAATGTGTTTCGGCACCAGTTATATCTAACGTTAATCCACCTGTATTCTGGAACGCTTTGATCTTAACAGAATCATTGGTGGTTAAATCAGATGAAATCATCTGCCAGCTTGCGCCCTTATCGATACTCTTATGCACAAATTGACTTCCGAGATAAATTGTTTTAGGATCAAATGGGTCCTGCGCCATCGGGGTGTTCCAATTAAAACGCAGTTTTACATTGGGGTCGGTTGCTGGAGGTTTAATAAACCAAGATTCTCCTGTTTTCCAATTCCTTTTTCCAAAACTTCCACCTTGACTCTCGCTGTATACCCAACTGGCATCTTCCGGATCAGGCATTACATCAAAACCGTCTCCGCCTCCCACATTATGCCAGTAATAATTACGAATACCGCCATTGATCCACACATATGCAGGGCCATGCCAACTTCCATTGTCCTGCATACCCCCCATTACATTGTAGGGCATTTCATTGTCAACATTGATATGATAAAACTGGCCTACTGGAATTTTTTCATCAAAATTCCAGGTCTTTCCCCGGTCTCTTGAAATTCCAATTCCGCCATCATTACCTTCTATAATCAGGTTGGGATCGTTGGGATTAATCCACCAGGCATGGTGATCCGGATGAATACCGGAATAGGGGATTAGTGTAGCAAACGATTTGCCTCCGTCCTCGCTCCAAGTGATCGTGGAGTGAACATCGTAGATTCTATTTTCGTTTTTGGGATCTACATAAATTTCTTGGTAGTAAAATGGACGATCGGTTACATCACCAGGATTACTATTTACCAATTGCCAAGTAAATCCACCATCCTCACTTTTATAAAGTCCATTCTTGGTAGCTTCTACTTTTGCATACACACGGCTTGGCATGCTACGGGCAAACGCGATACCAATACGACCTAATGGTCCTTCAGGCAACCCTTCGTCCTTACCCATTTTTTTCCAGGTCTTTCCGCCATCCACAGTTATATGTAAACCACTGCCTGGTCCACCACTTTTTAATTCCCATGGCTTTCTACGAAACTGCCACATGGCAGCAATTAACTTATTGGGATTAGAGGGGTCCATTACTAAATCAGCGCATCCAGTGGTATCGTTTGCGTATAAAATCTTTGACCAGGTTTCTCCACCATCCATTGTTTTGAAAACGCCACGCTCCGGATGTTCTGCGTAGGGATTACCAATGGCAGCAACATAAACTGTATTCGGATTAGTGGGATCAATTACAACACGGTGAATACAAACTGTTTTATCTAATCCCATTTTTTTCCAGGTCTTACCTGCATCCAGTGATTTATAAATACCTGCACCCAGATTCAATGAGTTACGTGGGTTTCCTTCTCCGGTACCAACCCAGACTACATTTGGATTACTTTGCTGAATAGCTATTGATCCGATGTTTTGAATGGGTTGTTCATCAAAAACGGGAGTCCAGTTTTGTCCACTATTTTCAGTTTTCCAAACGCCACCTGATGCTGCACCCAAATAAATGATATTGGGGTTTGCAACTACAGCATCTACTGCTGTAATACGGCCACTCATGCCAGCAGGACCTATGTTGCGGGGTTTCCAATTTTTAAATTGATCCCAATTTACTTTTTGAGCTGATAGGCCAATGGTCAGGCAAAAGCTTGTTAGCAGAAATAGGAATTGTTTCACGTTGTAGATTTTAGGGGGATGGAAATTATGAAAGTTGGTTTATTAATAGTTAATCAGACGCAATTTTTCTTGTCTGCCTGCTATGTACCGAAAGGTTTGGCCATCAAAATAGCCATCTTCCTCTAACATTATTCTTACCTCTTTACCCCACTCAGGGATAAAGGATGCGCTATTTAACTCGATGGAGTAGGCCGTGTGGGCATAAACCGGGTAGTCTCCGCTTCCCGGAACTCCGTCTTGTTTATCCCAAAGTCCAATGGTGGGTCCCGCGGCATGCCCGTGTAATCCCAAGGGGTGGGTGTAAATACTGGGCTTTATTCCTTCTTTGATGGCTTGTTCCCTGGCTGCCTTTAAAATCTCATTCCCAGTAATTCCTGTTTTGAATTGACTGGTGAGAATATCTTGTAGACGGTTGCTGGTGGCAAATGCTTTTTTCAGGTAGACGGGTGCATCGGTTTCACCCGGACGAAGTACATAAGCATGTTGTTGTATATCGGTATTCAAGCGCAAATAGGTTATTCCAAAATCAACATGTAGTAAATCTCCCGGGAGAATCACCTCGTTTTCAGGTCGGTTGGAAAAACTACGCAAGTGCTCAAAATTGACGGTATCACTCCGTTGAACTGAAACAGAGGGATGAAACCAGGTAGTTAAGCCCAAGGATGTTACACGTTGACGGAACCACCAAACTAAATCATCGGTAGTAGTTACACCAGGGTTGATGACACGACTTGAAAAGCCTTCAGCAATAATTTCATGTGTAATAGCTACTAACTTTTGGTAGAGCTGCATTTCTCGAGTTGTTCGGGTTTCCAGCCAACCTACAGCTAGCGGGGTAGCTGATACGACTCTGTTTTTTAATTGAGCAGGTAATTTCTGCAGCAATAACTCATGGTGCGTATGATCTAGTCCGTCTGCATGTCCAAAATCTTGTGAAATATTGATACCTATTTTTTTAGGGTCTTTCTTTTTAATCAAGTCAACCAATGCATCCCATTGGTCTGGAAATTTTGTCATATCCCATGCTGCTGGGATAGACTTTCCCACGTTATAGCGAGCAATGGCAAACTTTTCAACTTGTTTAGAGATTGGATTTAAATAGAACACCAGCATGGTTGTTCTTCGTGCCGACAACCAGGTGGAAGGGAGCATCGTCCTCAATACGGGATCTTCATTATACTCTCTTGAAATAATCAACCATAAGTCAATGTTGGTACGTTGCATTAACTGCGGAAGAATGGTATTGAACCGTTCTTCAAGTAATTCATCAACCACCCGGCTTTGTTCTCGCTCCGATAAAATGGGTTGGGCCTCAATTTTTTGTAAGAAGAAGCAGATGGTCGCCAGAAGCAATACCTTTTTCATAGTTTATTGCGTGTGTTTTTTTATCTTTAGATATGACACTTCCCGTATTATTTGCCATTTTAGCTTTTGTGCTGATTTTAATCAGACGGCACTATAGAGATAAAGAGTAGGACTAGTCAAGGTGATAGACCTCGCGTATTTTCTCTAACAGTTTTATAGCGTTAGTGTATTGTAGTGTATAGATTTTCCGCTGAACATTGAGCATCGAGTTCTTAATATGAGAGAGGCGATTAGCGTACTCTATAATGGTTAGCTTATCAGTTGTTAAGAGTTTTACATCTTCTTTTACTCCTCTGGGGCCAGCGCCATCTTCTATATTCAAATAGTATTCTTGATCAAAAATTCTATAGGATTGATCTCTGGCTTTTAATTTCAAGTCTCCCACAATATCCTCATATCGCTGAAGAAACTCGTGCCGTTGCCAATAGTCGGTGATTAAATTCCCAATTTCATGTGACTTTACTAGTCGCATGCCCCCAGCATTTTTTAGCTGAGCCGATGTTCGGGTACTCAATTCTGAACCTCTGTTGCCTAAACTACTTAGGTTAAAAAGGTACACTCTTTTAAGATCCTCGGTGGATAAGCGGGGGTTTCTCAGAAGAGAAATGGAGGTATCAATAAATGCAATTTGTCTATCAATGTACTTAGTAGCCGTACTTAATTCTAATGTGTCCTTAACCAAATCCTCTAATAGGCTTTGCATGTATTCTTCCTCACGATGACGCTCTATGTAGTGTTCTCTTTGATTCTCTGCAAAGAAGCCTAATGTAACGGCGGCAAATAGCATAAAAAACTCTGTTAGATATTCTGACCATTTTTTAGGAGCATGGTGTTTGTGATGTACTTCCATAAATTATCCTGTCTTATATTTAGGTAGCCCAATTTACAACAATAACTGTTTATATGGAGGTACACCACGCTCATCACAAGCCCAAGAATTGGAAAGAGTATATTACGGAGTTTGTTATGCTGTTTGCAGCTGTCACGCTGGGCTTTTTTGCTGAGAACTACCGGGAACATAAAATCATTGACCACCGGATGGAGGAAAATTATCAGGCTTTATTACAAGACCTCCGACAGGATTCCGCCCGCATAAAAGAATTGCAGACCGATAATATTTTAGAGAGAAAGGGGATGATGATTCTGCTAGAGGCTGTCTACCAATACCAGGATAATTTAGTAAACTGGGAACAGGTGAAAAACAGGATTGCTTCTATTGAAAAGCTGCCATCCTATCAGACTTTTTTTATGAATAATACCACGTTCAAGAATATGCAGTCCTCTGGTATGTTGAGTTATGTGTCTAACAAGGATTTAAGAAAAGAGTTGTCATTTTATTATGAAGTTTTATTTAAAAAATTACTAGATAACAATGCACTTTATGATGATGACGGAAGAAAGTTTTATAACGATCAGTTCCCCATTACTCAGCCCACTAACAATAGGAAAATTGATAGTTTAATTGGAGGCCCAGATCAATTGACAGCTCGTTATCGTACCTCGAAGGCTAATCGTGATTTTATACTTAATCTGCCCATTGCAAAGGCTATTGTTCAAGATCCCCTCACTTTATTTAAAGTGGAATCATTTTATCTGCGTTTTTGCGTTTACCGTCGTCTCTTAATGACGTTGGAGGAGCAAAATCAAAAATTGATTGAAATCGTAAGACAACAGCAGTGAGAATCTGCCGGGTATATTTAATTTTTCTACTTGTGCTTTTGGAGGCCTGTGTCTCTTCTAAGCAAATGCATTGGCCTCAAACTGAAGTGACCACTGGTCAAGCATTTTATGAACAAGCCGCTTCCTTTCAATGGGAACAAAGAGATTCTTTAACCCGCGACTTTGTATTAAAGGGGTCTATTCCAAGATTTCTTCAACGGTTTGCTCCTGTTCGTACACAATTCCTGGATAGCAGTAGCGGTAAAGTTTATAATGCAGTTTATTATGTTTCACCAGATTACCTTTCAATTGGGACTAATAAAAACTGGGCACGGGTTCATATTACCCCTTTCTTAGCCCAAGAGTTAGCAGACAGTTTGCAGTGTTTTTTACCTACTCGAAAAATGGTTGATGAAATTTACAAGGCTGCTAGGATAAAGCTGGCTCCCATCCCATTTACACAAGCCCGGGACAGTACTCCTACTTTTTATCAGCATCACTTGGCTGTTGAGCAGCAAAGAGCGGGCAGAAAAGGGTTAGTGGCAGGTATTCAAAAAGATGTAGTGACTACTGGTCGTTTATATAGCTACCCTAAAAAAGATCGTGTAGCTATCTATGGCTGGCATCAGTTGAATGGCAAGCCTATTCAGCCATTGTACACAGGGCATGTTTATTGGTATGTCGATTATAGTCAGGGAGTACGTCTAGTTTATAAGCTAATAAAGGTAAATGGGAAGTGGATGCATTATAGTACAGTACTAAACGATCCTATCTTGAGGAATTTGCTTTGTGACGAAACGGATTGTGGAGGTGGGCGTTACCCCACGTCTCCCCTTAGTTCGCTACCTCTTGACGTAACTCGCTAAGTAAAACTGTTGCACGCTTCAACGCAACTTTTGTACGGCTTACTATAAATAAGTCAGCCATTTTCTTTTGTTGTAACGTGTTTTCAAAAAACTGATTTCCTCTTAACCGCTTATTCAACTCCGCCCCATTCATTTTAAAAATTGGCTCCTGGGAGAACGGAAGGGCAGTTAAGCTTGAATTTCTTTTATATAAGTCCATCAATTCCATTGCAAAACCCTCAACCCATTTCCTATATATTTCAAAATCTGCATACCGGTCATAGTGTTTCAATAATTTCGATAGCATTTCTTCATTTTCGATTAAATGTAATTTTCCGGAACCTTTTAAAGCTTCAACTTCGGCGGTATTGCTTGCAAAGTAGGTGGTGAGCAGGGAATTATTAGCATATACTCCAATACTGTCATCTTCAAGTTCTAATTTCCCTTGGGACCACTCAGTTAAAAGGCTATCTGCTATCGCAGCACGATACACATATTTGATATTGAACTCTAGATCACTACTGTCTCTTGCCAATTCAGCAATCATACGAGTCATCACTCGCTTGGCTTCCTTTGTTTCCCGAGCATGTTCTACCCACCGCTCTGCACCAATGGCTAAGCTGATACCAATCACAATTACTATGATTTCAAGGAAAAAGCCTTTGACAAATTTGGGTTTGTGAACTTCCATCTCTTTTTTCTTAAAAATAACGATTAATTTGTGAGGCTAAACTTCAGCTATGCGTTCTCCTTATTTATTTATCCTCTTATTTGTAACAGGTACTGCCTCTGCGCAGCTTACCTATCCTCCCACCAAAAAAGTGGATGTAAGTGATAACTACTTTGGTACCACCATCGCAGATCCTTATCGTTGGCTAGAGGACGATAATAGTGAAGAAACAAAAAGCTGGGTGCAGCAGCAAAATACTGTTAGCGGCTCCTACCTTGCAGCAATTCCTTTCCGGGATAAAGTAAAATCTCGTCTTGCTATTTTATGGAATTATCCTAAGTATGGTTCTCCTCGAAAAGAAGGGAGCTATTATTATTTTTCAAAAAATGATGGGTTACAAAATCAAAGCATTCTCTATCGACAAGCTGGCTTAAAAGCTAACCCAGAAGTATTTTTGGATCCTAATCAGTTTTCTGTAGATGGAACTGTTGCATTAAGTGGCACCGCTTTTTCAAAGAATGCAAAATATCTGGCTTTTCAGATTGCTCGTAGTGGTAGCGATTGGCAAGAGGCTGTAATCATGGATTTATCCACCCGTAAATTAATTGACGACACTATTCGTTGGATAAAGTTCAGTGGAATTACTTGGAAGGGTGATGAAGGTTTTTATTACAGCCGCTATCCAGTGCCTGATGCAACTACAAAATTGTCTAAACAAAATCAATATCATAAGGTATACTACCACCAAATTGGAACTAAGCAAGCAGAAGATGTATTGATTTATGAGGATAATGAACATCCTTTGCGAAATGTAGGGGCTGATTTAACTGATGATGGACGGTTTTTAATTATTTCTACCACCGAGGGTACGAGTGGTAATGAACTTTGGGTGAAAGACTTGACCCAAGAGCAGCAATCTTATATCAATATCGTAAAGGGTTTTAAAACGGATCCCGATGTAGTGGATAGTTATGGAAATTTCCTATTGGTTAAAACCAACCAGGATGCTCCCAACTTTAAAGTAGTATTGGTGGATCCTAATCAATCGGGTGCGAATAACTGGAAAACAATTATTCCTGAGCAACCCGAAGTACTGCAGAGTGTAGGGACGGGTGGGGGTTACTTATTTTGTTCTTATCTCAAAGATGCTTCTACTCGTGTGCTGCAATACACCTACGAAGGGAAGTTAGTTCGGGAAATTAAACTGCCCGGAATTGGTACGGCCAGTGGCTTTGGTGGAAAGCGAAACGAGAAGTCTTTCTTTTATACGTTCACCTCTTATACCTATCCACCTACCATCTTCAATTACGATGTAGAGTCCGGCGTTTCCACTTTATTTAGAAAAACTGAAACGGCTTTTAATAGTGATCACTATGAAACAAAACAGGTCTTTTTTACCAGTAAAGATGGTACCCGCGTACCTATGTTCATCACAGGAAAAAAAGGTTTTTCACTTAACGGTAATAATCCTGTTTTACTTTATGGTTACGGAGGATTTAATATTCCACAAACACCTGGTTTTAGTATCTCTAATGCCTTTTGGTTAGAGCAAGGAGGATTATATGTGGTAGTTAATTTGCGTGGTGGTAGTGAATACGGAGAGGCATGGCATAAAGCCGGTATGTTAGCTAAAAAACAAAATGTATTTGACGACTTTATTGGTGCTGCAGAGTACTTAATTCAAAACAACTATACAAGGAACAATTTGATTGCCATCCGTGGTGGTTCAAATGGCGGTTTACTGGTTGGTGCGTGTATGACACAGCGTCCTGACCTTTTTAAAGTTGCATTACCAGCAGTGGGAGTAATGGATATGTTGCGTTATCACCTTTTTACTATTGGATGGGCCTGGGCGGTTGAGTATGGAAGAAGTGATAAGGCTGACCAATTCCCCTATTTGTTAAAGTACTCGCCCCTACATACGCTTAAAGAAGGCACTCATTACCCCGCCACATTAATCACAACGGCAGATCATGATGATCGGGTAGTGCCTGCGCATTCATTCAAGTTTGCCGCTCGTTTGCAGGAGGCGCACCAAGGAGTTAATCCTGTATTAATTAGAATTGAAACAAAGGCTGGCCATGGCGCAGGAAAACCTACCAGTAAGCAGATTGAAGAAGCGGCAGATATTTGGAGTTTTACTATGCATAACTTAGGCTTATCATTCAAATAAACCCTGCTCATGAAAAAAATATTCTTACTTCCACTACTGATATTTGTTAGCACGGTTTCTTTTGCGCAATGGAACCCGAATACGTCGGTCAATTTGGAAGTAGCCACGCTTCCTGTTGCGGACATGCAATCCCTTACTACTAGTACTGGGAAGACCTGGATTGCTTTTTATCATGAGAACAGCGGAAATTATGATATGCGTGCACAATTACTGGATGTGGATGGTACAAAACTGCTGGGCACCGATGGGGTATTGATTGATAACAAGCCATCTGGTACTGCCACGTTTGTATTTAATATTTGTAAGGATGCTAATGATAATTTGATTGTGGCTTATCAAGATCAACGTAGTGGTCAATTAAATGCAGTAGCCTATAAGATTTCACAAACTGGTGCTCATTTGTGGAGTAGTAACGGCGTTATATTGGGACAAGGTCTTGCGCCTTATCCTGCCGTGCTCAGTAATGGCGAAACGGTAGTGGCTTGGAATGAATCTACTACTAACACGCTCCAAATACAAAAGATTAGCACTTCAGGCGCACTCGCTTGGAGTACTCCCGTAACAGTACAAGTGGGCACTTCTAATACCACTCGTGGTCAGGTGGTACCAAATTTGAATGGGTTTTTCACTTTGGTTTTCCAACGAAGGGGATTTGGTATTGCTACTACGCTTTATGCTCAACGCTACAATAGTAGTGGTGTGGCTAGCTGGGCGTTGCCGCTCCAATTATCAACCGAAACCACTTCTGGTGCCCGCTACTATTCCGTACTAAGTGAGGGAGATACCACTTATTGTGGTTACTACAGTGCACAAGGAAGTCGTTTTAATTCTTGGCTACATCGCATCAATCCTGATGGCACGCTTCCCTATGGGGGAAATGGTTCCAACTTTAGTACCGCTACCGGGGGTGCGGACCCTTATCAGCAAATGACCAATATCGCAACAGATCCCGGTTCGTCCTTTGTCTGGTCTGTTTGTTCGTACAGCAACACGGCTCAAAGTCAGTATGGTGTTTATGTACAGAAATTCAATAAACAAACTGGTGCTCGTTTATTAACTGACAATGCATTAAATATTTATCCCATTAGTTCATCCTTTGATACACAGGCGGGCGGACTTTGGCTGGTCAATGATGCGCCAGTGTTTATGAGTTACGACGCTGTTTATAAAATTTATGCTACTCGATTGGATGGTGCCGGATCATTTGTATGGACAGGTAATCGAGTAGAATTAAGTTCTACCACTGCAAGTGCCGGCTCACCCAAAGGACGTTATGGATTTAGTGCATTAAGTAATACCCAGGCGGTGGGTGTTTGGGCTGAAACAAGAAATGGAGTACAAAGAGCCTATGCACAAAATGTTATGCCAAATGGAAGCACCGGAGTTGTAGCGGCTGGTTTTACGTTTACTTCTCCTGCTGCTGCTGTTACAGCTTGTCCCGCTCCGGCGAGTATGAGTATTCAATTAGGAACCACAGCAACTGGAAGTTTTACGGGGGCTATTTCGTTAGCTGCCTCTGGCGTACCCACTGGAACTACTATTTCTTATAACAGTAATCCTGTTACTGTGGGAAGCAGTACGACAGTAACGCTATCCGGGACTAATTTGCTATCGCCCGGGTCTTATACGATTACAATTACAGGAACAGCAACGGGTGTAACGGCACAAACAGTTGTGCTTACTTATACAATTACTGCGCCTCCTTCCATCGTGATTACTACTCAACCTGTTGCTCAAATTGTTTGTGCAGGGAGTGCTGTATCCTATTCAGTAGCCGCAAGTGGCACCGGGCTTACGTATCAATGGCAACAAAGCTTGAATGGCTGTAACGGACCATGGCAAGACATAAGTGGAGCAACTGCTGCCACCTACAATCTTGGCACAGTTGCTGTTGCTCAAAATAATACAGGTTACCGTTGTGTAGTTGCTGCGCCTTGCGCAACATCAGTGACATCCAATTGTGGATTGCTTACAGTGGGTGCTTCTCCTACAATTTCTACGCACCCTGTTTCTCAAACTGTTTGTGAAGGAGCTATGATTAATCTCACCGTTGCGGGCAGCGGAACGGGTTTACTTTATCAATGGCAGGTAAATACTAACGGTGTATGGTCGAATCTTGGTAATGGGGGAGGATTTAATGGGGTTACTACTTCAACACTGATGATCTCTGGTATTACAACGTCGATGTCTGGTTCCCAGTATCGTTGTGTGATATCAACAATAGCTTGTACCACTCCTATACCTTCTAATGCCGCTACCTTAACTGTCAATACACTCATCCAAGTAATTTCTCAGCCTACATCCAATACGATTTGTTTAGGCACCAGTACATTTATAACAACTGATGCAATAGGCACAGGCGTTCAATTTCAATGGCAAGTGAATACGGGCACTGGGTTTACCAACTTGTCTAATGGCGGTGCTTATAACGGTGCTACCACCTCACAGCTTTCAATTGCTACACCTCCTGTTGCTTGGAGCGGATATACCTATCGTTGTGTATTGACCGGCGCATGTGCTACTGCTGTCTATACTAATACGGCTACACTTACTATTCATGCGCCAGCCACGATTAACCGATCTCCTGCTAGTGCAGAAATTTGTGCTGGAGGTGATGCCAGTTTTATTGTTGCCGTCTCCAGCGTTGCCACTATCAATTATGTATGGCAGCAAAGCACCAATGGGGGCAGTACTTGGACCAGTTTGCCTATTGCTTTTAATCCAGTTCTTCAATTTACCAATCTGCCAATTTCCTATAATGGAAATCGATACAGATGTATCGTTTCAAATTCAACCTGTCCACAACAGGAGACTAGTTCTGTTGCACTGCTTTCAGTTCGTGCAATTCCAACAGTGGGCCTTACTGCTGCACCTTTAACTTCCTTACTGCCGGGTCAGACCACAACACTTACCGCATCTCCTAGTTCATCAACCGGGGGCGTAATCAGTACAAATTGGACTTTAGGAGGGCAACCTTATTCACCGGGAAGTGGGAATTCAGTGGTTGCTAGTGTTGCAAATCTAGGAACGTATCAAGTTAGTATTCGCGAAACTTGGCCAAGTGGTTTATTTTGTGCTGCACAATCACCTAATGTTACAATTACAGCAGCGGCTAGTGATCGATTATTTATATTCCCCTCGCCTAATAATGGCAACTTTTCAATATCCTATTACAATGCCGGTGGGGCTTCAACAACTCGACAGCTGGCAATCTTTGACAGTAAGGGCGCACGCGTGTATCAGGAAGTTTTTCCAGTAAGTGGACCTTACACTGTTTTACCTGTTGATTTACAAAATGTGGCAAGAGGAATCTATTTTGTAGTAATCGGAGACTCCTCTGGCAAAAAGCTAATTGAGGGTAAAGTGCATTTAAGGTAATAGAATTGTAAAATTTAATTTTCAAATACATTTCAGCATAAAAATTGCCTGAAACTCCTCAATTTTGCGCCATCAAATCAAAAAAATGAGAAGAATTACTATTGCTAGAGGTGACGGAATTGGTCCTGAGATTATGGAAGCTACCTTATCTATTTTAAAGGCAGCCGGAGCTCAGTTAGAATACGATGAAATAGAAATTGGTGAAAAAGTATATCTAAGTGGAAATACTTCCGGCATAGCTCCTGCAGCTTGGGATATTATTCGCAGGAATAAAATCTTTTTGAAATCCCCAATTACTACTCCTCAAGGCGGTGGTTATAAGAGCCTCAATGTTAGTACGCGTAAGTTTTTAGGATTATATTCTAATGTTAGACCTTGTAGAAGCCTTCACCCGTTTGTTAGCACAAAGCATCCTGTGATGGATCTTGTGATCATTCGTGAGAATGAAGAGGATCTCTATGCCGGAATTGAACATCAGCAAACTGACGAGGTGGTACAATGTTTGAAATTGATCAGCCGTCCTGGTTGCGAAAAGATTATCCGCTACGCGTTTGAATATGCAAAACAGCAAAATCGTAAAAAAGTAACTTGTTTTTCAAAGGATAATATTATGAAGCAAACCGATGGTTTGTTTCATCAAGTATTTAATGAAATTGCTGCGGAGTATCCCGATATTCAAAATGAGCATTGGATAGTTGATATTGGAGCCGCTATGCTGGCTGATACGCCTGAGGCATTTGATGTAATCGTGATGCAAAATTTATATGGAGATATGCTCAGTGATGTAGCCGCTCAAATTACAGGATCAGTTGGGCTTGCAGGTTCTGCTAACATTGGAGAAGAATGTGCCATGTTTGAGGCTATCCACGGTTCAGCTCCACGAATTGCAGGACAGAATATTGCCAACCCATCCGGACTTTTACAAGGCGCCATCATGATGTTGAATCATATTGGTCAGTCTACAGTAGCTGCATCTATTCAAAATGCTTGGCTTAAGACACTGGAGGACGGCATTCATACTCCTGACATCTTTAAAGAGGGTATCACAAAGCAGAAAGTGGGTACAAAAGAATTTGCATCCGCCATCATTCAGAATTTAGGTAAAAAGTCGGCTGTATTAAAGCCTGTTTCTTATGCTACGGATACAAAAATGAATCTCCCTAAGTATGTTCCAAAACCGCCTGCTGCAAAAGAGCTTGACGGTGTTGATATTTTTGTACACTGGAGAGGAGGCACTCCTGATGAGTTAGCCCAAATTGTAAAAAAGATAGAGTTGCCAGCTATCCAACTCTCAATGATCACAAATCGGGGGATTAAAGTATGGCCAGAAGGCTTTCCAGAGACTTTCTGTACAGATCATTGGCGTTGCCGCTTTAAGCCTATCGCGGGTGCCAAACTTGATAAAAAGCAGATCATACAACTGCTGGAAAATGCGCTAGCCCAAGACATTGATGTAATTAAAACTGAGAATCTCTACACTTTTGATGGAGTTCCTCGCTATTCACTGGGACAGGGGCAATGATTGAAATCAGTACCTTGTTTTCGAGCTGACAGGTAATGCTATTCACTTTTGTTAACTTTATAGAAAGGAGTTACAGTGGAGAGCAGCTACATCAGTCATAAAGTCATACCTGCGGGGGAGGCTGTTCGAGTTGGAGATATTCGCGAAGGGATATATCACGTTTTACAAAAAGAGCATCCTGGCATTTCAGCCGATCATTATATTTCGCTTACAGAACTCAATCAGTATAGAAGAAGTTATCTAGCCTCCTTAGTTTTAAATGAAGAAGGGGAGTTGGCCAAGCTCGATCGGGAGGTGATGGAAGCCATTCGTAATAACGAAGTGTTATCTGAAAAAATAGCCGAGGAGAGAGAAGGCGATCTTACGTTGGGGCAGCAATTAGCTGACCGAATTGCCACATTTGGAGGAAGTTGGTTTTTTATACTTTCTTTTTTTCTTTTCATTCTTATCTGGATGATTGCAAACATTTGGTGGTTGGCAACCCGTCCTTTTGATCCTTTTCCCTTTATCCTGCTCAATCTCATATTATCTTGTATTGCAGCTATACAGGCTCCTATAATCATGATGAGTCAGAATCGACAAGAACAGAAGGATCGAAAACGCAGCGAACATGATTATAAGATTAATCTAAAAGCTGAGTTAGAAATCCAGCTTTTGAATGAAAAGATCGATCATTTAATGGTTCACCAGAATAAAAAACTATTAGAGATTCAAGAGATGCAAATTGATTATCTCGAAGATCTCTTACGGGAGGTGCAAACTAATAAACCGGTTAATCCAAGTTAGAATATGGCTAAGCTTACGATTGATAATTATTTAGAAAGTCATTACATACACCGCAGCAACTGGTTGAGAGCAGCAGTGCTCGGTGCTAATGATGGAATTATTTCAATTTCAAGTTTGGCTATTGGCGTTACAGCTGCGAACAGCTCTAGGGATGCTATACTCCTAGCCACGTTGGCTGGATTAGTGGCCGGCGCTTTATCAATGGCAGCTGGTGAGTATGTGTCTGTTAGTTCGCAAACTGATATTGAAAAGTCGGATATCGAAAGAGAAAAAAAAGAATTGGAAGAAATGCCGGAAGAGGAACTCCGTATTTTGGCTGAGATTTATGAACGTAGAGGATTAAAAAAAGAAACAGCAGTAATCGTAGCCAAGGAACTAACAGAAGCTGATGCATTGGGGGCGCATGTTAGGGACGAACTGGGAATTACAGAATTAACACAAGCTAATCCCATTCAAGCTGCCCTAGCTTCTGGAGCCGCATTTACAGCCGGAGGATTTTTGCCCTTGCTAGTTTCTATTCTAGTGCCGTTACATCAAATGGAAATTGCTTTATATGGCGTTACCATAGTTGCTCTCACTTTTTTAGGTGCTGTTGCAGCGCGTACCGGAGGTTCAAGTATGAAAAGAGGAATTCTACGCGTGGTAATTTGGGGGACCATTGCTATGGGACTTTCAGCCTTGGTTGGTTTCTTGTTTGGGGTGCGGGTTTGAAATTTGATTTTAAATTAAGATTATCAGTTAGTTATATACAAAAGACAGGGTTGTATCTCAAATGTAATTGTTGTGATACGCCTGTTATTACCACCTTGTGGATATCTTATTGAAATTGCGGCTGATTGTTTTTAAAAAAGCATTCAGAAGTCGCACTAGCTTTACATCTCTTATTTGAAAACATTAAACAGCTTGCTTATGAAAACTACTATTAAAAAGGGTAGAAGTCATTTTCTTTTTGGTCTCCTCACTTTAGCTTTTCTATTCACATCACAACTGGCCTTTGCTCAGCTTACAGTCAAAGGTAAAGTCACGGATGCCGCTGGCAATCCAGTTGTAGGAGCCTCCATAACAATTCGCAATACAACATTGGGGGTTGCTGCTGGAGCTACTGGTACATTTGAACTGGTTGCTGATTTAAAGAAAGGCTCATATGTTGCTCAATTTTCTTCCACCGGGTATAAAACACTTGAAAAATCATTTTCCGTTGGAACTACTGCAGTCATTGAATTAAATGTTTCACTGGTTGAGGATGCCGCAGGTTTAGATGAGGTGGTGGTAACTGGTACCTCTGCAGGAACTACACGTAAGCAATTAGGTAATTATATCGCTACTGTGAAGGGCGCTGATTTAAATCGGGCTGCTCCCTCTAATGTGTTGGCAGCTTTACAAGGAAAAACACCAGGTGCTCAGATAATTCAAAATAGTGGAGACCCCGCTGGTAGTATGAGTGTTCGTCTCCGTGGAATTAGCACCATTAGTTCTAGTAGTGAGCCCTTATACATTGTTGATGGAGTAATTGTTAGTAACAGCGCTCGTCGTGTTACAAACACACAAGATGCTTATGATGGTTTAATTTCTCCTCAATCTAACCGTCTTGTGGATATAAATCCGGCAGATATTGATCGAGTAGAGGTGCTTAATGGTGCAGCGGCAGCTGCCATTTATGGATCGCGTGCCAACGCAGGCGTTGTACAAATATTTACAAAAAGAGGAAGTAGCGGCGCTCCTCAGGTTAGTTTCAGTACCAGCTTAATTAGTAGTGCCTTACGCAAATCAGTTGGGTACAACACAGCTCCTACTAAGTTTGGAGGTCCAACTGATGGACCTACTGCACAAACACAGGATATTCTCACGCCCGCTCTCACGACCACAACCAACGTTACTCGGTATAATTATTGGGATTATATATTTCAAAATGCTATGGGTACCGATAACAACATAAGTATCCGAGGTGGCAAGGATAAAACGAAATATTTTGCCTCGGCCTCTTATTTCAATAATCAAGGAATTATCAAGAATACCGATTTTAAACGGTTTAGTTTTAGATTGAATTTAGACCAAGAGTTAGCGAAATGGGCCTCTCTCTCAGTTGGCATGAACTATACAAATAGTAGGGCTAACGAAAAACCAGATGGAAACAGTTTCTTTTCTCCCATGAACAGTGTTACTATTCTTGGCAACTTTCATAACATTTGGCAACGTGATGCAAATGGAAATTTAGTAGCGGTGGGCGAACGTGGTCGTGTTAACCCGGTTAGTGTCATTGAGGATTTCAAGCAAACAAATGAAACAAATCGTATTATTTCATCTTTGGGGCTTAAGTTAAAGCCTTTCAAGGATTTTACTGTTGATTACACGTTGGGTATAGACAATATTGCTCAAGTTGGAACTACGTATATGCCACCCTATACTTATAATGCGAGTCCTGCTTTTTGGGGTGGTGGTATAAGTCTTGATCCAACATTGAATGGTTATTCAAGTATTGGAAACAATCAGCAGTTTTTGATTAACCATGAGTTAAATGGTACACTCAATAAAAGGATCAGTGATAATCTCCAAAGCACTACACAGATCGGATATTCCTTACAGTATGAAAAAGGAGTTTTTAGCGTATTGCAAGGTCGGGGAATGGCTCCGCTGGTACAGACAGTTCAAGGGGCTAGCACTGTGTTACCGGGCTCTGATCAGCGAAGTGAAATTTCAATATCTGGTGCATATATCCAGCAAAATTTTAAATTCAAGAATCGATTATTCTTGACCGGAGCTGCTCGTTTGGATGGGTCTTCAGTGTTTGGAGTTGAGCAACGCAATCAGCTTTACTTGAAATTTAGCACCAGCTATGTAATTAGTGATGAGGCCTTTTGGCAAAAAGCTTCATTTAGTAAATGGTTTGATTACTTAAAAGTTCGTGCAGCTTACGGGGAGAGTGGAAATTTAACTGGAATTGGCGCTTATTCTCGATTCAATATTTATAACGCCTCTCCTTTGGTTGGTCGCACTTCACTTATGAGCCCTGGGCAGTTAGCTAATGAAAATGTTAAACCTGAAACACAAAAGGAGCAAGAAATCGGTGCTGATATGTCTTTCTTTAAAGGACGTATTACGGCCACTGTCAATATTTATAACAAGCAAGTGGAGGATTTGCTAATCAGTCGTTTTATTGCTCCTAGCCAAGGTTACACTAGTCTTTTAGGAAATGTGGGATCGTTGTCAAACAAGGGATTTGAATTGGCACTAGGTGGTTCTTTGCTTAAAAAGAAAGATTTAAGTTGGGACGTTTCTGTTATTTATAACAAGAATAAAAATCGTGTAGAAAATATACCTCAAGGTTTAATCCAGTTTAATTTACCTGCTGGTCAGGTGTCTTTACTCCCTGGCCAAGCTGTTGGTGTGTTCTACGGATTTTTCTTTGCAAAAGATGCGGCTGGCAACATGATCAAGAATGCTGCAGGTATACCTCTGCAAGAAAGAGGCACACAGTTAACGCCCAACACTTTTACTACGCAGCGCGATCCTGTTACGGGATTACCTGCTGGTACAGCACTTCGTAAAGTAATTGGCGATCCTAATCCTGATTGGACTGGTACAATCATCAATACAGTTAGTTATAAAAAGCTAAGTCTTCGTTTACAATTTGATGCGGTACAAGGTGTGGATGTATTTAACGCAGATTTTAGAACACGTCAAGGTGTGGGCAATGGTAAGGAATTCGCCGAGCTAGAACATCGAGGTACTCTACCACGTGGTTATATAAGCGGTATTTATGCTATTGAGGAATGGAGAATAGATGATGGAAGTTTTGTAAAGCTGCGTGAACTTGCCTTAAGCTATTCTTTTGGCAGAGTTGGGAAGTTATTTAGTGATTTAGGCGTTACACTTTCTGGTCGTAACCTTATTAGCTGGGATAATTACCAAGGATTTGACCCTGAGACAAACGCAGGTGGCGGAAGTACATTAGCGCGTGGTATTGATTTTGGAAATGTGCCTATCCCCCGTACGTTCAATTTTGCAGTAAACGTTAAATTCTAACCACTAAAGAATAAAATTATGAATATGAATTTCTTTATAAGAAACCTCTTTATTGTGACTGCTTTATCATCGCTGATGATAAGCTGCAAAAAAGATTTTGCTAACCCTAATGATGCTACACTTGAACAAACTCTGTCCAACCCAGTTGGGCTTACAGGCGTTGCAGTGGGAGTTCAGAAACAGTACAGTAATGGAAGAGCTGGTTCTTTGTATAATTTAGTTTGTGCAAATGGATTTTCAAGTTTCGAGCTTAGCAATCGTAATACAGGTAACGTCGATGAAACCAATCTTTTTAATGGGGGCACTGCCGTTGATGGAAATAATGCTGTAGTGGGAAATCTTTGGGCAAGTAGTTGTAAGGTGATTTTTGATGCGGATAATGTAATACGTAACGCTGCCAAACTAGGTGATAAAGGGTATGCTTCTGGACTAATTGGGTATGCCACCATTTTCAAAGCGCTTGCATTGGGTAATCTTTCTGCTTTTTGGGAAAAAATACCCGATACTATTGCTATAGGTAATAAGGCTGGCTTTATTGATCGTATCGCAGGTTACAATAAAGCGGTTGCAGTTATTGATGCAGCACTAGGCGTAATTGCTACTAACCCAATAAGTAGCACTGTTGCCAGCAATATTCCTGGTGGTATTGAAATTCCTAACACACTACAAGCACTGAAAGCGCGTTATGCTTTATTTGCTGGAAATTATTCTCTGGCACTTACTTCTGCTAACGCAGTGAATCTTACAGTGAAAAGTGAAATGCGATTTGATGCTGTAACCCCCAATCCAATATTTAATGTCTCTACCGCTACCAATAACGTGTTCCAGGTTCGTGATAGTACATTTGGCTTGCCTGTGGGATTGCGTCCCGTTTCTACTGATAGACGAATAGCTTTTTACATGTCAATTAATACGGCTGCTGCTCCACGTTGGCGTATCAATGGTTTTGGGGCTGCCTTAACTACACCTTGGCCAATCTTCTTGCCCAGTGAGGTAACACTTATCAAGGCTGAGTGTTTGGCAAGATCTGGAGCAGCAAATTTGTCTGCTGCAGTAATAGAGCTGAATCGTGTCTTGACAAAGACGCCTGCTAGTGATCCCTTTGGTATTGGAGCCGATCTTCCTGCCTATAGTGGTACCGTTGATCTGGCAAGTGTGTTGACTGAAATTTATCGCAATCGTTGTATCGAGCTTTATATGCAGGGTTGGAAAATGGAAGATCTCAGACGCTTTGGCCGTAGTAACGTTGCCAACGTTGAGAAGAATCGGAATTTTTATCCTTATCCATTCCGTGAAAGAGATAATAATTCCAATACTCCCCCTGATCCCCAGTTTTAATTTATTTTCTCTGCTCCTCAAAAAGTGGGTGATAGGGCTGTTCAGTTTTTTAACTTGACAGCCCTATTTTAATTTTATTATTATAAAGCCAATTATTATGAGGTGGGTGAGTAGAGTGAATTTGATTGTACTTCTTTTTTTGTGCCTTTGGCTAGGGAAAGTTGGTGCTCAGCAAAACTTAATTGGTACTTGGAATATTTTCAATTTAAAGTATGCACATAATAATAAATTCAGTTTTTTTGGAGAAGCGCAACTTCGTTCGCTTAAATTTTATTCCAACTATCACTACTACGAGTACAAGGGTGGCTTTAATTTCAAGCCTGGGAATAGTTATCAATTAACACTTGGTCTTGGATCTTATCAGACCTATCGCGAAGGGGGAAATTTTCTTAAGCCAAAAAACAATAACGAGTTTAGGCTATGGCCGCAGCTTGTACTTTTTCAGTCACTTTTTGATTTGAAAATTGAGCAGCGTTACCGTATGGAGATGCGATGGACCAGCACGGGTTATAGAAATCGTTTCCGTTATCGAGTAGGGGCTTCCTACCCATTTCGTATTAGTAATAATGCGTCTAAGGATTTTCAAGCAAGTTTTAGCAATGAGCTTTTCTTTACAAATAATGAACCTTATTTTGAACGAAATCGTTTTCAGGTGGGGCTAAGCTATAAAGTAACAAACGCAACCACGCTTCAAATAGGATATCTGCATCAATTTGATTACCGTATTAACGATGAAATTGGAAGAGATTTTATGGTGCTTGGTTATTTTATCGAATTATCTAAAAAGGGGAAAAAGGTTCCCAATTCGGAAAGTGTCTTTAAAGAAAACTAGAATAGTCTTTTCACTTATTTTCTGGCCAATCGGCAATTCGGTTGCTGAATTCACTCTTTTGATAAATAGTGCAGCTGTTCGTTCTGCCGAATAACTTATATCGTATTTTGGCGGTGAAAGAGTATAGGCTGTCTAAGATCTTTCGCGGGAATAATTTTAGAATATGATATAAAATTGAATAGCCGTGTAATTCTCTCAGAATATTTAATACGGCAGTTGATTTAATAAAGTATTTGTCACCTTCAACTAGGATTATTGATTTCCAATTAGCACTGGCTCCTCCCATTTTATTTAGTAGCTGTTTGCCATAATTGGATTGTAGTGACGCAAATTTGAAAATTTCTTTAGTATCTCTTTTTATGATGAATTGTACTGCCTTGTTACAGAGAATACACTCGCCGTCAAAAAGTATTATTTTAAATTCAGTAGTGGGCACAGTCACTTAATACGTATTACTCTTACTTCAACCGTTTCGATTTTATTTGCACGTTTATACAGGAGTGTAATCTTTCTTTTAGCATGATTTAACTCAGCCTTATAGTCATCAAGGCTGCCCGCAATAACTTTATTGATAGCTAGTATTTGATCGCCTACCTCAATTCCTGCTAAGGCCGCGGGTGAGGACGGCGCTACAAAGCCAACTTCTATATGGTTATTTATCAAATATAGTTCCATGCCGGTATATGAGTAATCAAAGGGTTCGTAATAATACCGATTAGGACGAATATGAATTTCTTTGTTGGGGTAATTAAGCACTATATTGAAACGGCGTAACAAATCATTACCAATTAAGCCGCTCCAAATCGGGAAATTGGTAGCATTGTAGGGATCTTCAAAAAGAGTAATTGGTATTTTTTTGAAACGGTAAGGACCTATTCGAAATTTAGGCAAAACGGTTAGTCGTAAATCAATCTGTCCACCAATACCTTCCCCCGAGGTGGTCCAATAATTTCGGGTTGAATCAAGTACACCTGATTTTGCCAGGTATCGGTTTGAAAAAAGTAAGTTGAGCCCAGCTCCAATGTCTAGCATCATAGTGGTCGAATCCGCTTTCATGTCTTTGATATGTACTCGGTAGGCCGGTAGTTTATTTATTTGTGGCTGGAGTAGGTGGCCGTTGCGAGGGTATACAAATGGACCTGGTGTATACCAGTTCATTTGTTGTTTTTCATAGTCCACTTGTACAATAAAACGGCTTAATAGCGCATACCCAATTACTCCATCTATTCTAATTCCATAAATTGATGTCAAAACAGTGTAGTCGTTTACGTAGAAATTGAGTGAATCCGCATGGAGTTGACCAATTTTTAAGCTTTTGTTTTGTAACATAGGCACCTCGCGTATCCCTCCAACGCCCCGAATGAGCTGGCCTGTGTAAGCGGCTTGTAAACCAAGGTATTTAACTGTTGACGAGTCTAGCGAAATTCCGCTACTCCCTGTGTCAAAGATAAATTGTAGTGTATCGGAAAAGGGGGGCAGTTGTGCTTGGATAACAATAACACCCCCTGTTACTTGTAGAAATGAGATAGTGCTAACTAAACGACTTTGTGACCCTCCAACTATTGTCATGAGAACAAGATTGACAAGCAGTAATAGCCTCTTGTACATGAAAATAGTTTTGTGCTAATTTTTTATTGCTCGAATTTTCTCAGGTGTGATTGGTAAGTCTTTTACCCTTTTTCCAGTTGCATTATATACCGCGTTGGCAATTGCCGCTGCCAATCCTATAAATGCAATCTCACCCAGTCCTTTTGCTCCAATCGGATTAATGATGGGGTCTGGTTTATTGACAAACCAAACTGTTGTCTTTGGGATATCTGGATGTAAGGGTACTTGATAGCCTGCAAAGCTGGCGTTTGTGATAGCGCCGGTTTGATGATCAAATTTTAATTCTTCCAATAGGGCCATTCCAACTCCTCCCACCACTCCGCCCAGCATTTGACTTCTTGCTGTGTTCTCACTAATAATTTTTCCTGCATCGGCTGTAGTTACTACCTCAGCTATTTTTACTTTAAACGTTTTTGGATTCACAAGCACTTTTACAAAGTGTGACGAAAATGAGTTTGTGGCATGCTTTAGTTCCATGGCACTGGTGCCTTGCGAATCTTGTGTAATTTCCAAAAAAGGTTTATTAGCTAGTTTCAATAAATCAGCATTGGAAATGAATAACTCCTTATTGAGGGTGGAGCTCACACCACCATTTTGAACCAATAGCGTGCTTGCCTCCATGTTTTTAAAAGCAGGGGCGTACTCAACCGCTAGTGTACACAATGATTTTTTTAGTGTCTCACAAGCCAGGTACACGGCCGTTCCAAGTGTAGAGGTGGTGGTGGATCCTCCTTGTGTGGGTCCGGGAGGTAGTTCAGAGTCTCCTAGCTTAAATGAAATTTTATTTAGTGGCATCACTAAATTTTCAGCAGCAATTTTAGTCATGGCTGTGGTGGTGCCGGGTCCCATGTCACTGACTGCACTTTGCAAGACTAAATTTCCATCTGCATTAAGTATAGCACGCACGGATGCTTGTGATCGGCCTGCACCGAATACTCCATTAGCCATACCATAACCTACGAGCCACCCATTTTCTTGTAAACTGCCCGGTTTTTGTGCACGATTATTCCAATTGATTAATTCTCGTCCTTTATCATAGCATTCTTTGAGATAGTTAGAAGACCAGGGCAATTTGGATTCTGGATTTTTTTCAGCAAAGTTTTTTATTCGAAGTTCAACGGGGTCCATGTTGAGCGTGTAGGATAACTCGTCAATACTGCTTTCTAATGCAAAACAGCCGGTGGCTTCTCCAGGCCCTCGCATCCAGGTTGGTGTGCTAACATCTAGCGGAAGAATTCTGTAGTTGGTTTCTACATAGTCGCAGGCATATAAAAAGCGAGAGGCATTTACAATGCCCTCCCGAAATTCCTCATAGCGTGACGTATTACTTATTGCGTGGTGAACGATCCCAACAAATTTTCCTGATTGATCGGCACCAATTTTTAGTTGTTGCCAGGATTGTGGTCTATATCCTGTCAGATTGAACATCTGTGGCCTGGTGAGTACCACTTTTACCGGGCGATTAATTTTTTTGGCAGCGATACAAGCTGCAGGTACGTTGTGCCAGTTTCGAAGTGCATTTCCAAAAGCGCCGCCAACGTAGTTGACAATCACACGAACATTTTTATCCGGTATGTTAAATAAACGGGCTAAAGCACCTTGTGTGGCTTTAGGTCCTTGTGTTTTATCATATACCGTCAGCTTATCCTCCGATTCCCATACTGCAATGGTTGCTTGTGGCTCCATCGGGCTATGTACCTCAATGGGGATATTGAACTCTCCCTCTACTTTAACGGCTGCTTGCTCAAGATTAGTTGCGTTACCCCGGGTGTAAGTGCTAGGTGGTTTTGCTTTTGAAAGATCTTTTCTTATCAAGTTAAAATCTGTTTCAAAAGTTTCCTTTTGATAAGAGACTTTCAGAAGTAAACTAGCAGCATTTGCTTGCTCTATTGTTTCTGCAACAATTAAGGCAATGGGTTGTCCATAAAATCGAACTTGATTATCATGCAGCACTTTCATACCCCACCATTGTTTGGGATTTCGTGTTCCATCCGGTAATTGCGTAGCATAACCTGGTATGCTGGGGCAATTCTTGTGGGATATGATATCAATGACACCCTCCGATTTTAAAGCCACAGATTCATCTATCGATTGTATAGTGCCCTTAGCAATGGTGCTACATACAAATACGCCATAGGCAAGGTTGGGTACACGATGTTCTGCAGCATAGGTGGCCTTACCTGTTACTTTATCTAAAGCGTCTGCCCGGGGGCCTTCATTTACTGGCGGTAATTCTTTTTTCATTTAATTACTTCTTGCGTTAAACTGGTTTACCACTTGCTTTTACCTGGCTAATGGCGTCCACAATATTTTGATAAGCACCACATCTACATATATTTCCTGCCATGTATCGTTGAATTTCTTCTCTGCTGCCTGCTCTGCCATCCCGAATGCAGGCAATACCTGACATGATTTGTCCAGGTGTGCAGTAGCCGCATTGCATAGCATCACATTTAATAAAAGCTTCTTGCATCGGATGCAAATCCTCTCCTTTAGCTACTCCCTCGATAGTGACAATGCTATTGCTTTTGTTATGGATGGCCAAGGTTTGACAACTATTCATTCTTTTTCCATTGATATGAATAATGCAGGCTCCACAATGACCCATTCCACATCCTTTTTTAGTACCGGTATATCCGAGCTGCTCTCGTAAAAAGTCAAGTAGCGTAATACGAATATCCACTTCGGCAGCAATTTCTTTTCCGTTGATCAGTAATTTGATTCGCTCTTTTGGGGCAGGGCCCGGCGTGATTAAATCTATGGGTACCGCATGAACTAGAGCGGAGGGAATTGCATAAAGCGCTGCTGTAAAACTTGCTTTACGTATAAAGTCCCTTCTTCCGTTGTTGTAACAATTTTTTTGCATGATGATGATTGAAATGAAATTAATTAAAAAACTGCTCTCTATTTTTCCAAACTTCTTAGCAGTACAGCACAGACAAAAATGTTCAAATGGTGGATCAACAGTGGACTAAAATCCAACAAAAAAAGCGTAATCAACAGATAAACAGTTAATTACGCTTCATTTTAGCGGAGACTGAGGGATTCGAACCCTCGATACCCTTTAGGGGTATACACACTTTCCAGGCGTGCTCCTTCAACCACTCGGACAAGTCTCCAAAGGGGTGCAAAAATAGGGAAAAATAGAGGCTTACCAGTTGCCGGATTGGTCCTTATTCACCCGTTCAAAATCAGTTTCAGAAAGTTCATGGCTGATCCAGTCTGGATCATAAGATACGAACCAGGAAATCCAAAGACTTCGGCTAATACGCATCAACCAGGGCTGTAGTAGTATTAGTAAAACGGCATTACTGCCCAACCACCAAAAAAATCGATTGTCTTCTGTTGAGAAACCAATCAATACCCACCAGGCTACTAGTGTAGATACCGTTAAGGCAACAGTTAGAGCATAACTAACGTAACCGGTTCCATAATAAAAACCCACCTCAATTTCTGTAGGTTGGCCACATACTGTGCAGGTTGCATGCATCTCTAGATTACCCTTGAATGTAAAGCGTAAGGGGTTCTTGAATAAATCTCCTTCGCGGCAGCGGGGACATTTACACTGTAGTGAGGAGGACAAATACCTTTTTTGGGGGTTCGATTGGCTCATAAAAATATCTTGATTAATCTAAATTTTAGCATGGCATACTTTCAGTAATTAATGATTGTATTTCATAAATCAAAACTTGCGTTTAGAAAAAGCTGATTACGTGAAATAGCGTGGGGGCTGACATTGTGACGACTCCACTGGTAGCCTAGACTGATTTCCTGTGGCCCCCACTTAACCTGAAGTCCGTTAAAGAGTCGGTTGTGATCGAATTGAATAAGCTTTTCACGTTGGCTGATAAAAAATTCATTGGTAAAATTATAGTTAAGTTTTGTATGTTGATTCAAGCTAAGTAAAGGGACAAGCCATGTATTTTGAATACGAAGCCTTGTCTGAAAAAAATAATTCGGCTGATTTACATTACTGAAGCGTAACTCATACCAAGCTCTGTTTCGGCTAATTAACTGCTTTATCGGGAAGGTTCTTTGAATACCATAGGTAGAACGCAACTCCAAAAAATCTTTTATGTCACCTTGGGCGTTTAGGATATCCCGGTAGCCGTGATAGGAGAGGGGGCTTGCACAAAGTGTCCATTTGGAAGGAAGTTTGAAATAAATCCAAGGTCTGACAATGGTCAGCATGGATTCATCCAGTATATTTTTTTCGGATGTCCAGTAATTAGATTGTCTGCGATGATGTAATTCAAGACCCCATCCAAATTTAGGTTGTACCCAGTGATTAAGATTCAATCGAATCCAGCCCTCGTATCGATCTTGCGAATACCCCAGCCCGGAAAGTATCAGTAAGTATAATACTAGTCCGAACTTTTGCATCAGGCTAATTTAAGCATATCATCCAGGCCGCCCCCGTTATAAAGGTTTTCAAAACCTTGTTGTTGCAAAAACTGCAAGGCCATACCGCTTCTGTTTCCGCTACGGCAATACAAGACTATAGGTCCTTCGAATGCTTCAAATTCACTGAGTCGCTGGGGTAATTCTTCTAAAGGAATATTGATGGCGCCAGGATATTGTCCTGTTTCAACTTCCCATGTGCTTCTCACATCAACGATAGTTGTATCAGCTTGCTTTACGATTTCTTTTAATGTTGCCATAATGGTTAGTTCAATTTTTTAAAGTAGAGGAGCAGGTGCTATCACTTAGATTAAATTTACCGCTGTCTTTAATTGATTTGAATCCTCCTTTTACATCGATGAGTTTATCAAAGCCTCTTGCACGTAAAATTGAAGTGAAAATCATAGAGCGGTATCCTCCGGCACAGTGTACATAATATGTTTTATTCTTATCGATTTGTGCCATGCTTTCATTAATCACATCGAGTGGTGTGTTTTCTGCTTGACAGATATGCTCGCTGAGGTATTCGCTTTTTTTCCGCACATCTAATATATCAACGGGTTGTTTCTCAAGGATGGCAGCTAACAAGTCGGCATCCACCGATTGAATTTGATCAATCTCTTTACCGGCTTGTTTCCAGGCTGCAAATCCGCCTTTCAAATAGCCAATAGTGTGATCATATCCCACACGTGCTAACCGTGTAACAACTTCCTCTTCGCGGCCTTCATCACAAACCAATAAAATTTCTTGTTTGATATCGGGGATCATCGCACCAACCCAAGGGGCAAACTGACCGTCTATTCCAATATTGATTGAATTCGGTACAAAACCTGCTGCAAACGTCTGCGGTGCCCGTGTATCTAGAATCAAGGCACCCGTTTCGTTGGCGGCCGCTTCAAAGGCCTCAGGACTCATGGCTTGTTGACCGCGCTCCAACACCTTGTCAATACTTTCATATCCTTGAATATTCATCATCACATTCAAGGGGAAATAGGCCGGAGGTGCTGCTAATCCTTCAGTTACTTCTTTGATAAACTCCTCTTTAGTCATATCGGCACGTAGTGCGTAATTATTTTTCTTTTGATTGCCCAATGTGTCCGTAGTTTCCTTGCTCATATTTTTTCCGCAAGCACTACCGGCTCCATGTGCAGGGTATACTATTACGCTATCGGGCAACGGCATAATTTTATTACGAAGTGAATCAAAAAGATAGCTAGCTAATTTTTCTTGTGTTAAATCACTGGCTACTTTTTGTGCCAGATCGGGACGGCCCACATCTCCAATAAAAAGTGTATCACCCGAGAATAAGCCAGTCGGCGTGCCTTGTTCGTCCAATAATAAATAGCAGGTACTTTCCATCGTATGCCCAGGTGTATGCAAAACTCTTAAGGTGAGTGCGCCTACTTTAAATTCTTGACCATCTTTGGCAATGATTGCCTCAAAGGCAGGGTTCGCATTGGGGCCGTATACGATGGGAGCGCCAGTTTTTTTGCTTAGGTCGAGATGCCCGGAAACAAAGTCTGCATGAAAATGCGTCTCCAACACATATTTGATAGTAGCACCATTACGTGCAGCTTTCTGAATGTAGGGGGCTACTTCACGAAGCGGATCAATTACTACTGCTTCACCATTACTTTCAATGTAATAAGCACCTTGCGCTAAACAACCGGTATAAATCTGTTCAACTTTCATAATTCTTATTTTTTATCTGTTCATGTACAAAATTCGGGATTTCATTTGCTGTTAATGTGATTCTTATCACATCCCTCAATGACCAGCTCCCCAGCTCTCTTTTATCAAGATGTAAAGGCCCATTACCAATACAAACCAGCCAAATCCTTTTTTAAGCTTATTCCCATCTATCTTTTTACTCAGTTGATTTCCTATTATAATCCCCACCACGGCCATTGAAGTTACAAATCCAAGTAGCGTCCAATCTATTGACTGCTCAGTTAAATCGCCCGTAAACCCAATTAGCGATTTAGCAGCGATGATCAGGAGCGAAGTTCCAACAGCTTGTTTCATGGGTAGCCCTGTCAGTATTACCAAGGCCGGTATGATCAAGAAACCACCTCCTGCGCCAACCAGACCGGTCAACAAGCCGACCACCGCTCCCTCTACGAGTATCAGCGGGTAATTAAAGGACTGTGGTTTGGTTGCATCTGCACCCAAAGACTTTTGCGTCCGGATCATGGAAAACGAAGCGGCTACCATTAGCAAAGCAAAAAGCAGCATCAATAACATACTTTTTGTAAGTATAAATTCTCCCCATTGCCCCAGTTCAGTAGGAATAGCCGGAAGAATCCATTTGCGTGTGGCATACACTGTGATGATAGAAGGTGCTCCAAAGATCAATGCGGTTTTGAGGTTCACCTGTCCTTCTTTGTATTTGGGAAAAGCGCCAATAGCACTAGTGGTGCCTACAATAAAAAGTGAATAGGCAGTAGCTTGTAAAGGGTTCACCCCAAATAAATAAACTAATACGGGTACCGTTAAAATAGAGCCACCCCCACCAATCAGCCCCAAAGAAAGACCAATCAGCAAAGAAGCTAGGGCTCCGAAAATTGTGCTGCTTTCAAGTTGTAGACTGAGTAGAAGCGTTGTCATGGCGCTAGTATGTTCATGCGGGGTCTATTAAAATAGTTTCCATTTTCATACTCCTACTTCCCTTGATAAGGAAATGGGTGTGGGAGAAGTTTTGTGCACGAAACCAACCTGCAGCTTCATTCGAATTTTTAAATTGGATATACGGATGTGAAAGTTCTGCAAATCCATCTCCTACCAGTACAACCTCTTTCCAATTATGGGATCGAATGAGTTCGATTAATTGCAGGTGCTCTTGCTTACTTTCTTCCCCTAACTCTGCCATAGATCCGAGTAATAATACTTTTTGAGTGGCCTCCAACTTGCTAAAATTTTGAATAGCTACTTGCATACTGCTTGGATTGGCATTGTAGGCATCCAGAATAATGGTGTTGGTATTTTTTTGGATTAACTGCGAACGGCTATTTGTTGGTTGATAGTGTTCGATCGATTTTTTTATTTTTTCTGCGGGTACACCAAAATAACGACCCACACTTACTGCCAACAATACATTTGATAAATTATAATCACCCACTAATTGTGTATGTAAGGAGGGTATTGCTTCAAATTTTTCAGCGGGTTGAATGGTTACATTCAAATATGGGTCAGCAGATTGGATATTTCCGCATGTTTGTGCCGCTTGCGTTCCATAGGTCACAATATTGGAAATACCCATTGACATCGGATGTAAGTAATCAAGGTCTTGGTTTAAAAAAATTGTTCCCTGGTTCGCCCTTATAAAATCGTATAGTTCGCCCTTGCCCTTTCTTACGCCTTCCACACCTCCAAACCCCTCGAGATGTGCTTTACCACAATTGGTAATTATACCATGTGTTGGTAAGGTGTACGTGCAATAGCCGGCAATTTCTTGTTGGTGGTTGGCGCCCATTTCTATCACCGCTAATTCCGCATCTTTATGAACGCGCAGCAACGTCAGGGGAATGCCAATGTGATTATTCAGATTTCCCTGTGTTGTATACGTCCGGAAGCTGCTCGCCAGTACCGCATGGACTAATTCTTTAGAGGTGGTTTTCCCATTGCTACCAGTGATAGCAATAAAAGGAATATTGAATTGTTGACGATGAAATTTTGCCAATTGCTGTAGGGTGGTCAACGTATTTTCAACCAGGATTGTTCTTTTGTCTACATAGGCAGCTGCATCATCTATGATAGCGGCCGCTGCTCCAGCTTCCAATGCTTTTTTTGCAAATTGGTTACCATTGAAATTTTCTCCGCGTAGTGCAAAAAAAATACAACCTGGTTTTAATTGCCGGGTATCCGTTTCTACATGGGGGTATTGTTGGAATAATGCGTAGAGTGATTCAATAGACATACTGCAAAGGTACTTGGACCACTATAAAAAAACCCTCCGAAAGAGGAGGGTTTTGAATTTGGTAAGATTTATTCTTAGCGTTTTTGTCTTTTTGTAGGGAAGTATTGTCCTGTTTTGCGCTTGTTCCCAAGTTCGGGGCTTCCTACCCGGTTCATAGCACAACGGAATCCAATTGTGGCAGCGGAAAGATCCTCCTCTAAATAGCGACGGGCTCCAGGGCTTAACCAATAAGCACGGTCGTTCCAGCTTCCTCCTTTGAATACTTTGGAGCGTTCAGGATCCAACAGCGTTGAAGTTCCATATGCGTAGGCGGCAGAAGATAGGGAGTCACCATCGAGGTAATTAATTACATTACCTTTTTGATAATTTCTTCTATTACGCGCATCTGCCTCAGTTACTTCTAACATTTTTACACGACCTAATGAATCTTTTTCATAACGAGCAGAAGGATCCAAGGTGGTAGAGTCTGCTACGTAGAGCTTCATGAACTTGTTACCACGGAAAGGGGCTGGTTGATCGTCGAAATCTAAATTGGAGAGTGGACGATAAGTGTCCTCTACCCACTCACTCACATTACCTGCCATGTTATAGAGTCCAAATGCATTTGGGTAATAAGATTCTACTGGGGCGGTATAGAAAGAACGGTCATTCAAGCCACCTGCTACACCCGCATTGTCTCCACTTCCTCTTTTAAAGTTGGCATAGAACTGACCTTGCAAACTTCCTCTGCGGTTTTCACGAAGACCATTCACATTTTGTGCCCAAGGATAAACTTGTTTATTCGATTGCAGCTCCTCTCCACGTTTCCCTTCTTTCAAACTTGTACGTGGATTTTGTCCAATCAAACCATAGGCAGCATATTCCCACTCTGCTTCAAATGGAAGACGGTATTCTGGGCTAACAATTCCTGATTCCAAAGAGGGTTGTTGTGGTGCTCGGCCACGGCTGGCGCGCATGGCTTTACCGGGAGGTGCAGTATAAAGCCCGAGTAGATAAGAGCGAGTATTAAAATTATTATCGCCTTGCTGGGCGCCGGGCTTTAAGTTATTCTTATTGATATATCCTTTGTCTACTAGGGTAGATTCGTTATAACGATCTGTTCTCCACAAACAAAAATCCTTCGCCTGCTTCCAGCTTACACCTACAACCGGATAATAATTGAAGGCAGGATGACGAAAATAAAGTTCAACGGAGGGTTCATTGTAGCTTAACTCACTTCTCCAAACTAACGTATCTGGGAGTGCACCTTCAACAATTTTTACATTCTCAGGATCAGAAGGATCAAATATTTTGGCCAACCAGAAAATGTACTCGCGGTAGTGCACGTTGGCAACCTCTGTGCGATCCATGTAAAAGGAAGGAACAGAAACACGACGGGGGATGTTATTCCAGTCTCCCATTACATCTTCTTCGGTTTGTCCCATGGTAAAGGTTCCTCCCTCTACAAAAACTAAACCGGGTCCGGTGGCCTGGTCTTTAGCCTGGGCAACCTGAAAACCACCTTTTTCATTGTAGTTCCAGCCTGTAACACTTGACTTAGGAGATTTTTTTGCAAAAATTCCTTTGCCTTTGCAGGAACTGAGCAATACAAAACCTGACAGAGCCAGGAGGATAAAAATTGGACGTTGCATTTGTAGCATAAAGCTTCGATTGGTATTGTCTAACGCAGGTTTAAGCCGGGATATTGCCCCGGTTCTTTTCCCTTGATTTACAGGGCTTGCGAATTTAAGTAGTTTGGGGCAAATACAATTCCTGCCCCCTTTTATTTTTTTAAGACCTAATTTGTTTCAAGTCAATGGTTTATGTAAAAATTGGGGAGAAGAAGAATTTTTAAAAAAAAGGTTTATTTTAACAATATAATTGAAATAGAGGCGTTTACCTTCTGTCGGAGTCTTCTAATTAGGAAGAAAATCTATACGGAAGTTGCTCATTATGACTGATTTCCCGAAGTTTGAAAAAAATTCCTTTTTGGAGGGCTTTTTGATCAAAAACGCTATATTTACACACTACTAAAAATTTTCTAATGAGACTAACTGCTTTAAAACTGACTGCCAGCATCCTGCTATTATGTGGTCTGACTGCAAATGTTAATGCGCAGACTGACCCAATCAATGTGGTTACAACTGCCGTTCCTTTCCTTCGTATTTCTCCTGACGCACGTTCAGGTGGTATGGGTGAAATGGGAGTAGCTACTTCTCCAGATACTTATTCTGCTATCTGGAACGTTGCAAAAGTTGCTTTCAACACATCTGATGCACGTATTTCTGCTACTTACACTCCATGGATGAAGGACCTAGTAAACGATGTTTACCTGGCTTCTGTTACAGGGTTCAAGAAATTAGACGACAATCAGGCTTTGTCTGCCTCTGTTCGTTATTTCAGCCTTGGCAACATTCAGTTCACTGATTTCACAGGTGCTCCTCTGGGAACAGAGCACAGACCTCGTGAGTTTGGTGTAGATCTTGGTTATTCTCGCAAACTTTCTGATAAAAGTGGTGTTGGTATCACTTTGAAATATATCAATTCAGACTTGACTGGTGGATTGACTAACGGTAGCACTACCTATAAGACTGGTTCTTCTGTAGCAGCTGACCTTGCTTACTACCATGATGGCAAGAAGAATGGTACTGGCCTTGCTTGGGGTGCTGTGCTTTCTAACTTGGGTGCTAAGATTGCTTACACAAGCAATGCAGATGCAAAGGATTTCATTCCTGCTAACCTTGGTTTAGGTTTGAATTACACAAAAAAATACAATAACACCAATACTCTTTCTTTTGGTGCTGAGTTTAATAAGCTTCTTGTTCCAACACCTCCCGGTGCTGGTG